>CAZCQN010000278.1:0-1643 GCA_964500825.1 uncultured Verrucomicrobiota bacterium | reverse complement strand
ACATCACGTTCACCGAAGGCCCCACCGACGTCCTCGACCACGCCGCCCAACACCCTACTCTGAGCAGCAAGATCGGCATCGACGCCACAAAGAAATGGCCCGCCGAAGGTTTTTCAAGAGAGTGGCCCGACCCGATCGAAATGACCCCCGACGTCAAGCGCCGCATCGACGAGCTGCTCGGCGAAGGGAAGTAACCAGCCACAAGTCTCACGGATGCACGATGAGCAGAGTGCTGAGGAAGACTGCCCTCGCCCCCTGCCTCCCGTGTCCCCCGTGTTCCCCGTGGTTCGATCATCCTGCCCGAGGGTTGACATCTGTCTGCAGGCCACGTACAAGGCAAGATCGTTTGCTCGCTTCGGGGGCCGGGCTCAACCTGTGGTGCGCACGGCGGCGCGGATGGGATAGAGGTCAGCAGCTATGAGTACGCTTGAGGAACTCGCAACCGCCATCATCAAGGGCAACATCGGCGTGCCGGCCAAGTCGGACGAGCTGGTCAAGCGCGCGCTCGACGAGGGCGTCCCGGTCAAGGACATCCTCCAGGAAGGCATGATCGCCGGGATGGCCGTCATCGGCGAGCGGTTCAAGAAGTGCGAGGTCTACGTGCCCGAGGTCCTCATCGCCGCCCGCGCCATGAAGGCCGCGATGGCAGTGCTCAAGCCGCTGCTGGCCGAGAGCGATATCGAGCCGGTCGGCACCGTCGTGATCGGCACGGTCAAGGGCGACCTGCACGACATCGGCAAGAACCTCGTGGCCATGATGCTCGAGGGCGCGGGCTTCAACGTCGTCGATGTCGGCATCGACGTCGCGCCCGAGAAGTTCATCGAGGAAGCGAAGAAGGCCGGCGCGCACGTCGTCGGCATGTCAGCCTTGCTCACGACCACGATGCCGGGGATGAAGACGACGATCGACGCGATCAAGGCCTCCGACATCGCCGGCAGCATCAAGACGATCATCGGCGGCGCGCCGGTGACCCAGGCCTACGCCGACGAGATCAGCGCCGACGGCTTCGCGCCCGACGCCGCCTCCGCCGTCGACAAGGTCAAAGAGCTTCTCGCTGCCTAAAGGGCGCGGCAACAGAAAAGAAGACACTCTCACCACGGAGGGCACGGAGAGCACGGAGACGGGTTTCCTCCTCCGTGCTCTCCGTGGTCTCCGCTCCCGGAGGACGAACAGCATGCTTATCATCGGCGAGCGGATCAACAGTTCCCGGAAAGGTCTCGACGAGGCGGTCGCCAAGCGCGACGAGGCGCTCTTTCGCGAGCTGGCCCGCACACAGGTCGAGGCCGGCGCCAACTATCTGGACGTGAACTGCGGCACCCGGATCAACACCGAGGTCGACGACATCGTCTGGCTCGCCCAGCTCGTGCAGGACGAGACCGGCGCGCCGCTCTCGATCGACACGCCCAACCCGGCCGCAACCGAGGCCGCGCTCAAGGTCCACACCGGCGGCCGCAAACCGATCCTCAACTCGATCAGCGGCGAGAGCGAGCGCTACGAGAGAATGATCGGCCTCGTCAAGGAGCACGGCTGCGGCGTGATCGCGCTCGCCATCGACGACAACGGGATGCCGGCCAACGGCCCGGAACGCCTCGAGAAAGCCAAGCGGCTCATGGACCGCCTGCTCGGCGACGGCGTGCCCGTCG
>CAZCQN010000277.1:0-1705 GCA_964500825.1 uncultured Verrucomicrobiota bacterium | reverse complement strand
GCCCGATCCTGTGCTTCGTCGGCCCGCCCGGCGTCGGCAAGACCTCGCTCGGCCAGTCGATCGCCCGCGCGCTCGGCCGCAAGTTCATCCGCATGTCGCTCGGCGGCATGCGCGACGAGGCCGAAATCCGCGGCCACCGCCGCACCTACATCGGCGCCATGCCCGGCCGCATCCTCCAAACCATTCGCCGTGCCGGCTCGAACAACCCCGTCATGATGCTCGACGAGCTCGACAAGGTCGGCACCGACTTCCGCGGCGACCCCTCGTCCGCCCTGCTCGAAGTGCTCGACCCGGCGCAGAACAACACGTTCCGCGACCACTACCTCGGCCTCGCGTTCGATCTGTCGAAAGTGCTCTTCATCGGCACGGCCAACATCCTCGACACGATCCAGCCCGCGCTGCGCGACCGCATGGAAGTGATCCGGCTCAGCGGCTACACGACCGAGGAGAAAACCGCGATCGCGATCCAGTACCTCGTCCCGCGCCAGATCAAGGAAAACGGCCTCGACCCCGCGCGGATCGAGTTCGAGCCCAAGGCCATCCAGCGCATCATCGACGAGTACACGCGCGAGGCGGGGGTGCGCAACATCGAGCGCGAGATCGGCTCCATCTGCCGCAAGGTGGCTTACAAGTTCGCCACGAACGGCGAGACGCGCGTCGTTGTCGACGCCGACGCCGTGCCCGGCTACCTCGGCCCGCAAAAGGTCTTTCCGGAAGTCGCGCGCCGCACGGCCGTCCCCGGCGTCGCCACCGGCCTTGCATGGACCCAGTCGGGCGGCGACGTGCTGTTTGTCGAGGCGACGCAGATGCCGGGCGGCAAGTCGCTCCAGCTCACCGGCCAGCTCGGCGACGTGATGCAGGAATCGGCCCGCGCCGCGCTCTCCTGCGTGCGGTCTCGTGCCGAGACGATCGGCCTCCCGACCGACTTCTACGACAAGTGCGACCTGCACCTGCACGTGCCGGCCGGCGCGATCCCCAAGGACGGCCCATCGGCCGGCGTCGTCATGGCGACGGCCATCGCCTCGTGCATCAGCGGCATTCCGGTCTCGAACACGGTCGCCATGACCGGCGAGATCACGCTGACCGGCGTCGTCCTGCCCGTCGGTGGCATCAAGGAGAAAGTGCTCGCCGCCAAGCGCGCCGGCATCACCAAGATCATCGCGCCCGCGCGCAACGAGCCCGACGTGAACGAAATCCCCGAGTCGCTGCGCGAGGGCCTTGAGTTCACCTACGTCGAGGACATCGCCGAGGTCTTCAACGCCGCGTTCGACGGCCGCCTCCCCGCCCAGAAACCGAAACCGCCCGCGCCCGACACCTCGCACCTCATCCAGCATCCCCCCACGGCCTAAGCCGTCTGCCGAGGGCGTTCCCTTCTCTGGATGAACCATGACGCCCCGTGTGGGAACGCCCACACTTTCTTGTGAGCTTTGCGAGGATGGCGATGATGATGGGACCGCTGTATCTCTTGAGCGGAAACCTGTGATTCCTGGCTGGCGTGCCGGCTTCAGCCGGCACGGGGCTCTCCAGCGCTCCTGCGCTGGAGAGCCATTTGCCACCGGCTTCAGCCGGTGGTGGTGAGCTCCTTCCCTTTTCCCACTTCCCTCCGCGCGCCCGGCCCGTGCCGGGCAGGGCGCGCGGAGGGAAGTGGGTTGTTCCTGCTCCTGCGCAGACCACCGGCTGAAGCCGGTGGCAACCCGCCTTCGCT
>CAZCQN010000276.1:0-1716 GCA_964500825.1 uncultured Verrucomicrobiota bacterium | reverse complement strand
CGGTCGCTGCTCGAGCGGCGCGACGTGATCATCGTCGCGAGCGTCTCGTGCATCTACGGCCTCGGCTCGCCGGAGGCGTACCGCGACACGCTCGTCATGCTCACCGCCGGCGACGAGGTCGATCGCGACGACGTGCTCCGCAAGCTCGTCGGCATCCGCTACCAGCGCAACGACGTCGATTTCCACCGTGGCACGTTCCGGGTCCGCGGCGACGTGCTCGAGGTGTTCCCGGCGTACGAGGACGACCGGGCGCTGCGGATCGAGTTCTTCGGCGACACGATCGAGGCGATCCACGCGATCGACCCGCTGCGCGGCAAGACGATCGAGGCGCTCGACTACGCCGCCATCTACCCCGGCACCCACTACGTGACGACGGAACGGACGCTCGACGAGGCGATCGAGTCGATCAAGGCGGAGCTCAAAGAACGGCTCGCGGAGCTGAACGGCGCGAACAGGCTCGTCGAAGCACAGCGGCTCGAGACGCGGACGAACTTCGACGTCGAGATGCTGCGCGAGATGGGCTACTGCACGGGCATCGAGAACTACTCGCGCCACTTCACCGGCCGCAAGCCGGGCGAGCCGCCGCCGACGCTCATCGACTACTTCCCGCGCGACTTCCTGCTTTTCCTCGACGAGAGCCACATCACGGTGCCGCAGGTCCGGGCCATGTTCCGCGGCGACCGCAGCCGCAAGAACACGCTGGTCGAGTACGGCTTCCGGCTGCCGAGCGCGCGCGACAACCGGCCGCTCACGTTCGAGGAGTTCAACGAGCAGATCAACCAGGTCATCTACGTCTCGGCCACGCCCGCCGACTACGAGCTCGAGCGCGTCGAGGGGCTCGTCGTCGAGCAGGTGATCCGGCCCACGGGCCTCGTCGACCCGGCCGTCGTGATCAAACCAGCGTCCGACCAGGTCGACGATTTGCTGGAGGAAATCCGCAGGCGCGTCGAGCAGAACGAACGCGTCCTGGTCACGACGCTCACGAAGCGGATGGCCGAGGACCTGACGACGTACTACTCGGGCCTCGGCGTCCGGTGCCGCTACCTGCATGCCGACGTCAACACGCTCGAGCGCGTCGAGATCATCCGCGACCTGCGCAAGGGCAAGTTCGACGTGCTCATCGGCATCAACCTGCTGCGCGAGGGCCTCGACCTGCCGGAGGTGTCGCTCGTCGGCGTACTCGACGCCGACAAGGAAGGCTTCTTGCGCAGCGAGCGGTCGCTCATCCAGGTGATGGGCCGCGCGGCACGCAACATCAACGGGACCGTCATCCTCTACGCCGACAAGGAGACGGACTCGATCCGGCGTGCCGTCGGCGAGACGAACCGCCGCCGCGCCAAGCAGCTCGAGTTCAACGAGGAGAACAAGATCACGCCTGCGACGATCAAGAAGACGATCTCCGAGGGTCTCGCGGCCGCGTACGAGGCCGATTACGTCGACGTGACGACCGTGGCTGAGGAGGCGGCCGAGTACCTCTCGCCCGACGAGATCGACCGCCGCGTCGCCGAGCTTTCTCGGAAGATGCAGGCCTCGGCCGAGCAGCTCCGGTTCGAGGACGCCGCCGAGTTCCGCGACGAAATCAAGCGCCTCAACGAGCTGAAGCTCACGCTGATGTAGACCGATCCCTCAGCACGTCTCCAAGCCCGCGCAGCGGGCGGCATTTCGTGCGAGCCCAAGGAGCGAGCAGCATTGTGTCTGCAAGCCCGCGCAGCGGGC
>CAZCQN010000275.1:0-1808 GCA_964500825.1 uncultured Verrucomicrobiota bacterium | reverse complement strand
GCTCAGCTCCTGTTCCTCCAAATGGAGGATCCGAAGAAGGATATTCACGTCTACATTAATAGCCCCGGCGGTTCCGTCACCGCCGGGCTGGCGATCTACGACACGCTGGAGTACGTCAAGCCCGACATCTTCACGTACTGCATCGGGCAGGCGTCGAGCATGGCAGCCGTGCTGCTCGCGGCCGGCACGAAGGGCAAACGCTACGCCCTGCCGCACGCGCGCATCATGCTCCACCAGCCGTGGGGCGGCGTGCAGGGCCAGGCCACCGACATCAGCATCCAGGCCAACGAGATCCTGCGGCTCAAGGACCGGCTCAACGCGATCCTGGCCGAGCATACCGGCCAGGACCTGGCGAAAATCGAGGAGGACACCGACCGCGAGTTCTTCATGGGCCCCGAAGAGGCCAAGGAGTACGGCCTCCTCGACGAGGTGGTCCAGAGGCGGACCGACGTCAAGGCCGCCGACAAGAACAACAAGTAGCGCGCCACCCAGCGCGGCACGCGCAAGGAGCCGAGACGATGGGCTCGAGAGAATACGGACACCTGCTGATGCACCGGTGCTCGTTCTGCGACAAGACCGAGGACCAGGTCGACAAGCTCATCAGCGGCAAGGACGCGTTCATCTGCAACGAGTGCGTCGACCTGTGCAAAAACCTGCTCGAACGACGGCCCACGCCCAAGAAGCTCCGCCTCCTCAAGCCCAAGGAGGTCAAAGAACGCCTCGACGAGTACGTCATCGGCCAGGAGCGCGCGAAGCGCTCCATCTCAGTCGCCGTCTACAACCACTACAAGCGCATCATGTCCGCCAGCGCCGGCGACGACGTCGAGATCCAGAAAAGCAACGTGCTCCTGATCGGACCGACCGGGTGCGGCAAGACGCTGCTCGCCAGTACGCTGGCCCGCATCCTCGACGTGCCGTTCTGCGTCGCCGACGCCACGACCCTCACCGAGGCCGGCTACGTCGGCGAGGACGTTGAGAACATCATCCTCAGGCTCCTCCAGGCGGCGAGCTACAACGTGGCCCAGACCGAACTCGGCATCATCTACATCGACGAGATCGACAAGATCGGCCGGACCACGAGCAACGTGTCGATCACGCGCGACGTCTCGGGCGAAGGCGTCCAGCAGGCGCTGCTCAAGATTATCGAGGGGACGATCGCCAACGTCCCGCCCAAGGGCGGCCGCAAGCATCCGCACCAGGAGTACATCCCGGTCAACACCGAGCACATCCTGTTTATCTGCGGCGGCACGTTCACGCACCTCGACAAGATCATCCGCAAGCGCCTTGGGCGAACGACGATCGGGTTCGGCGGAGAGGAATCGGCCGCCCTCGACGAGGACAACGTCGGCGCCGTGCTCGCGCTCGTCGAGCCCGAGGACCTGATCGAGTTCGGCCTGATCCCCGAGTTCGTCGGCCGGCACGCGGCGATCGAGTCGCTCTACTCGCTTACCGAGGAGGACCTCGTCCAGATCCTGACCAAGCCCAAGAACGCGATGGTCAAGCAATACCAGAAGCTCTTCCGCATGGAAGGCATCGATCTGACGTTCACCCGCGAGGCGCTCCACGCGATCGCGCGCAAAGCCATCGAGAAGGGCACGGGCGCCCGAGGCCTCCGGCTCATTCTCGAAGGCGTCATGCTCGACGTGATGTACGAGACGCCCTCGCTCGAGCGGGTCGACGAGTGCGTCGTGACTAAAGAAGCCGTCGAGCGCGGCGCGCGCCCGAAGCTCCGGACGCGGAAGGGCAAGAAGATCGCCTAGCAGGGTGCTGAAAAAGGCGTTTGACCCGACTTGTGCAGGTCAAGGGCC
>CAZCQN010000274.1:0-1815 GCA_964500825.1 uncultured Verrucomicrobiota bacterium | reverse complement strand
TGGTGGGCGCCGCTGCCGACGGTGGCCCAGCTCGCGTTCGCGGGCATCCCGGGCGCGGTCGAGTCGGGCTTCGCCGCGTGCCTGTTCTCGGCGCTCGGGGGCGCGGTGCTGTGCCTGGTTGTCGCGCGTGCGTTCCTCGACTCGGGCTTCCCGCGGTGGGCGTCCGCCGTCGGCGCGGCGCTATGCGGGGCGAGCCCGTGGGTTCTGCTGGCGAGCGCGGGCGGCAGCAGCCAGATATGGGTTCTGGCGCTCGTGACGGCGGCCCTGTACTACTTCCGTCGCTGGACGCGCACGCGCGGGCTCGACGCGCTTGTCTGCTCGAGCATCTGCCTCGGGCTGCTGCCCGTGATCGAGCACCAGGCAATCCTGTACGTCGGCGTGCTGTTCGCCGCCGGGCTGATCTATATGGTGTTCACGCGCGGCTTCGGCCTGAGCAAGATCGAGGGGACCGCCGTGCTCGCCGCCTCGCCCGTCGTCTACATGGTCGGCCTCTGGTTCCTGTTCAACTGGCTGATCATGGGCAACTTCCTCTACTTCCTCAAGGGCATCTACGTGCAGCCGATGGAAGTGGCCGCCGCGCCGCCCGCGATGGCCGAGCTGCCCGGGTGGCTTGGCGCGTGGCTGGCCGCCGAGCCGGTGAGCAACTCGCTCGGCGAGATGTTTCTCATCGCGCCGCTGCTGCCCGTGGCGGCCGTGCTCGCGCTCGTCGCGATGGTCGGGCGGCGGGCCCTGCTACCCCTCGTCGTGTTCGGGCTTATCGCGGCGATGCCGCTGTTCCACGCCTACATGGCGTACCGCGGCTGGTCGTTCGGCCGGCACGAGGACCTGATCATCGCCGTGCCGCTCAGCTTCTTCCTGCTCGCCCACAGCGTCGGCGCCCTTCGCACATGGCCTCGGCGTGCGCCGCGTTGGGCGATCGCGCCGGCGACGGCCCTCCTGCTGGCGGCCCTCATCGGGGCGTATGCGCTCGTGCCGGACCAGGAACGGGCGATGCCGCTGACGCTCTCGTCGTCAACGCCGTTCATGGCTGTCGCCAACGACGAGAGCGGCGAGGTCGAGGCGATCAGGCAGGCGATCGACGCCAAGCGCCAGGACGTCCGCGTCGCCGTGATCGGCTTCGAGGGCTACCGGTTCATGCGTCAGGTCGAGGGCGACAAGCGCTTCCTGCACTACGTCAACTGGGACTTCGGCCTGATCGACCACAACACGAAGGGCAAGCGCCTCTACCTGCTCGTGCCGAAGCCGGACGGCGCGGCGAAGTTCGACGACGTCAACGTTCGCTTCCCCGTCCTGTACGACGAGGCCGACGCGCGCGTCGATCGTGCCGAGGTGCGCGCGCTGCTCCAGGCGATCGACCGGCCGTTCGAGCGCTGGCGCCTGATCCACGCCACGCGCTACTACCCGCGATCGGAAGCAGCCGACGGCCCTGAGACGCAGGTCGGCGCCGCGCCGTCACCCCGCACGCCCAGCGAGCCGAGCTCCGCGGAGAACGAGGACAGTCCCCCAATCCTCAAGGCCTTCGTGTCAGCCGAGAGCGGAGAGCCGGAAGAATAGCGAGCTGTCCCTAGTCCCCAGGCTCCATTGCCCACAGACCACGGGCAGATGGCCGCCCGAGATGGCGCGGGCATTAATCTCTCAGCCAGTTCCAACGCGGCCGCGCGCGTGGCCTCATCCAAACAGGTTCTCGCACACAGCTCGCGCGCTCCCGTCTCCCGGACGCGCATCCGAATCGGCTCGAGTTGGGCTCAGCGCACGATTCCAAGCCCCGCCAGGGGCGTCTGGTAGTAGCCTCGGGCGCAAGCCCGTGGGAAGCGG
>CAZCQN010000273.1:0-1825 GCA_964500825.1 uncultured Verrucomicrobiota bacterium | reverse complement strand
ACGGAGAGGTGACTGAGTGGTTGAAAGTGGCGCCCTGCTAAGGCGTTGTACCTTAACGGGTACCGAGGGTTCGAATCCCTCCCTCTCCGTTCTCTGCCGTCCTTCTCTCGGAACTACGCCGACGCGACAACCCGACGATGAAGTAAGGCACCCGTGGGCCAGCTAGAAGACGAAACAGATGACGGTGCGAGGCGTCCGGCCCGTCGTGGTCGAGGCGACTGGCGCACTGCGGCTGTTTTGAGCACGACAACGGCCGTGCTCATCGGCTTCTGGGTCTGGGTGGTTTTCGACACCCTCGTCGTGTGGACCCCCCTGGCGTTCTTGATGCAGTGGTATCACGGGGTCCTCATCATCTGCCTTTCAGCACTCGGCGTGACGGCCGTGTCGTGGTGGAGCATCAGGAAGCGAAGATGTTGGTTCTTGTGCATCCCGGCGATCCTCGGGTGGCTGATTCTCTCGCTGCTGCTCCTGTCCTCGTTCAAACCGCTTGACAGCTACCAGGAGTTCGTCCTCGACTGCGCTACCGTCGAGGTTGGCGAGAGCGTCGACGTGTTCGTCGAGCGGATGAACCAGCGGGGCCTGGGACCGCCGGAGTACTGGGACCAGGCACCAAGCGGATTCAGGGTGGTTGCGTTCCGACGAGGCGGTGCAGCCATCAGCGCGTACTTCGACGAGGCGACGCGCAAGATCGTCCGGTGGCGTTTCGTGCACGACTAGGAGCCGAAGGTCGATGAACACGACGCGCGAAGCGCAGAGAGACACCGTCGTCGCGCCGACCGCGCGGAACGCCGGCCTGCGCGCTGCGGCCGTCAGTCTCGTGACTGCTGTCTGTCTCGGCATCGGCCTTGTCCTGATCCTGTTCAGCTACTACCACTGGACGCCATTGCCGCTGGCCATGACAACGGCACACGTGGTCCTGCTCATCGTCGCCTCGGGAATCGCTGTCGCCGTTGGCGCATGGCGTTGTCTCAAGCACTCGACGCTCTGGTTTCTGTGTCTGCCATCGACGTTCCTCTGGGTGGTCGTGTCGAGCTCCCTTCTCCTCTCCTTTTCTCCGATCCCCTGTCACAGCGACTTCATCTTCGACTGCGCCGCCGTCAAGCGAGGCGACTCGATCGACGACGTCGAGCTGCGCATGAGAGCGTGGTGGCGCCTGCCCGCCACCGGTCAGCCGAACCTCGAGCCTGGCGAGGTGTCGATGATCGCGTACAAGCCCACGGACTGGGGCGAAGAGCGTTTCGTCGTGTTCTTCGACACGGAGAGCCGCGAGGTTGTCAAACGCTGTTACATCCGCGACCTGCGCCGCTACTGACGCCGTTTTGTGCCGACCGGCGCGGAGTGACCGTGGTTGATCCGCCCCGCTCGCCGATCTGTCCCGCCGCCGCCACCGCGCGCAGCCTTTGCCCGGCCGGGGAACTACAAACACCCTGCTTTCTGTTCGAAGAAGCGGAGACCAGCACTCGTCTAACTGAATGAAAGAAGCAGCACGAAGACAGAAAAGAGGACACATTGGAGAGGCCCCCGAAAAACGAGATGAACGGCCGCGACAAGTCACGTGCGCCCTTGACAAAAGGGCGGGATCGGTGTATAGAATTGCTGCCGGGCAGGAAAGGCCACCCGGAAGAGAGCTTCGACTTGGCGGCCAACGGCCAAAGGGGGATTACTCGGATGAAGAAGCTCAGCCTTGAGGACGCTATCAACCTGTACAGCCGCTACAGCGAGCTTGAAGCCCGCGCAAACAGGGTGATGCTCGATGTCAACGCCATCTACCTGCGTGGCAAGCTCACCAAGATGAAAGAGCTGCTCAAGGGCTTCTCTGTTTTCG
>CAZCQN010000272.1:0-1836 GCA_964500825.1 uncultured Verrucomicrobiota bacterium | reverse complement strand
GCCATCAAGCGCAACGTCGAGTACAAAGCGATGATGAAGGAGATCCTCGACGTGCAGGCCGCCATCCGACTGACCGAGGACAAGATCCTCGAGAAGTACGAGGCGATCGAGCAGGAGACACAGCAGGCGGTCGTCCGCGACAAGGAGGTGGCCGAGCGCCGCGCCGCGCTGCAGGAGCAGCTCGGGGTCGTCGAGGCGAAGCTGCACGAGATCGCGCAGCAGCTCGACGAGGCGCGCCGGCACAAGAAGGAAGCGGAACAGCGGCTCGACGACCGCGTGCTCCGGCTCTACCGGCGCATCTTCAAGAACAAGAACGGCGCCGTCGTGGTGCCGATCGTCAACCGCACCTGCGGCGGCTGCCATCTGAGCGTGACGGCCCAGATGGAGAACCTGACGCGCCACCGCGAGCAGATCATCCAGTGCGAGAACTGCGGGCGCATCTTCTACATCCCGGACGAAGCATCGGCCGACGAAGCATCGGCCGACGAAGCGTCGGGCAACGAAACGCCGGTCACCGAAACGCCTGGCAACGAGACGTTGCGCGACGAACCTGGATTGACATAGCTGCATTTCCCATAGTGCGGAGGAGCAGGCCGGATGGTCGCCGCCGACTGCACCGCTTGCGCGGCACAGTCGGGGGAGGAAAGTCCGAACTCCCTAGAGCAGGATGCCGGGTAACGCCCGGGCGCCGCAAGGCGACGGAAAGTGGCACAGAAACGACACCGCCGCCCGAATCGGGAGACCGATTCGGGTTAGGTAAGGGTGAAATGGTGCGGTAAGAGCGCACCGCGCGGCGGGCAACCGCCGTGGCAGGCCAAACCCCATCCGGAGCAAGGCCAAACAGGGGCGATAGGGTTGCTCGCCCTGCCCCAGGTAGGCCGCACGAGGCGGGCGGTGACGCCCGTCCCAGATGAATGACCATCCCGGCACAGGTGTTGCTTCGGCAATGCCCAACCGGACAGGATTCGGCTTAGAGGTCTGCTTCTCCGCATTCCTGCATCTTGAGAAGGGTCTTCCGACAAGTACGTCACCTACATCGGGTCACCCACTCGTGGGATAAGGAGGTGTCGTGAGCAAGAGATTGCTGAAAGTCCTGCCGTTCGCGCTGGTCTTGGCGGCGCTCGTCGTGGTGGTGATCGGCGCGTCGCTTGCCGCCGAGCCGGCGGGCCCGAGCGAGACCGGGGCCGCAAGCCCCGGCGGAGATTCGGCAGGCGACATGAAGGGGTGGGTCGCCTGGGGCATCGCGCTTGTCTGTGCCGTCGTAGCGCTGCTGTTCGCCCTCGTTTTCTTCAAGGGCATGATGCGCGAGAGCGAGGGCAACGAGACGATGCGCGAGATCGCGCAGCACGTGCGCGATGGCGCGAACGCCTACCTCAAGCGCCAGTACACGACCGTGGCCATCGTCTTCGTCTGCCTGAGCGCGTTCCTGGCCTTCATCGCGTTCGTCCTCGGCGTGCAGCATAAGATCGTGCCGTTCGCGTTTCTGACCGGCGGCTTCTTCTCGGGCCTGTGCGGCTGGCTCGGGATGAAGACGGCGACGTACGCGTCGGCCCGCACGACCGAGGCGGCGCGCCACTCGCTCGACCGCGGGCTGCGCGTCGCGTTCCGGAGCGGGGCCGTCATGGGCCTCGTCGTGGTGGGCTTTGGCCTGCTCGACATCACGCTGTGGTTCCTCGGGCTCAAGTGGCTCGCGCCGACGCTCGGCTGGGGCGAGCTGCCGCTGCACGAGATCACGGTCATCATGCTCTGCTTCGGCATGGGCGCGAGCACGCAGGCGCTGTTTGCGCGCGTCGGCGGCGGCATCTACACCAAGGCGGCCGACGTCGGCGCCGACCT
>CAZCQN010000271.1:0-1882 GCA_964500825.1 uncultured Verrucomicrobiota bacterium | reverse complement strand
GCGTGGCCGACATGGGGCGCCGCTTGCGCTACTACGCCGACATCGCGGTGCAATCCGGTGTGCTGTTCGTCGCCGAGACGATCGCCTACGACCTCGGCGCCCTCACGTTCAGGGCGTACGAGGCGAAGTCGCCGGCGTTCGAGCCGCTGGTCGAGGCCTTCAGTAAGCTGGCGCGCAAGGGGATGGCCGGCCGGCCGCTCAACGGAGCGCACAAGGCGTCGCTTATCCTCGCGGCGCGGCTCACGCACGCGGGCGACGCGAACCACGTGGCCGCGCTGGTTGCGCCCGTGAAGGAGCTGGATGACGCGGTCCGCACAGCGATCTTTGCCGACCTGCTCGACGAGCCGCCCGAACGGTTCTGGGAGGTCACCGACCGGCTCGTCAACTTCGACTACACCGCGCCCGAGGTACGCGAGGCGATCGCCGAGATCAAGCGCACGATGTAGGGCAGCGGCACCTGACCCAGCCGCACAGCTTCTGTCGCCCCCACCCGCCTTCGGCGGGCCTTCGGGGCTCAGGACTGCTCTTGCTTACGTGTTCCTGGGGCTTACGGGCCTGTTGAAAAAGCTGCTCTATAGAAGCCTTTCAGGCTACGACCTGTCTTTCGTGGCCACCACACCCAGGGTGGTTGCGCGCCTTTTCGGAGGCGCGGGAACCCTGGGCTGACCTATGAAGCCCCTTGGGGGCAAGCACCGGGGCCGACGGGAGCTGGGCTCTTTCAACAGGCCATGACGGGCCAGGCTATGCTCTGCCGCCGCTTCGCGGCTCCGCCATATGGCTCTAAGGCGCGAGCCGTCCCGCCGGGGATTGCAGATGAACCTCACGCCCCCGACACCAATCCTGATCGGCGTGATCCGTGAGAATCCGCGGTGAATGTCCGCCTTACGGCGTGAGCCATCCGGCCGGCAGGCCGCCGCCAATATTGAAGATCAGTGTGCCGAGGGTGAGGATCGTCACGGTGACGAGGACGATGCCGATGAGGTTGAGCACCAGGCCGGCTCTGATCATCTTGCCGAGCGGGATGTGCCCCGAGCCGAAGACGATCGCGTTGGGCGGGGTGGCCACCGGCAGCATGAACGCGCACGAGGCGCTCATCGTCGCTGGGATCATCAGCAGCAGCGGATGGATATTACCTCCCACCGAGACACCCTTGAGGACCGGCAGGACCATGTTCGTCGTCGCCGTGTTCGACGTGAGCTCGGTCAGGAACGTGAGCATGCCGCTGACGCACGCGACGATGCCCGGCGGCCACACGCCGCCGAGCGGCTCGAGCTGATAGCCGAGCCAGGACGATAACCCGGAGGCGGTCATCCCCTCGGCAAGCGCAAAACCGCCGCCGAACAACAACACGATGCCCCACGGCACCCGTTGAAACGAGGCCGCGTCGAGGAGCCGCTCGCCGCGCTGTTTGCCTGACGGGAGAAGGAACAGCGTGAGCGCCATTGTGATCGAGACGCCGCCGTCGCGCACGAGCTCGATCGTCTTGTCGCCCTCGGCCCTGACGAGCCCGAGGCCACGAACCCAGCCGGGAAACCCGATCTCACTGATCGGCCCGCGCGTGATCCACAGCAGCGCGGTGATGGCGAACACGACGAGGACCTGCCACTCAGGCGGCGTCATCGGCCCCATCTTGCGCAGCTCTTCGCGGATGAAGCTGCGGCCGGTCCCGATGTTGAGCTTGCCGAGCCGGAAGACGAACCGAGTGAGCACGAGCCAACTGATACCCAGGAACACCACGGAGAACGGCAGGCCCAGCATCATCCAGGCGGTGAACGTCGGCTGCGGCGCGCCGGCGAACTGCTTCTCGAAGAAGCCGAAGAAGGCGACGTTGGGCGGCGTGCCGATCTTGGTGGCGATTCCGCCGATGTTGGCCGCATAGGCG
>CAZCQN010000270.1:0-1907 GCA_964500825.1 uncultured Verrucomicrobiota bacterium | reverse complement strand
CGCGGGTCACCAAACGCAGCCACATACCCACAGGTCAGAGGAGATGGGCATGGTGACCGCCGACTTCTCCCCGGATTGCCGGTCCGCACGATTTCACCAGTGCAGGGCCCTTGCCCGTTCTTCAGCGCCTACCACAGCTGTTGAAGCAGATTGGACGAGATCAACAGGAGCACGGAGAAATAGAGCAACGGGAACACGGCGAGTGCTACGATGAAGAACCGGGCTTCCCTTCGCTTACCTGACGCGCACAACATCAGGAAAACGGCAGGGATTAAACTCCAACCGATTACGCACCCGGCACCCAGGTATACGTTATGCCAGCCAAACACGGCGGGTAGCAGAGCCAACTCGTACAACACGTAGGCAGCCGTAGCGCCTCCCCAAATCGTGACGTCGCCCAATCGTAGGTTATGGCGCCTCCGAAGCAGCCAGAGAGCGAATCCGATCCCCGCGCCCACGCCGATCGCCAACTCAACGAGCTTCATGCACAGCACCCTCACCCGGTAACCGCCAGGCGTATTCGGTGAAGCGTATACTTACAGCACGGTGACGGCTGGGCGCAATCACTTTCTCCTCGACTAGCCCTCCCTTTCGAAGCCGCATGGCTCTCCGCTCGTGGTCGCCCCTCTGCGGCGACGTTACGGCGACTCAATCCAGGGGAATGGTTCTTTGATAGTCATAGCCATAGCTCACGCCGCTGCCAGCCTTGCCGTGAAACATCCTGGGCCTGAAGATCCGTCCCCCACCTCTGGTTTTCTGTACATGTCCGGTCACCGGTATCGCGCCTGGCGGCCCGTCAAGCGGCGTCAGGCTGGTAGGGAAGTCCACGTTGCCTGGGCTAGGAGTCACGAAATCGTAGGCTGTGGTTACGACGTCGACGGCAAGTTGGCCAAGTGCGGGGGAGTTTTCCACAACGCGCTCTACTGAAGCCTGGTAGTCCTCCAAAACAGCATCTGCAGTGCCATCGTTCTCCTCAGCGTCGTCAGCGCTTTCCTTCAGCGCACGACATAGCTTCGAGGCGTTATTGGAGATCCTCTTTCCCGTGGTGACCGCCCCGTATCCCACAAGCCCCGCAACTGCGACGATAATCAGCACAGTTAACAGCGCGATGCCTCCCAGCGCGTCCACGTGATCTACCGGGTCATTCCAGCAGAACCCGTCGACGTTGACTTCACGGACTAAGCGAAACGGATCGCGTTGAGTCCATTTCCCGAGGCGGGGCGAGTAGTTGCGGAACATGTACATGGACCAGCCGGAGGCGCCGTAGGCCATCTGGGTCGAGAACGTGAAGTCGTTGGCGAGGGTGCCCGCCTTGGTGATGATGTTGCCGAAGGCGTCGTATTCGTACAGGGCAGCGACGCCTTTGTCGGCGTCGGTGATGGCGGTGACGTTGCCGCTGCCGTCGTAGTGGTAGTAGTAGTAGGTGTCGGGCGAGCCCTCGACCTTCTGGTACAGCAAGCCACCGATGCCGGCGACGATGTCGAGGCCCCAGTAGTACTGGCGCACCACGTCGCGCGTCTCCTCGCCGGAGTCGTAGTCGTACTCGACGATGGGCTGCGTGCCAAGGAAGACGTACTCCTTGGTCGTGTTCTCGCTGAAGGAGCTGAAGTCGTCGCCGCTGAGCGTGACGGTGCCATACTCGATCCGGACGCGGCGGTTGAGGCCGTCGTAGATGAAGTGGGGGTGCTTGCTGTTGTGCTCAGCGTCGGCGTACCAGATGCACTCGATCAGGTTGTCGTAGTTGTAGAAGTAGCGCTCCTTGGCGACGTAGTTCTCGCCGACCTTGACCTCTTTCACCGTCATGTTGCCGCGCACGTCGTACTCGTACTGGACGTCGATGTTTTCTTGCTGATCGAAGTCGTACGTGCCGCTGGAGCCGGCCGTCGTCGAGTTGCCGGCCAGGTCGG
>CAZCQN010000269.1:0-1919 GCA_964500825.1 uncultured Verrucomicrobiota bacterium | reverse complement strand
GTCTGGCAGCGGCTCAAGAAGACGGGCATCAGCTACCTGCAGTTGACGGCGTATGGGCTGGAGCAGACGCACGACGCGTTTGCGGGGCGGCCGGGCGCGTTCAAGGGTGTCGTTTCGACGATTCAGCGCGCGATGGGCTACGGCATGGATTGGTGTGCCGGCGTCGTCCTGCACGCTGACAACGTCGATGAGCTCGAGGCGACCGTTTCGCACTTAAAGGGACTGGACCCGTCGGGCAAGGCGGCGGTCGGTTGGTATCCGTTTTCGTGGCAAGGGCGGGGCCGAGATGCCAAGCGCGTGCGCCGGGAGCAGTATGCGCGGCTGCCGGAGAGCACCACGCAGCGAAGGACCTCCCTCGTCGAGGAGCGCGAAGCCGTTGCGAGAATACTGGAGAATGCCGATCTTGCCGGACGGCACGCGAGCGATCGAGCATGCGAGAAACTCGGCTTCCAGGTCGACCGCGACCTGCGCGTCTTCTGCGGCGGCGCATGCGACAGCGCCGGCATCGTCGGCGCAGCGCCGGACCTGGCCGGTCAGTTCTGCCTCGGCAAGCTCGGCGACGACGGGTTCCTGCCGTTGCTTGAAGCATATCTTGAGGCACGCCCTCAAGGTATCAGGCTTCTCGAACAAGTCACCTGGGGCGAGCTCGCCGAGCAATACGGCGACCGCGCCAACGACGAGATCTACTGGCTCAACGACCTGCCGACGCACAAGTGGGCCGCTACCTACCTGCGCGAGCGTCTGACGTAGGTCTTGAGTCGCCTCGGTCGTGGCGAAGTGACTGGCATGATGGTATCATGGTGAGAAGAAACTGAGGATTCTCCGTCTCGCAGAGGGAGCGCGAGTGCGACCATGGTCAGAACGAAGAACGACGTTTTCAATGCGCTCGTTGAGAACCGATCTCGCCTAGCCGCACTGGGTGTGAGACGGATCGGTCTGTTCGGCTCCTACGTCCGCGGCGAGCAACGCCCCGACAGCGACATCGATCTCCTTGTCGAATTTGACCCCAGCCAGAAGACCTTCGACAACTTCATGGAGCTGGCCTTCTTCCTTGAAGAAACCCTCCAACACACAGTTGAACTCGTCACCGTCGAGGCACTGAGCCCCTATCTCGCCCCGCACATCCTTGGGGAGGTCGAGTATGCCTCCGTCGCCGCTTGAGTATCTGCGCCACATCCTCGACGAGATCGAGTACCTGCTCACCGAGAAGCAGAGGCTTGACAAGAAGCGATTCCTGCAGGACGCAACGGCCAGACGCGCCTTCGTGCGCAGCGTTGAGATCATCGGCGAAGCGGCCAAGAAGGTGCCCCCTGAGTTGAAGCAGCGCCACCCGGCCGTCCCGTGGAGAGCCATCGCTGGGATGCGCGACCGCCTCATCCACGACTACTTCGGCGTCGACTACGACATCGTCTGGGACGTCGTCGAGAACAAGCTGCCCTCGCTTCGTCAGCAGATCCGGGCGATCCTGGAACAAGAGGGTCACGCTTGACGGATGCTTATGACCCGCTGTGAGTTCGCCGCCGCGTACTTGCGCGAGACGCTGGCGTAGGCTCTGACGAGGGGCTGCTGGGGAAGGAGAGATGAGATGGCAGACCTGACGCAAGTTACCTACTGCGGCCTCTACTGCGGCCTGTGTGCCCAGCGCACGCGAATCCCGCAGCGCGCGGGCGCACTGCGCGAATCGATGCAGAAGGAAGGGTGGGATCATTGGGGCGGCGGGATTCCCGGGTTCAACGAGTTCTGGCCCTTCCTCAATGATCTCGCCGACGGCGGATCGCGACGCAGTTGCCGCGGCGATACGTGCGGCGCGCCGTTCTGCACGATCAGGAAGTGCGCGCGGGAGAAGGGCGTCGACGTCTGCCCATTCTGCGACGAGTATCCGTGCGACCGCATCCTCGGCCTCGCCAAGGGGTACGTGA
>CAZCQN010000268.1:0-2033 GCA_964500825.1 uncultured Verrucomicrobiota bacterium | reverse complement strand
ACGCGGCTCACACGGAACGACACCACGTGCATGCGTTGTGAGAAATGCGGGCTAACTGCCCGCACTGCACGACACAACGAAGCGCCCTTCGGCATCACGGATGACCGAAGGGCGCCTTCTTGTGTCTCGACGAAGGCGCGTGCCGCCTATCGCAACACGACGTGCACGACCGAGAACGGCGGCGCCGAAAGCGTATGGGCATCGGGGCCGGTGAGCGCTTCGCCCGATTCGGTCCGCTCAATCGCGTCCGGCTTCTCCAGCGTGTTGATCGTCACGAGCGACGGTGCCCGCAACACGGTCGTCTCGCTCGTCGAAAACGGCTTACCCAGATCGCCGAGGTCGAACGCCACTTCGACCGGCTCGCTGCGGTAATTGATGACGACGAGGCACAGCGATTCGCGCTTCTCGTCCCACGCCGCCTGCACGACGACGTGTTCGAGCGCGTCGCTCCCCTCAATCGCAAGCGGCCACGCGGCCGGTGAGCGTGAGAAGATCTCGAAGACGCGCCCCGCCGCCGAGAGCCAGACGCCTTCCTTCGGGCACTCGATGACGTTCTGGCCCCACGTGTTGGCGAAGTTGTTGAAGTTCGAGAACACGAAATCGCCGCCGAGTCGCTGGAAGGTGAGCAGCGTCTTCGCCACGTTCATGGCGCTGTACCAGCACGGCCGCCGGCTTTTCTCCGTCTGGAACCGCTCAAGGTCCGCCTCGTCGAGCGTGGGCGGTATGTCGCCCTCCGGCGCCGGCCATTCGGTGTTGCACATCCGGATGCCCGTGCCGTGCTGCTCGTTGTAGCGCCGGACGATCTTCAGGTCGCGCCGCAGCGTCTGCTCCTCCACAGCGCGGTCAGCGACGAGGTCAACGTCCCGTCCTGCGATCTCGAGCATCTCGCCAAGCGGGCCGTTGTACTCGCCGTAGCCAACCAGCACGACCTGTATGTCCGGATCAACGGCCTTCATGGCGCGCGAGAACACCACGCAGCGCTCGGCGTATTCGCGCGCCCCGTACTTGCGGAACGGCTCGTTGTCGAGATCCCAGTACGTGACGCCGAACGGCTCGTCGAAACCGTCCTTGGCGCGCAGTGCGCCGATCGGGTGCGAGGCCGGCGCGTTGCAGTAGGCGACCCAGTCGGCCGCTTCCTCGGGCGTGCCCGTCATCATATTGACACAGATGAAGGGCTCGGCGTCCACGAGCCGGCAGAACTGCATAAACTCAGGCGTGCCGACGTCGTTCTCGTACAGGCCGCCCCAGTAGATGCTCTCCTTCGCGATTCGGTCGCTGCGCGGGCCGATGCCGTCGCGCCAACGATAGAACGAGGCGAAACACCCGCCCGGCCACCGGATGATCTTCGGATTGACGCGGCGCGCCGCCTCGACGACGTCTTTGCGCCAGCCGTCGAGATTCGACGCAGGCATGAGGGAGAAGCCGTCAACGGCGAGCCCGGTTCCGGGCGCGATCCAAACGCTGAACGTGGCACGCCCCTCGAACCCCTTGTTGTCAAACGACCACGTGTGCACCGCGTAGGAGTGTGCGATGCCGCGCACGGTGTGTGACGCGATCGGCGTGGTCCAGTCGCCCTCGCGGTAGAAGCGGATCTGCGCCTCGACGTTGCGTTCCCAGCAGCCGGGGCCGACACGAAGCGAGCCGCTGAACTCGTACCGCTCGCCCTTTCGCAGGTAGATACCGTCCTGCGCGAAGGCCGCCCACGCGTCCTTGCTCTCGTTTCGCAGCCACCCCGCCTGGTAGCCGTGGTGGAACCACCAACAGTGGGTAACCGTCCAGGCAGCGTCCGCGTTGCCCGGCACAAGGTACCAGGCGTTCTCCTCGTAGCCGCTGTGCCACCAGGCATCACCGGCCTTCTTCACGGGGCCCCGGCGGCCCAGCGACACCCACATACCCTGCGTGTAGGGCGGCACCTGCTCGAAGCTCCGATTGAACAGCATCTCGGCCCACATCCCCTCGACCTGCCGGGCGAAGCCCGACTCGATGAAGTTGCCGTAGATGAGCGGGCTCACGGGTTTCTCGACGAGCTCTTC
>CAZCQN010000267.1:0-2068 GCA_964500825.1 uncultured Verrucomicrobiota bacterium | reverse complement strand
ACGCGCGCATCGTGCGGAAGTAGTGCTCGTAGTCGGCCGCCCAGCACACGTTCTGCCCGAACGGGTAGAAGAAACGGCCGCGCGAGTGCTCGAACATCGTCGGGTCAGCCCGGCTGACGCGGACGAAGCCAAGCGCGCCGTCGTCGAGCACGTCGAGCCGGAACGGGCCGGTCGCGTCCTGGCCGTGGCGCGTGCGCACGTGGACGCGGTAGGCGTGCTCGCCGAGCTCGCGCGGCGCGTAGCGGAGGCGCCAGACGTGCTGCGCGCGTTTGGCGTCGCGGTCGTAGAGGAAGCCATCGATGCGCTCCCGCCTGCCGGACGGCGTATGCACGTTGGCCCACACGCAGACGTCGTCGCGGTCGAACGGATCACCCAAGGAGCCTTCGAACTCGACCTCGATCTCGACGCGGCGGCACACGCCGACCGACGTCGCCAGCGGCAGCACGTTGATGATGCGGGGGCCGACCGGCTCGGCCTGAGCGGGGGCGTCCTGCGGCGGCGTCTCCCGCGTGCACGAGCCCACACCCGCGACCAGCAGAATGGCGAGCAGAACGCGCAGTGATCTGGTCAGGTCCATGTGTGTCCGAAGCGTTCGGGCGTGAATCACAACCGGTGTCGTCTCGTCGGGACTATAGGCGGCGGCAGTTCCAACAGCAACGGATTTGTCGTAAGATGACACACCAGGTAACGCGTACAGGAGGCATTGGCGTCATGGAAGCCCGTGAACAGAAACGCTGGCAGGTGCTTGCGGCGGCGGCGACCGTCTGCGCGGCCGCAGCGACCGTCTGCGCGGCCGTTTGGCTCGCCGGCTGCGGCGAGCGGCCGGTGGTCGTTGTGCCCGTCGGCCCGGCGCCGGTCGCGCTCTCGCTCGACGAGATCGTGGCCAAGGCAAGGGCGGGCGAGAGCGACTGGACCATCATCTGGGCCGTGCGGCAGTCGCGGCGCGCCTGGCCGCTGACGACGGCCGACGTCGCCCGGCTGCGCGAGGCGGGCGCGAGCGACCAGGTAATCGACTTCATGCTCGAGACGATCACGGCCGTGCGGCTCTACGGCCCGGTGCCGATGACGGCCGAGGAAGTCGTCGGCCTTGCGGCGGCCGGCGTGCCCGACGACGACGTGATCGCCGAGATCGGCCGCACCGGCACAATCTTCCACCTCCAGGCGGCCGACGTGTTTGCGCTGCGCGAGCAGGGCGTGAGCGACGAGGTGATCGACTTCATGCTCTACACCCGCCAGCTCGAGCGGCACGAGCAGACGTGGACCATCCTGCCCGAGCCGCGCTAGTGCGGGATTTCTCACAGCCTATGCACGCGCGGTCTTTCTGACTGAGCCGCGTAGCGGCGATTGGGAGTAGCCTCGGGCGCCAGCCCGTGGGAAGCGGCATGGAGAAACAGCCAGAGCCCCGTCAGGGGCGATTGAGAACGCATGCGGTCCGAGCTCAATCGCCCCTGAAGGGGCTCTGAGGCATTGCGTCGCATCTTGTTCCACGGGCTGGCGCCCGAGGCTACTGCCAATCGCCCCTGAGGGGGCTTGGAGTCCTGCGCTGCCACGAGGTCGATCCGATTCGGCTATCTGCCCTGAGGCCTCAACCCTCGTCGTCGTATGTCACAGCGCGTTTGGAGGAGCCCGCGTGCTGCCCGCGCCAGAATGGCTCCCCGTACAGACAGTTTCATTGCGTCGGACGCGCTTGCGCGCCGGGCCTCTGAGGAGTCCGAGCTAGCCATCCGCTCTCGCGCGGGGTCGTGCCGGACGATGGGAAGGGAGATTTGCGTTGTTGACGCCCTGGCGCGTCTGGTATCCTTTGCCGCCCAAGCACGAACCGACGTCGACCTGCAGAGGGAGGGGCGATGGCGCGCAAGGCGCTCGGCAAAGGCCTCGAAGCGTTGATCGGCGACGCCGAGGAGATCGCCATCTCGGCCGGCCGCGAGCTGATCGATCTGCCGGTCAACGAGGTCAAGCGCAGCCCGCTTCAGCCGCGCACGAGCTTCGATCCGGCCAAGCTTGACGAGCTCGCCCGCTCGATCAAGGAGCGCGGCGTGATCCAGCCGGTGACCGTGCGGCGCCGCGA
>CAZCQN010000266.1:0-2143 GCA_964500825.1 uncultured Verrucomicrobiota bacterium | reverse complement strand
CAGTAGCTCCCTGTCCCCAGTTAGGGTACAACGAAGCGCGCCGCGCGTCAAGGCGCATTTACCGCTGCTCGCCGCTCCGGCTTGACAAACAAGAACCCACCACCGCAAGCTTCGCACCAGAAACCGGGGTTGCCGCATCACCCGCGACCGCCTCCCGCGCGTACCACGTCCGCTTCAGGGAGCGCGCAATCGAGCAGGTAGGAGAGACCGATGGAAAGGAAGCGATCGAAGAAACCCGGCCTGCCGCCGGGAACCCTTGTGGCGCCACCAGGCGCCCATGTGCCGACCTCGTTCCACGTCATCCACTACACCCAGGACGCGCTGGACGAGGCTGACCTGACCGCCGTGGCCGAGCTCGCCCCGTTCCTCGGCAAGGAGGGCGTGACCTGGGTCAACGTCGACGGCCTCGGCAACCCCGAGCTGATTCGCCAGCTCGGCGAGCTCCTCGAGCTCCACCCGCTCGCGCTCGAAGACACGCTCAGCGTCCCGCAGCGGCCCAAGGTCGACGACTACGGCACCCACCTGTTCGCCGTCATCCGCATGCTGCACTTCGGCCAAGCGCCCTCCGGCGCCGCGGTCGAGACCGAGCAGGTCAGCGTCTTCCTCGCCCGCAACGTCGTCGTCACCGTGCAAGAGCACCCCGGCGACTGCCTCGACGCCGTGCGCCACCGGCTCCGTAGCGCCACGGGCCAGATCCGCCGCCAGGGCGCCGACTACCTCATGTACACCATCCTCGACGCCGTCATCGACCACTACTTCCCGTTCCTCGAAGCGATGGGCGAGGTCGTCGAGGAGCTCGAGGACCTCGTCGTCGAGCAACCGTCGCGCCAAGTCCTCGGCCGCATCCACGACGTCAAGCGCCGCCTGCTCGAGGTGCGGCGCTCGATCTGGCCGCTGCGCGATGCGATCAACTCGCTGCTGCGCGGCGAAAGCGCCCTCGTGCGCAAGCCGACCCAGCTCTACCTGCGCGACTGCTACGATCACACCATCCAGGTGCTCGACATCGTCGAGACCTACCGCGAGCTCGCCGGCGGGCTGATGGACGTCTACCTCTCGAGCGTCAGCAACAAGATGAACGAAGTGATGAAGGTCCTCACCGTCATCGCCACGATCTTCATCCCGCTCACGTTCGTCGCCGGCATCTACGGTATGAACTTCCACTTCATGCCCGAGCTCGGGCTCCGATGGGCCTACCCGGTCCTCTGGCTCGTCATGGTCGTCATCGCGATCGGCATGCTCATCTTGTTCCGGCGCAAGGGCTGGCTCGGCGGCCGCAAAGACTGAGGCAAGAGGGGAACGGCAGCCACAGATCACACAGATCGGCACCGATCTCCTGCGGCAGGCGAAGAAGACCGGAGCCTGAAGGCAAGAGGGGAAAGGCAGCCGCAGATCGCACAGATCGGCACCGATCTGCTCCGGCGGGCATCGCGCGGAACGCGCGACGCCCGCCGCAATAGCCCCGAAGGGGCTTCATAGAACAGCCCAGGGTGAAACCCTGGGTCTTTGGGCCAAACAAAGGAAGCCATAGCCTGAAAGGCTTCCATAAAACTGATCGCGGAGGGGCGCAAGCCAATGCGACAACGCGCATCCGGCTGGCTGAGCCTGAGGCAGTTCGAGCAGATCGTCGAGGACGCCGTCCTCGGCCTGCCCGACGAGTTCGCCCAGAAACTCGAGAACGTCGAGATCATCGTCGAGGACGAGCCCGACGACGAGACCATCGAGCGCATGAAGCTCGAGCGCGGCCGCGTCCTCCTCGGCCTCTACCACGGCGTCCCGCGCACGCGCCGCCACGAAGGCGCCCCGCCCCTCTACCCCGACCGGATCACCATCTACCGCCTCTCCATCCTCGCCGTCTGCCGCACCCCCCGGCAAGTCCGCGACCAGATCCGCGCCACCGTCATCCACGAAATCGGCCACCACTTCGGCCTCAGCGACGCCGACATGCACGACGAGTGACGCTCATCAAGGAGAAGCGCGCTGACGGCTGAGGGATGCTTGCAGGATCGCTCTCCGCACCCGCCAGGACACATGCACCCGAGAGCCAAGAAGCGCTTCGCTACC
Source organism: uncultured Verrucomicrobiota bacterium (assembly GCA_964500825.1). Taxonomy (GTDB): domain Bacteria; phylum Auribacterota; class JABMQX01; order JAFGEW01; family JAFGEW01; genus CAYUZG01. Next base: position 82 of record CAZCQN010000266.1, on the reverse strand, counting down.
CAGGCGCGGTGGTGGCCATCACCTGCTTGAAATCGGACTCGAGGTTTGCCTGTCTGGTCTGCCTGCAAACTGTCTATGATTT
>CAZCQN010000265.1:0-2198 GCA_964500825.1 uncultured Verrucomicrobiota bacterium | reverse complement strand
CTCGAGAAAGCCAAGCGGCTCATGGACCGCCTGCTCGGCGACGGCGTGCCCGTCGAGCACATCTACCTCGACCCGCTCGCGCAGCCGATCGGTTCGTCGATCGACCCCGAGCTCAGCTACGGCCGCGAGGTGCTCTGGACGCTGCGCGCATTCAAGGAGACGTGGCCCGATGTGCATTGCAGCGCCGGCATCAGCAACATCAGTCACGGCCTGCCCGCACGGAAGATCCTCAACCAGGCGTTCGTCGTCATGTGCATCGAGGCCGGCCTCGACACCGCCATCGTCGACCCGAACGACGCCTACCTGATGCAGCTCGTCTTGGCCGCCGAAGCTCTCGTGGGCAAGGACCCGATGTGCGCCAACTACATCGCCGCCGCCCGCGCCGGCCGAATCGCGCACTGGGTCAAGCCCGAACCGAAGCAGTAGACAGGATCACAGGATGAATCCTGTCTCCTGATCCTGTCGATCCTGTTATCCTATCAGCATCAATAAACGCAGCGAGCAGCAATGCCGACGATTGTCTTTGAGCCAACGGGGCGCCGGGTCGAGGTTGAGGCCGGCGCGACTCTGCTGGAGGTGTGCTGGCAGCACGGCATCCCGATCGAATCGCTCTGCGGCGGCAACGGCGCGTGCGGCAAGTGCGCCGTCCAGGTCGTCGACGGCGACGTGCCGATCACCGACGAGCAGCGCGCCCACTTCAGCGACGAGCAGCTCGCCCGCGGCTGGCGGCTCGCATGCCAGACGCGCGTCGAGCACGACGTCCGCGTGACCGTCCCCGTGCCGGCGAGCGCGTTCGCGGGCCGGATCATGACGAGCGGTGAGGCGCCGGCCGTCGAGCTCAAGCGGGCCGTGCGCAAGCACCTGATCAAGCTCGACCCGGCCACAGCCGACGAGCCGACGAGTGACGCCGACCGCGTCCGTCAAGGAATCCCGGACGGCGCCGGGCTGCGCTTCCGGCCGTCGGCGTTGCGCAAGCTGCCCGAGGCGCTGCGCGTCGGCAAGCACACCGTGACGGCGACAGTCTGGAAGGACACGATCCTCGACGTCGAGGCGGGCGACACCTCTTTGAGCAACTACGGCATCGCGTTCGACGTCGGCACCTCAACCGTCGCCGCCCTGCTCGTCGACCTCAACACGGGCGACGAGCTGGGCGTCGCCGCCGCCCTCAATCCCCAGCGCCGCTACGGCGAGGACGTGATCTCGCGGATCGCCTACTGCCGCGAGCACGACGACGGCGCCGAAACACTCGCACGCGCAATCGCCGGGTCGCTCAGCGACCTTGCCATCGAAGTAACCACGCGGTGTGGTGTCGAGCTCAGGCACGTCAACGAGTACGTCGCCGTCGGCAACACGACGATGGCGCACCTGGTGGCCGGCGTCGATCCGTCGCCGCTCGGCGAGCTGCCGTACGCGCCCGTCTTCACCGCGCCGCAGATGATGCTCGACGGGCCCAAGGGCGCACGCCTCGGCCACAAGCCGCTGGAGATCCCGGCAGCCCTCGGCGGTTTCGTCGGCAGCGACGTCCTGAGCGCCGTCGTCGCCCTCGGCCTCCACACAAAGCCCGGCAGACGCGTTTTCCTCGACATCGGCACGAACGCCGAGATCGTCGCCGGCGGGCCCGACCGGATGCTCGCCGCGTCGGCCGCCGCCGGCCCGGCGTTCGAGGGCGCCAAGATCGAGTGCGGCATGATCGGTTCAGCCGGCGCGATTGAGTCGTGCACGCTCGACAAAGATGATCTGGCGTTCGGCGTCATCGGAGACGTGACACCAGCCGGCATATGCGGCTCCGGCCTCGTCGCCGTCGTCGCCGTGCTCCTCAACCTCGGCGTCATCAACGACAGTGGCCGCCTCGTCTCGCGCGACGAGTGCCCCGACGGCGTGCCACCCAAGGTGCGCGAACGCCTGCACCAAGCGAACGGCGTGACGCGCATCACGCTCGCCGGGGACATCTACCTGAGCCAGCGCGACCTGCGCGAGCTCCAGAACGCCAAGGCCGCCATCGCCGCCGGCGTCGAGATTCTTCTAAGAGAACTCGGCATCTCGGCCGACAACCTCGACGAGCTCCTCATCGCCGGCGCCTTCGGCAGCACGCTCGACCCGCGTTCGGCCCAGCGCATCGGCGTCATCCCCCGCGTCGCTCTCGACAAGGTCCGCGCCCTCGGCAACACGGCCCTCCAGGGCGCCAAGGCCTACCTCCT
>CAZCQN010000264.1:0-2248 GCA_964500825.1 uncultured Verrucomicrobiota bacterium | reverse complement strand
GAGAACACATCTTGCACGCTCGCGTGGTCGGCATCCGGCACCAGCGGCGTCGAGACGAAAAAGTCCTGCATCACCCAGTCAATCACCAAGTCGAGGTTGAACACACCCGCCGTCTGCCAGCTCGTGTCGGTCTCGTCGGCCCGCTTGATGCGGTAGAAGCGGAAGTCGTTGGCGAGCGGGTTGGTCACGAGATCGTCGGTCACCGTGGTCAACCCGCCGACGGCGCCCACCGACGGCCGATCCGACCACACGACCGAATCGCTGTACTGGTCGGCGTCGGCCACCTCGAGCACGTAGTTCACGCCCGCCTCGGAGCTGAACGTGACCACCACCGACGTGGTGGCGTGCTCGTAGTAGACGTCCGTGATCCACAGTGGGTACTCGGCGTGGTAGCCCATGTCGACCTGGCCGGCGTCGTCAACCCCGTCGGTGCGCGTGGTCCGATCGCCGACGCCGAGGTTCGCCGCTGTGTCCGAGCCAGCGTCCACACACGGGCTGTCCGAGCCCTGCCCCGCGGCCGTCTGGCTCAAGTAGTAGCCGTGCAGCAACCCGGAAACACACTGCGGATCGGCGTCGATGTCACTCCCGTCAAGGTCAAGTGTGCAGCCGGACTCGACATATGCCTCACCCAAGCCGCCGTCGATGTCGCTGTACCGGCCGACGAGGCTCGACGGGCTCGCCGTCGAGGTCAGGGCGATCTCGTGTCCCGTGGAGGCTGTATTGCCCCAGAGAATGCTGTCGTACACGGTGACTGTCGCCGCCAGAGTCCCCACGGCACCGCCCATCGTGGTCGCGGCGTTGGCCGCCAACGTGCAGTTGTCGATCGTCGGGCTGCTGCTGTCGCAGTAGATGGCGCCGCCGCTACCGGCCGAGTTGTCGATGAGAAGGCAGTTGATAATAGCGGCGCTGCTGCCGGCTTCGCAGGCGATGGCGCCGCCGTTCGTGGCTGAATTGCCGTCAAGAACGCAGTTCTGGATCGTCGGGCTGCTTGCCGAGATGTATATGCCGCCGCCATTCGCGCCGCCGGCATTGCAGTTGCGGATTGTGAAGCCGTCGAGAATCGCCGCCGCGGTCTCACCCGAGTCGAACACAAAGCCACCCGTGGAGCCACCGCCGTCGATAATCGTGGCCTGTGGCCCCAACTTGCTCTGCAGCCAGATGTCCTTACCGCCGAAATCGAGGTCAACGTTCCCGGCGCCGGTGTACACCCCATGGGCGACCATGACCACGTCGCCGCTCTGCGCGGCGTCCAGTCCGTCCTGAATCGTCTGGTACGGATCGTCAGGTGAACCGGTCCACGGCGCCGTGCTGTTCGCCGTATCAACATAGACCACGGCGACGGTCTTGATCGGACCACCGCCGAGGATATCGTGCGAGGCGGGTGGCTTGTTTGGCCAACCAGAGATCGTCATGAGGGTGCTGACGCCGTACTCGTCGAGGCTGGACGAGCTGTACGCGGCCGGCACGCAGACGAGCAGGTAGAGCGACTCGCCGTCCTGCGTCCACCCGTCATTGTCATCGGCAGTCCAGCTGCCGAGGAACTGGCCCGCAAAAGCGCCGCTGCCGAACGGCACGCTCATCTCTGCGTCACTCAAGTCGAGCACGACCTCGTCGCCGGCAGGCAGTGGGTTGGCAGGATTCCAGTCGGCGATCCCGCTCTTGTCCTTGTCCCAGATCACCTTTGCGCTGCTGTTGGAGTCGAGCAGCACGTTTCCGGAATCGCGAGCCAGATTCACCTGTTCGCTCCAGTTGAACCCGATCGGCGGTTGGGCCTGTCCAAGACCCACAGCCAGGAAGGTCAGACATGCAACCACCAGCGCGAACGGAAGATACAGCTTCATGGCCTCCTCTCCATCTTGGCGTCAGTCACAATACGAGGTGCCTCGTGGCGCGTCATGCTCAGTCTCCGCTGGCAAAAGTCGCCCGTCAGGGCGAGGCCCCTAGGCATAACCAAGCGCCGCAAAATAGGTTAGCACAGGTGTGGGCGTTCGTCAAGGTCCAAGCCGAATCCCAAGAAACTTCACAGGATCGGGGGCATCTCCGCCTGCGCGGCGCTTACTTGTTGCGCTGCAACATATTCGCACCGCAGCGGATGCCGCAGCGGCAGCCGCCACCCGAGCGAATCACGAAAATTCCCAGCCGGGTCCGCAGACACGCCCCCCCCCCCGCCACGCCTACCACTCGTTGGGCGGGTGGGCATACCAGGTGGGCATATCGAGGTAGTCGTCCTCGTTGGTGACGCCCTGGC
>CAZCQN010000263.1:0-2272 GCA_964500825.1 uncultured Verrucomicrobiota bacterium | reverse complement strand
TCGCGAGGGCGGCAGCACCGTGGGCGCCGGCACGATCGTGGAGATCATCGAGTAGCCATGCCGCGCGAGATCATCACGCTTGCCTGTACCGAGTGTCACCGGCGTACGTACACGACGCGCAAGAACAAGAAGAAGGGATCGGGGCGGCTCGAGCTGAAGAAGTACTGCCGCTTCGACAGGAAGCATACGCTCCATCGTGAGACGAAGTAGTCGCGGATTTGCCGTGACAAGTCCGCCGGTCGGCGATGGATCTCATTCGGCAGGCCAGTAGCTCTAACTGGTAGAGCAGCGGACTCCAAATCCGATGGTTGGGGGTTCGAATCCCTCCTGGCCTGCCACTCTTGGCGGGGAGAGAGGAGCGATCGTAGCCAGCGTGCATACGAGGCGGGACAACCGAGGTGTCGGCCGGGAGACGGTGCGATGCGTGTGATGCCGCTTGTGGCGGCGAGCGCCATGTTCTGGTGGGGCCTGCTGATCGTCGCCATCGTTGTGCTGTTGGTCTTGGCGATCCGGGGCAACTGGTTTGTGCGGATCAACGCGTTCCTTGCCGACGTGCGTGCCGAGCTCAAGAAGGTCTCGTGGCCGTCGAAGGCCGAGCTATGGAACGCAACGGGTGTGGTGATCTTCTCGACCGTGTTGATGACGCTGTTCGTCGTGTTCATTGATTTCGTGTTCGACAAGCTCATCCGGTTGATCTTCTGAGGGTGGTGGCCCCGATGGCGCTACAGTGGTACGTGGTCAAAGCGATGAGTGGGCAGGAGCGTAAGGTGAAGTCCAACATCGAGGCGCGCATCCCCGTCGAGGAGCTCGGCGCCTACGTCAAGCGGGTGCTCATCCCGACCGAGAACGTCTCGGAGGTCAAGGGCGGCAAGCGCACGATCACGAGCCGGCTGTTCTTTCCGGGCTACATCCTGGTCGAGATGGACCTGAACGAGCGGACCTACCACTTCGTGCGGCAGACCAACGGCGTGCTCGGCTTCCTTGGTGACCAGGAGCCGATCCCGCTCAAGGAGGACGAGATCGCCGACATCCTCGCCCAGATCGAGGCCAAAAAAGAGAAGGTCAAACCGAAGGTGATGTTCGAGGTGGGCGAGACGGTCAAGGTCACCGAGGGGCCGTTTGTCAACTTCAACGGCGTGATTGACGAGAGCAACCCCGACAAGGGCAAGCTCAAGGTGATGGTGTCGATCTTCGGCCGCTCGACGCCGCTCGAACTCGAGTATTGGCAGGTCGAGAGAACATGATTCGACACCTCAACGCACGGACGCCGGTCGCTCGTGCGTTTTTTGAGCTTGCACGCGGCACCGAGGGTATGAGGAAGCCATGGCGAAGAAGGCAGTCGGCTTGATCAAGCTGCAGATCCCGGCCGGGCAGGCCAGCCCCGCCCCGCCGGTTGGCCCGGCGCTCGGCCAGCACGGGCTCAACATCATGGATTTTTGCAAGCAGTTCAATGCGAAGACCAAGGAGATGCCGGGCGGGCTGATCATCCCGGTGGTCATCACGGTCTATCACGATAAGACGATCAGCTTCGTGCTCAAGTCGCCGCCGGCGGCCATTCTGCTCAAGAAGGCGGCCGTGATCGCCAAGGGTAGCGGCGAGCCGAACAAGATGAAGGTGGGCACGGTGACGCGCGCGCAGGTCGAGGTGATCGCCAAGGAGAAGATGGAGGACCTGAACGCACGCGACCTCGACGCGGCGTGCCGGATCGTCGAGGGCACCGCGCGCAGCATGGGCATCGAGGTGACGGTATGAAGGCAAGCCGCCGCTACAGGACCGCGGCGCAGCAGGTCGATCGGTCCAAGGCGTACTCGATCGACGAGGCGGTCGCCTTGCTCCAGAAGCTGCCGAAGCCGAAGTTCGACGAGACGGTCGAGGTGACGATGCAGCTCGGCGTCGATGCGCGCAAGTCGGACCAGATGGTGCGCGGCACCGTGGCGCTGCCGCACGGCACGGGCAAGGCGGTGCGCGTGGTCGCCATCTGCCAGGGCGACCAGGCGCGCGAGGCCGAGGAGGCCGGGGCCGACCACGTGGGGTTTACCGAGTTGATCGAGAAGATCCGGGGCGGCTGGCTCGAATTCGACGTGGTGGTTGCCGCGCCCGACACGATGCGCGAGCTTGGCAAGCTCGGCAAGCTGCTCGGCCCGCGTGGGCTGATGCCGAGCCCGAAGACCGGGACGGTGACACCCGAGGTAGGGCAGGCGGTGCGCGAGGTCAAGGCGGGCAAGATCAAGTTCAAGATCGACAAGAACGCCAACCTGCACATGCCGATCGG
>CAZCQN010000262.1:0-2286 GCA_964500825.1 uncultured Verrucomicrobiota bacterium | reverse complement strand
CGGAGATGGGAAGGCAAGGCAACGACGAAGCGATCCGTCAGCTCGTGTTCGTGCTGACGGAGGTCAATCACGACGCCGGGTTTTCTCTGGAGATCGGTCAGGCCTTCTGCCTAATCGGTGAGCCAGCGATCCCCTTCCTCGAACAAGTCGAGGGCAAGCACGCGAAGATGGCCGCATTGATCATTGACGTGATCAGGAAGGGCGAGACCTTTTACTAGACGCCACGCGCCCTCCTGTTCGCTTCCGTGTATCTTATCGCGCCTCTCTCGCACCTTCGGCGCTCCGCTTGTCTGTGTGTGTGCCTCCTCCCCGGCCCTCACGGGCCGGGCTAGGTTCCGCCGCCGCTTCGCGGCTGCGCCGTCCCAAAGGCAGACGTCCGCATCGAGAGCGCCGCGCCGTCTAGTAATCTGCCTGGGCAGCCACGGTGACACGTCCCGCCGCACCCGTTGATCAAGCCAACATGGAGACATGAAACGCAGCGCCGAAGGCGCGGCCGAACATAGCCTGCCCCGCAAAGGCCTGTTGAGAAAGGTTTCTATGGAAGCCCTTCAGGCTACGGTTCACCTTTTCTGCCACCAGACCCAGGGTGTTACCCTGGGCTTTCCTATGAAGTCCCTTCGGGACAACTCCCTTCGACGCGGCATCTTGGGTTTCCCAACAGGCCCGCAAGCCCCGGGTATGTGTCCAACACAGCAACACCCACAAGAGCGCCGAAGGCGCGGCCGAACATAGCCCGGGGCGTAAGCCCCGGGTAGGCCACCACAACAAAACCCCAAGAGCACCGAAGGTGCGACAGACAGAACTCCCATCCGCGTGATCTGTGCAATCTGTGGCCCGTCTACGACCACAGCTCGCGGTGGACGGTGTGGCCTTTGGGCAGGGTGGCGAGGAACCAGGCGAGGGCCTCGAGCAGCACTTCCTTGTTCGGCGAGAGAGAGAACGTGTAGGCGTCGATGGCGTTCGCGGCCATCTTCACGTCGTGGCCGAACGCCTCGGTCCCATCGTTCATGGCGCCCGTGAGCACGAGCTGCGGATAGAGCTCGTCGGCCCGGCCACGTTCGATCGCCGCGAGCACGCACCGCGCCGCCTCGGGCGAGTTCGAGATCAGGATGGCGTGGTTGAGCGTCTCGATCGGGTCGGTCGTCTTCGGCAGCGGCGTGCCGACGAGCGGGTCGCGGTTCTCGCCGCGCGTCGTGCTCTGGCGCGCCATGCGGCGGACGAACAGCGGCGCCATGAACGCCGCAAGCAGCCGCTTCGGGTTGCGCGACGAGCGGGTGACGAACCGGCACTCGCTCGTGTAGTTGAACCCGTGCACGGCGAGCACCCAGCGTTCCGCCTCGGCGTTGATGACTGACCGCGCCGCCGCCACGAGCACCGCGTCGAGGATGCTGCGCACGCCGTAGCCGTCGGCGAACAGCGCGGCGATCGTGTCGACGACCTTGCCGTCGTCGGTGTCCCACAGGATCTGGTGCTCGAGCGCGTCGGCCTCTTTCTGCTCGAGGTCCTTGCGCTGCTGCGCGTACGGGGCGAGATCGACGCCCTTCGCCTCGAGCCGCTCGCGCACGTGCTGGCTGATGTCATGCTCGGGCTGGCCGAGCATGGTGAAGTGCAGCACGGGGTAGAACGCCGGCGCGATGCGCTCGAAGCCGAGCGCGATCCCGAGCTGCCAGACCTTCGCGCAGTAGATGAGCTTGTGGCCGAGGTGACTCGTGTCGTCGAGCGCGCTCAAGAGCACGCGGTCGCGGATCATGTAGCGCTGCCTCGAGTTGCGCACGAAGCCCTGGAACAGCGCGAACGCCTTGCGCGGATGCCGCTTGACGAGCGCGTGCTCCAAGGCGCGCAGCCGATGCGACGGGCTGCCGTAGCTCGAGGCCTTGACCCGGCTGAGCCGGACAGCGTCGTGCTTCTTCTCGGTCGACGCGTACCAGAGCGCCTGCGACAGCACCCTGAGCCGGTCGGCCGTCGGCACGAACTGCGCCGCCTGCCACGCGCCGATCAGGCCCATCAGCCCGTGCGGCACCGTCTTGGGGTAGTCGTCCTCGATCAGCACCTCGCCCAGGTAGCAGGCCGCCTCGCGGACGATCGCCTCGGGCGGGACCTCGCGACGCACGAGCACGTCGAACGTGGCCATGAAGGCGTAGAGGTCTCGGCTGCGGATCAGCTTTCTAACCTGGTCGCGCACCGCGATTTTCCTTTTCGCCCGGAACTTGCGTGGAATATACTCGCCCCATCCGAGGGTGTCAAACGCTCGCCGCCGAAGGAGAGGGAAGGGCCGATGGAGATCCT
>CAZCQN010000261.1:0-2294 GCA_964500825.1 uncultured Verrucomicrobiota bacterium | reverse complement strand
CCCGATTTCCCGAAGCCGGGCATCGTGTTCAAGGACATCACGCCCGTGCTCGGCGACGCCGAGCTCTCCAGCCGCATTGTCGAGCACTTCGCCGACCGCTACGAGGCGCAGGATGTCAGCGCGATCTGCGGCATCGAGAGCCGCGGCTTCATCTGGGGCGCCGCGCTCGCCCACGATCTCGGCGTGCCGTTCGTGCCGATCCGCAAGAAGGGCAAGCTGCCGTCGGTGACCGTGAGCGCCTCCTACGCGCTCGAGTACGGCCACGACTCGATCGAGATACACCGCGACGCGCTCAACGCCGGCGACCGCGTCGTCGTGTTCGACGACCTGATCGCCACCGGCGGCACGGCGCGGGCATCGACCGAGCTCGTCGAGGCGGTCGGCGCCAAGGTCGTCGAGATCGGGTGCGTCATCGAGCTTGCCTTCCTCAACCCGCGCGCCAAGCTCGAAGGCTTCAAGGTCTACTCCCTCGTCGCCTACGACGCGGAGTAGGAGAGGGATAGCATCTCGCAGAGGCGCAGAGCTCGCAGAGAGGATGTGAGCCTGCTCTTGTCTCTGCGAGCTCTGCGCCTCTGCGAGAGATCTCCATGACCGCACCCACCTTGACCTTGGATTCCGGCCGGTGCTATAGGTAGGCGGCAGGGCCGGGGTAGCTCAGCTGGTAGAGCAGCTGATTTGTAATCAGCAGGTTAGGGGTTCGAGTCCCCTCCCCGGCTCTTGCTCTTCCTGCCCGGTGCGCACGTCGGCGGAATCCCCCATTGTGTTTCATCTGTCGCCCCTTCGGGGCTCGCCTCCGGGCGGGTGCTTTCCGATTCCTGGGGCTCACGCCCCAGGCTAGCATCCTTCGCACCTTCGGCGCTGGCTGTCATGGCATGAGCAACGGGCCGTGTCGATGCAGGGCTGGCTGGTGTCTTGGCTTCCGTCGCGCGGTAGGGCCGAAGGCCCGGCAGAGGCTAGCCTGGCCCGTGAGGGCCAGGAACACGGCGACACAACACGGGCAGAGCCCCGAAGGGGCGATACAACTGCCGCCTACCGCTTGCAGAGCAGCTCGGCGTTGGCGACCGACATGACGAAGAACGGCTGCTCGGCCCCGCGCTTCCTCATCACGATCAGGAACGGCCTGTCGAAGATGAGGTTGATTGACCCCGCGGCCTTGACGATGTGTCTGGCTTCCGATTTCAGCTCCGCGCCGCTGCGGTCCAGCTTGAAGTCGATCAGCTGTGAGGCCTCACTGACCCAGTACATGTAGATCGGGGAGCCCTCGTTGAGGATTCTCTTGTCCGTTCCCTCCATCTCGCGGAAATGGTGGAAGATGCGCCAGTAGACGTTAGGGACGAGCAGCACATTGTTCAGGCCGAGCTCGCGGTCATACTCGTGGGCGTCCCAGTCTGCGATTCTCTCGTCGAGCTTTGCCAACGTCGCATCGAGCGTTCCCTCCGGCCGGATGCACGCCAGGATAAGCTGGTACGGATCGGATGTCTTGCACGGGTCGACGGCGAACTCCCAGCCGAATGGAGGATCATCGTCCTCGTTCCAGCCGTTGTACAGGATCGCCACCTGCCGCCGCAGATCCCGGTACGCGTAGTCATCCTTTTCGCGGACGCCGAAGGAGCTCACGCGCGTTCCGTTGAAGAGGAACTTCTCATCGTTCTCGAAATACGGGATCGTGAACTTGACGTTGGCCGCGAGGTACGCATACGCGACGACGGCCTCGATCGAGGCGTCGATCTCAGGCGTCGGCGCGTCGGGGAAGCGCGCCGCCATATCCTGCTGGATCTGCTCGATCACCCCCTCGGCGACGGCGCCGGCCTTGACGTAGTAGGACTCCGGCTCAAGGTCGTCCTTCGACGCCGCAGCGTTGTTGAGGCGTTCGGCGAGCTCTTCGGCGTTGGCGATTCGGATCGGCTCGCCGACGTACGCGTCGCGCATCTGGTTCCAAGCGAGCTGGAACGATGCGCACCAAATGACGTTCTTGCCCTCCGGCATCGGCGTGTCGAGCGTCGGGACGATGACGGTTTCCTCAAGCTCGTCTGAGGAGCCGCCGAATGGCGACCTCGGTGGGCTGTAAGGTCGAGGCGGCTCAGTCCGTGACGGCCGAGTGACTATGAGGATCACGACGACGCATGCCGCCAGAATGGCGGCCACGACAGGTAGGACCCACTTGAGTGCTCTTCGCCGTCGGCCAGCCATCCGCTTACCTCCTATGTCTGGTCTGTTCCCCCAGCTGATCGAGGCCTAGCCGGCGATTTCGAGGACGGCGCGGATGTTGTTGCGGGCGGCGGCGGTGGTGAGCA
>CAZCQN010000260.1:0-2298 GCA_964500825.1 uncultured Verrucomicrobiota bacterium | reverse complement strand
ACAGGCCGCCGTCGTAGCCCCAGCCTACCGACGCGAGCGGCAGGCCCGGGCCGATCCGCAGCGGTCCGGCGACGACCTGGATCTCGTACGGCTTGTCGAAAGTATCGACGCCGTCGGTTGCCTCCACCGTGACGTTGTAGGTGCCGACCGTCGTCGGCGCACCTGACAGAATCCCGTCAGATGCAAAGGTCAAACCCGGCGGGAAAGCTCCCGCAGCGACCGAGTAGATCACCGGGCCGGCCGGGCTCTTGCACGCGAACTCGACGTAGCCGAGCATGCTCGATCCGTCCGGTGTGCTCTCGTAATCGCGCACGGGGATGTGCTTGTCGATCGGGCCGATCGACACCGGCTTGTATATCTCGAACGGGCCTTCGGCCTCGAACTTGGCGATGAACGTCCACCCGTACTTGGCCTCCACCTTGGACTGGGTGCCCAGGATGAGCTGCCCCTTCGAGTTCATGCCGCAGTAATCTGTCATGCCCGAGTAGAGGCCAAGCTCGGCTTTCGGCCAGAGCCAGTCGCGGCTGGCACTGCCGCCGTCGTCGTTCATGCGCTCCTTGACATGGTTGTAGCCACCGCAGGCCACGATGCCACCGTCGCCGTCGACGATCGACTGGCCGTTCGACATCACCATGATGGGTGACCACGACCCGTAGGTCCACAGCGCAACGCCCGTGTCCGTGTCGAGTGCCCAGTGGGTCGCCTCGTGCACGGTGTAGAGGCGCGACTGGTCGACGCTCAGGGAGCCTGTGTAGCCGCACATCGTGTGGCCGGCGGCGTGCTCCCATGACGGATAAAGACCCAACCACGACCACAGGATCGTGCCATCGTCGCCGTCGAACTTGGCCACACCGGTGCGTTGCTGGCTCTCAGACGCCACGTTCGTGTACAGATACACATCGCCTGCATCGTCCACGACCGGGCAGTTGTCGCTGCCGATGTACCAGTCCGGCCATCCACCAGGATCGTAGCCGAACGCGGCCGACCACAAGATGTCGCCGGTCGCGGAGTCAATGCCGAGCAGCGCGAGATCCGGCGGGCCCGCATAATGGTAGACCCTCGCGTCGACCGGATCGATGGCGGAGACGTGATGCTGCCCCCAGTAGTCGGCAGGATCGCCTGGGATTACGACCTGGTCGGTCTCGCCCTGATGGGTGCAGACGAGCGTGACCCAGTCCTCGTTCGCGGTCTCACCCTGGTCGGTGATCTTGTAGAGGTAGGCGTGCTCGTCGGAGTCCATGTGATAGGCGCGCACGTAGATCGAGCCGGCGTCGTCCATCATCGCCGCGCACGCGAAGACCGCCTTGCTGCCGCCGCCAATCTGGTGCGTCCAGATGATGACGCCCGTCGAGGTATCGATCTTGAGCAAGTAGGCGTCGGTGTCGTTTTCCCGGATGCCGCCGCTGCAGGGGGCGTACCAGAACCCGCCGTTGCCGAGGACGCCTGTGGCGCGGTTGCCCTCGCCGCTGAGCGTGGCAATCGTCCAGAGCAGGTTGCCGTCCGTGTCGCGCTTCTGCAGCGAATCGTTGACGTCCAAGACGCTCAGGTAGATGTTGTCATCGGCATCGATGAGGACGGCGCCCTTCACACCACCGGGCGAGGTCTCGTAGTCGTCGACTTGCCAGATCACGTCCTCCATAACAGCGCCGACGCCGGCGGTCGGCGGGAAGGTGCCCGTGAGCTGGTTGTTGCCACCAACGCACGGCCAGGCGCCCTCCGGGCCGCTGGCCGCAAACGCACTCGTGGCGACGAACAGGCAGCCGAGCACAATGAGCAATGCGTGTCTCTTCATTGGGATTCCCCTTTAACGAATGTAGTACCGCGAGATCAGAACGTTCCTTTCATGCCCCGAACGAGACGCTGCGGCCGGAGCCCGAACGCACTCCAGCCCCCTCTCTTGCTCGTCAGGCGTTCCATTGTAGCTGATTATAGCCGCGATGCGTGGAATGGGCCGCGGCTGCGCTTCGACCCGCTACTGGGCCGTGGTGAGCCAGATGTCGGCTCCCCCCACAAGATCGGCGGCAATCCGCCTCTGCGGTGCGTGGTTACGGGCAGGCGCCGAGGATCCCACGCAGTCGTTCACCCCCCGCTTGTGAGGAGCACCCCGAACAGCTCAACTCGGCTACACTCGCTAATATTATCGCAGAAAAAGTCGAGAGAGTCAAGCGCTGTCTGCGGCGCACGGGCCTTCGTGCGTGCTGCAAGGGTGAGGAACCAAGGCGTGAGTGCTCCTTGGTGAGGGCAAAGAACAGGGCGACCGAGCCTGGCTCGGTCGCCCTGTGTCGTATCGGCACCGGG
>CAZCQN010000259.1:0-2345 GCA_964500825.1 uncultured Verrucomicrobiota bacterium | reverse complement strand
CGCCGACGAGGACGGCCGGTTCCGATTCGAGGGCGTCTTGACCGGGGAGTACCGCCTCTCGGCGCGCCACCCGACACGCGGCGCCCGCGTTCGGCAAGCCCCTGTGCGGATCGGCACGACGGACGCCGCCATACAGCTCTTCCCGAGGCACGAGACCGAGCCCCCACGCTGGAAGCTCGTTGACGAGGAGGGCCGGCCGATCACGCGCTTCCGCATCGAGCGCGGCCACCGCAGCTGGCCCTGGATCGAGTGCTACACCGACAGCGGCGAATTCACCGCCTCACCGGAGCGCAACCCCCTCGTCATCGAGGCGCCCGGCTACAAGACGAAGTCGATCTCGCTCGACGAGCCTCGCGAGAGCGACGAGGTCATTACCATCACCATGGTCAAGGGCGAGGGCGCGCTCGGCGAGCGGATCGGGGCCGACGGCACGCGCACCGTCCAGACCGGCGGCATCGTGGAGCACCCACTAGGCTCAGACGGGCGAGCCGCTCTAGCGGAGGGCCCGGCATCGCACCGCTGGGTCAACGACGGCGGTCCGCACGGTGGCGACGTCAGGGCCGTGGCGCTTGCCGCCAGCGACCCACGCGTGCTGTACGCCGGCACGGCGGGTGGCGTGTTCAAGTCGACCGACGCGGGCGAGACATGGCAGCCGACGGCCCCGTTGAGGCCTGAAGGCCATGCCGGCCGGCCTCTCGACGTTGCGATCGATCCGACAGATCCGGACGTCGTCTACGCGCTCGATCCCAAGCTGTTCAAGAGCACCGACGGCGGCGCGACGTGGCGGGCCATCGCGTTCGCGGGCGGAGACGAATACGGCCGCACCGTCGTGGTCAACGGGAAGGATCCGGCCACAGTGTACGTGTGCGACAACGCGGCCGGCGTGTTCAAAACCACCGACGGCGGTGACACGTGGCGGCCGGTCAACAAGGGTCTGTTCAACAGGAACCTTGTTCTCATCGGGCTGGATGAGCACGATCCTGACGTCCTCTACGGCCTCGGGTCGGGCAAGAGCGCCGTCTTTGTCTCGCACGATGCCGGCGCGACGTGGGAGAAAGCCGGCGGAACGCTTGACGGCGTCACAGTCAAGTCGTTTGGGCGAGCTGAGCACAGCGACGGTTTTCAGGTCACTCTGCTTCGCGAAGACGACGACGGCGGCACGAGCGAGCACGTTTGCGAAAGCGATCGAACGGGCCGCCAGTGGTTCGCAACCCAGGGGGACGGCTCGTTCTGGCCGAAGCATCTTTCTATCGACAAGGACGACCCGAATCACCTCGAGCTGCCCGTCGCGGACTGGTCGGGCGGCTACGAGCTGTACCTGACGACCGATGGCGCCGGAACGTGGCGCTTGCTCGATCTGCCGTCGGCAGCAGGACGGCCCGCCGCGATCGCCGCGAGCCGCTTGACCGACGGCGTCCTGTACGCAAGCACCTACGAAGGGGATTTCTACTTCTCCGATGACGGCGGCGAGACGTGGGAGTTCTTCTACTCGTCCCGGCAGGATCCGGAGGGCGATGAGACCGCCGCGATCAACGAGCTGCGCGCGTGCCGCCTTTATGGAGTGCCCGGCGTGGGCCACCACCGTCCGCGAGTGGCCCTTCATCCAACCGATCCCGATCTCGCATACGTTGCCGACCGGTCGGCGGGCATGCGCAAGACCGAGGACGGCGGCACGACCTGGACGACCGTCAAGGCCGGCATGGTCGCACACCGAATCTGGGACATCGCTTGCCACCCGACGACGCCCGGCCTCGTGTATGCGTGTGGCTCCTCCGGCATCTACAAGAGCACCGACGGCGCGCGCTCGTGGCAGCTCATCTCCGAAGCGCAACCGTACACGGCCCCGATCGCCGTCCACCCGCACGACGGCAACATCCTGCTCGCCACGACCGACCGGGGCGTTGTCGAGATCAGCTTCGACGCCGGCGAGACGTGGCGGCAAATCGACGCGATCCCCAGCCGCGAGGAGCCCTTCTCGTTCTTATTCGATCCGGAGAATGCTGACCTGTTCTGCGTGATGACGAAGAAAGCCCTCTACGAGACGACCGACCGCGGGCGGACGTGGCGCGCAACCCAGGCGGACATTGGCAAGATGACCGTTTACATTCGCCGTCCCGGACCGCCGACGGTCATCCAGCCCAGAACGGACGTGCTCTACAAGATCGTCGAGCGCAGCGAGGTGTGGCGGAGCACCGACCGCGGTCGAACCTGGGAGAGTGTCACCCCGCAGAACGTGCAGACCCGCATCCAGTCGTTCCACGTTCACCCGGCGGACCCACGAACCGTTGTCGCATTCCTGGCAGGTGACGAGCTCTTGACCACGCGCGATGGCGGCGAGACGTGGC
>CAZCQN010000258.1:0-2418 GCA_964500825.1 uncultured Verrucomicrobiota bacterium | reverse complement strand
TGAGCCGCATCGAGGGGATGCGCGGGAGCTTTATCTCGTGGCGGCGTTGCGACATCCTGCCACCGTTCTGGCTGTTGGCGGTTGCCGCGGTCGTCTTCCCCGCCGCTGTGTACGTGCGACGCCGCCGTCTGTGCGAGTTCGGGGTCGCCACAGCCGGGACAGCCCTTCGCCCGGGCACGCTTGTGCGTACGCTCGACCGAAAGCTCAGTATCCGTCCCCCATGGAAGTGGGGCTACCTGAGCTACCGGTTCGAGGATGAGCAGGGCACTGAGCACAGCGGGCGAATCAAGACGATGAGGCATACCGCTCCGCTTCAGCCCGGAGATCCTGTCACAGTCATCTACGACCCCGACCAGCCCAGTCGCAGCATCGTCGTCGAGGTGCATCGGCTCGAATCCGCTGCAGAAGAGGAATAGACAGGATCAGCAGGATTGACAGGATAACGGGATGAGGATGATGTCTTATCGATCTTGTTGATCCTGTCAATCCTGTCTAGAAACCCTCCGTGCTGATCTGCGGAGATCCGTGGTTCATTCCTCTTCCGGTTGCGGGCCGGAGTGTGCTTCGGGCCGGAGCATGGGGAAGAGGATGACGTCGCGGATCGAGTAGCTGTCGGTGAGCAGCATGACGAGGCGGTCGACGCCGAGGCCGACGCCGGCGGCCGGCGGCATGCCGTACTCGATGGCGCGGACGAAGTCCTCGTCCATCGGGTGGGCTTCCTCGTCGCCGCCGCGGCCGCGTTCGGCCTGCTCTTCGAGGAGCGTGCGCTGGAGGACGGGGTCGTTGAGCTCGGAGTAGGCGTTGCCGAGCTCCCAGCCGTAGGCGTACGGCTCGAACCGCTCGACGAAGCCGTCGGGCCCGTCGCGCAGCGGCTTGCACAGCGGCGTCGTCTCGATCGGGAAGTCGGTGATGAACGTCGGCTGGACGAGCTTGTCCTCGCACGTGTGCTCGAAGATGAAGTTGATCAAGAGACCCTTGGGCGCGTCCTTGGCGTATTCGATCTCGTGCGCGTCGCAGTACGCGCGGAGCTCGTCGGGGCTCATCGCCATCACGTCGAGGTCGGCGTGCCGTTTGATCGCGTCGAGCATCGTGAGCCGCTCCCACGGCGCCGAGAAGTCGAGCACGATGTCCTGGTAGGTGACCTTGGTCGAGCCGCACGCGGCGATGGCGGCGTTCTCGACGAGCTCCTCGACGAGGCGCATGCCGTCGTTGTAGTCGCCGTGCGCCATGTAGAACTCGACCTGCGTGAACTCGGGGTTGTGCGTGCGGTCCATCCCCTCGTTGCGGAAGTCCTTGACGAATTCGTAGACGCGCTCGAAACCGCCGATGAGCAGCCGCTTGAGGTAGAGCTCGTTCGAGACGCGCAGGTAGAGGTTCATGTCGAGCGTGTTGTGGTGCGTCTCGAACGGGCGCGCGTTGGCCCCGCCGTAGATGGGCTGGAGCGTCGGCGTCTCGACCTCGAGGAAGCCGTGCGATTCGAGCGTCGCGCGGATCGAGGCGATGATGGCGGCGCGCTTGACGAACGTGTTGCGCACCTCGGGGTTCATGATGAGGTCGACGTAGCGCTGCCGGTAGCGCAGCTCCTTTTCCTGGAGGCCGTGGTACTTCTCGGGCAGCGGACGGATCGCGGCGCAGAGCAAGGCGAACTCGTCGACGTAGACGGTGAGCTCGCCCGTCTTCGTGGTGAACGGGCGGCCGCGCGCGCCGACGAGGTCGCCGATGGCGAGCTTCTTGGCGAGCGCGAACGGGTCGTCGCCGAGGTGGTCGCGTCGGAAGTAGAGCTGCATCCGGTCGGTCTCGTCCTGGATCGTTATGAACAGCGTCTTGCCCATCGGCCGGTGCAGCATGATGCGGCCGGCGATCGCGACGGCTTCCTCGGCGGGGTCGCTGCCGACGCCGCCGAACTGCTCGCGCACCTCGGCGCAGCGGTGGGTGACGTCGTAGCGGTAGGGGTAGGGCTCGACGCCGTCGGCGCGGAGCGCCTCGACCTTCCTGATGCGGTCCTGGATGAGCCGGTGGTCTTCCTGCATTTTGCGCAAAGAACCTCGTCGTGTTCGGGGCCAGAGTGAAGCACAGGGCACGGCGGTGCGCAAGAGGTATTCACCTCAGTCTCGCACGAGCCTTTGCCTCGAGATGAACGCATGAAAAACCGGGCAGACCGCGCGACATCATGCTGGCGAATGGGTTGAAGTGCTGTCCAAGCCCGCGCAGCGGGCGACATCTTGTAGCCACGGGCGTCAGCCCGTGGACCAAGGGCGATTGTGCGATCCAGAGCCCCCGCAGGGGGCGGCATCTGCGCTGCCTCGTTGTCAGATGTCGCCCCCTGCGGGGGCTGGGGACACTGCCGTGCTTGCTCTCCACGGGCTAACCCGCATTTCTCACAACGCATGCACGTGGTGTCGTTCCGTGTGAGCCGCG
>CAZCQN010000257.1:0-2511 GCA_964500825.1 uncultured Verrucomicrobiota bacterium | reverse complement strand
ATTCCGCAACAGATGGAGATTCTCTGGCGCCGGCAGGGTTTTTCAGCAGCCTGCTGGCCGCATCGGGGGAATCCGCTTGCGGAACCGTGCTGCGCAAGAGCAGAGTTGGAGCAGACGTCGGCCCTAGTGTACGAGTGCAAGCGTGTTCGAGAAAGAGGAGCCGCCGATGGCCGCGACCGATTCTGACGCGAGGCCGATCACGCTCGTTGTCTTCGGCGCGTCGGGCGATCTGACGCAGCGCAAGATCGTGCCTGCGCTCTATAACCTGTTCCGAAAGGAGCGGCTCCCGAAGACGACGCGCCTCGTCGGGTACGCGCGCCGCCCGTACGACGACGTGACGTTCCGCGCGCGCCTCCGGGAGGGAGTCGAGCAGTTCGGCGGCGGCTCGTTCGACGAAGCAACGTGGCGTGTGTTTTCGAACATCATCTTCTACAGGCGCGGCGACCTCGATACGCCCGCCGATTATGCAAGGCTCCGTTCCGAACTCGCCG
Organism: uncultured Verrucomicrobiota bacterium; assembly: GCA_964500825.1. Classification (GTDB taxonomy): domain Bacteria; phylum Auribacterota; class JABMQX01; order JAFGEW01; family JAFGEW01; genus CAYUZG01. Next base: position 2,020 of record CAZCQN010000257.1, on the reverse strand, counting down.
AGATCGAGGCCGGCCCGGCACGCCGGCTCTATTACCTGGCGACGGCGCCCGAGTTTTTCGGGCCGATCATCGAGCAGCTCGGCGCGCACGGCCTGGCTGACGACACGGATGGATGGCGGCGCGTCGTCGTCGAGAAACCGTTCGGACGCGACCTCGCGTCGGCCCAGGAGCTGAACCGGAGAATTCACGCGGTGTTCGACGAACGCCGGGTCTTTCGCATCGACCACTACCTCGGCAAGGAGACGGCCCAGAACGTCCTGTTCTTCCGATTCGGCAATACGATCTTCGAGCCGGTGTGGAATCGGCGCTATATCGACCACGTGCAGGTCACCGTCGTCGAGTCGGCCACCGTCGGCCATCGCGCCGGCTACTACGACAAGGCCGGCGTGCTGCGCGACATGTTTCAGAACCATCTCTTGCAGCTCCTCGCGCTGGTGGCGATGGAGCCGCCGGCATCGTTCGAAGCCGACGCGATCCGAAACGAGAAGGTGAAGCTTCTTGGCGCGATTCGGCCGATCGCCATCGACGAGACACTCTGCGCGCAGTACGAGGGCTATTGCCGCGAGGAGCGCGTCGCGCCGGACTCGCGTACGCCGACGTTTGCCGCGGTCAAGCTGTGTATCGATAATTGGCGCTGGAAGGGAGTGCCGTTTTACCTGCGCTCGGGCAAGGCGATGGCGACCAAGGCCACCGAGATCGTCGTGGTGTTCCAGCAGCCGCCGCACGTGATGTTCAATCTGCCGCCGGGCAAGACGCTGACGCAAAACAGCATCGCGCTCCGCATCCAGCCCAACGAGGGGGTCGATCTTCGGTTCGAGACGAAGCTGCCCGATTCGCCGCAGGACACGCGCTCGGTCTTCATGGACTTCGATTACCGCGATTCGTTCGGAGGTCGCGCGCTGCCCGAGGCCTACGAGCGCCTCTTGCTCGACGCCATCAACGGCGATGCGTCGCTCTTCACGCGCAGCGACGGTATCGAGGCGAGCTGGCGGCTCATCAACCCAGTCGTCCAGGCGTGGGAGTCGCCCGGCGGACGGCCGCTTCTTACGTATAAGCAGAGAAGCTGGGGGCCGACGGCCGCGGCCGAGTTCATGGCGCGCGACGGCCGTGCCTGGCGTGTCGGGTGCAGCGAGGCAGGCGAGGTGTAATGGCCGAGATCAACGTGAGCCGCGACGCCGAGGAGCTTGCGGTCGCCGTGGCCGACCATGTCGCAAGCGCCGCTGCGGACGCGATCGCCGCGCATGGCCGATTCGCTGTGGCCTTGGCAGGGGGCTCGACGCCGCGTGCCATGTACGAGCACCTCGCCTCGCGCGAATTCGCCGCGAGCATCGACTGGTCGCGCGTGCACCTGTTCTGGGCAGACGAGCGGTGCGTGCCGCCCGATCATGCGGACAGCAACTACCGCATGGTGCGCGAGGCGCTTGTCGACCATGTGCCAGTGCCCGAGTCAAACATCCACCGGATTCCAGGCGAGCTTGATCCGGACAAAGCGGCCGCCGAGTACGAACGCGCGCTGCGCACCTTCTTCGCCGAACACCCGCCGCGAAACGTCGCCACGACGCTGCCCCGCTTCGATCTCGTCCTGCTCGGCATGGGCGAGGATGGCCACACGGCGTCGCTCTTCCCCGGCGATCCGGTCCTCAACGAGCAGGAACGATGGGTCGCCGCCGTCGGGGCGCCGGCCGTCGAGCCGCGCCTCCCACGAGTGACGCTCACGCTGCCCGTCATCAACGCGGCCGGCCGCGTCTACTTCCTTGTGACCGGCGGGGCGAAACAGAACGTGTGCCGCTCCATCCTCGACAACCCTCTGGCCGCGCGCGCCACGTATCCGGCCGCCATGGCTCGCCCGCAGGGCGAGCTGATCTGGTTTGTCGACCGCGCCGCCGCCGGCCAGACGCCTGAAGGTGAATGACGTGCTGCTTGAGATCGGGCCGGCCTTGTGGGCGGGCAAGAAAGCGACCGGGTCTAGCAGGGTGCTGAAAAAGGCGTTTGACCCGACTTGTGCAGGTCAAGGGCCGGA
>CAZCQN010000256.1:0-2538 GCA_964500825.1 uncultured Verrucomicrobiota bacterium | reverse complement strand
GCAAGCCCGTGGGAATGAAGGGGCCTCCAAGAGGACCGGAGCCCCGTCAGGGGCGATTGAGCTCGCGTGTTCAATCGCCCCTGACGGGGCTCCGGGTGTTTTTCGATTCCGCTTCCCACGGGCTTGCGCCCGAGGCTACTGCCAATCGCCGCTACGCGGCTCACACGGAACGACACCACGTGCATGCGTTGTGAGAAATGCGGGCTAAGTGGCATGGGCATCTTGCCCATGCTCCACGGGCGAGCCCCGCCCGAAAGCCACCGGCTGCAGACGCGTTGTCAACACTCACCTCATGGGCCGCACGTTCCTCCCCACCAAAGGGCACGGCGACCTGCCAAGGGTGTAGCCGACGAGTCTGACAGGACAAGGGTGGGAAACTAGCTGGACGTCTTCTTCTTTTTCTTCTTCTTTGGTGGCTTGCGCCTCGATGCTTTGTATAGCGCCTCGCTCTCTCTGACCACCATGCCCGTGCGCGGTGCGCGCTCCATCTTGGAAAACCTGAGTTCGGCAGGAGCTACGAGCGGCTGATTCTCTTGCTGCAAGCGTCGAGCGGCCATGCGGCAGTAGCTGGGATCGATGTCGATGCCGACGCTGTTCCGATCGGACTTCATGGCGGCAACCATCGTGGTACCGGTCCCGCAGAATGGATCGAGCACGGTGTCACCCCAGAAGGAGAACATCCGGACAAGACGGTAAGCGAGCTCCAACGGGAAAGGTGCAGGATGGTTCTTGGTTGACGCCCCTGACATGTTCCAGAACTGCTGGAACCACTCGGCGTGCTCTGGCTTACTGATCTTACTGAGTTCCCGTTGCCTCTGCGTCGGCTTCCGGTATCCGCCCGGTTTCCGCTGCATTAGGATGAACTCGATGTCGTTCTTGATAATCGCGTTGGGCTCGTATGGCTTCCCCAGGAATTTACTGCCTCGCTCGACTTCGTAGCTGGCGTTCGCTATCTTGTGCCAGATAATGGGGTTTAAGTTGTCAAATCCGATCCGCCTGCACATCACACATATGTCGGCATGCAGAGGAACAACAAGATGCCGCCCGTGCTTCTTGCGGGACAAGCACACGTCCCCGACGACACAAACGAGTCGCCCACCAGGCACGAGGACCCGAAACACCTCACGCCAGACTTGACCCAGCTCGATAAGGAAGGCCTCGTAGTCCGCGACGTGCCCCAATTGGCCTTCCAGCTCGTTGTACCTCTTCAGCGTCCAGTACGGGGGGGAGGTGACGACGAGGTGCACTGATCCGTCTTCAATGAACGGCATGGACCGAGCATCGCCTTGGACCAGATGGTGGGTGGTGCCGTTCGGCATGGACTTCAACATGGGCTGCCTCGACTAATCAGCATACGCTGCAGCATGGGCAATGAGCGAGCGTGCATAAGCATCGAAAGCCAGATCATGAGCTGGTTCTGTGTAAGATCCGTTAACACCGCTTTCGCTGCTCGACATGAGGAACGATGCCGCGCTGTAATGCCGCTCTCTCACAAGCTTGCGGCAGAGCAACTCGTATCTGACTGCGTACGATGCCTTCTTGAACTCCGGAAACACCTCGAAGTGAGGTTCTCTGACCTTGACGGGAGTCACAGAGCCCTTGCAGTCCTCGAGAAGGAGCAAATACCCCAGCCATGGCGCGGCCGTCGTGTTGAACGCTCCTTCCTTGTAGGCAGTCCATAGGTCCAGCGCGCTCCCAAGCGCCTCCTCAGCGCGGTTGTTGAAGTTGTTGCTAAACGAGGGGCCGACGTGGGACTTGGTCTCGATGGCAGCTATGAGCTGTTCGCCCTTCACAACGAGGAGGTCCCACTCTTTTGTTGGTCGGAAGAAGCCAGGGAGCTCGATGCGTTTCTTGCGGAACACGAATCCCCTGCTGACGCCGCTCGCCAGCAGGAGGTCCTCGATCAACTCCACGAACCCATCCATCTGAGCACCGCCAGTAACCGCGCTTCTGGTCCCGCGATCGCTCGGGCCCGTTGTCCGCTGCTTGTGAGCCTGTTCCTTCCGGGTGCGCCAGAAGTGCTTGACAGCATCGGAGACTCGCTTATTCAGATTGGCCAAGTCGAGCACGTATTCCTTCCCCTGCGAAAGCCCAATGCTCCAAGCTTACCGGATAGGAGCAGCACGGTCAATGAGGAGGAAACAGGACAAGAAAACGCCGGAGCCCCGAAGGGGTGACAGACGGCGCATTGTGAGGGCTGGATGTGTCGCCCCTTCGGGGCTCATTTGTGTGTTGGGGGGATCGCACGAGACCACCGGCTGAAGCCGGTGGCAATACCCATCGCGGATGAGCATCGCCGGCAGGGCCGACGGACACGCGGGCGCGTCGGGGCCTCGCCTACGCGCGGGTGGGGGCGCGGATGAGCATCGCCAGCAGGGCCGACGGACACGCGGGCGCCTCGGGGCCAGGCCTATGTGCGGGTGGGGGCGTCGGCGAAGACGTTGATGATGGCGGGGTCGAGGGCGTCGAAGGAGGCGAGCCACTCGCGGCGCTCGTCGCGGAGCTCGCGGGCGGCGCGGTCGATCTCGTCGGGGGGGT
>CAZCQN010000255.1:0-2590 GCA_964500825.1 uncultured Verrucomicrobiota bacterium | reverse complement strand
GCCTACGTGCACGATTACCCGGGCATGGACATCGTGAACAGCCCCACGATCGGCATGGGCGGCGGCGTGGCACACGAGTTCGGCCATGCGCTTGGCCTGCCACACAATCGACAGACGAAGGAACAGGAAGCCGAACTCGGCCTCACGTTGATGGGCAACGGCAACCAGCGCTTCTCGGCACACCGTGTTGGGGAGGAGAAAGGGGCCTTCCTGTCGAAAGCGCATGCAACGATCCTCTCATCGCATCCGCTGTTCAAGCGCAACACGAAGGACATCGACGTCGAGGCCGAGTGCCGGTTCTTCGACATCGAGTTTGCCCAGGGCGAGGGCGAGTACATCGTGACCGGTCGCGTCGAAGCGTCGCCCCGGGCGTATGCCGTGGTTGCCTATCACGACGACAAGAACATCGGGATGGACTACGAGGCGACGAGTTGGGTCGCGGATGTCGATGAGAACGGGCGTTTCGAGGCTCACGTGGGACAGCTCAAGCCCGGCCCGTTCGAATTGCGGCTCCGGTGTTACATGGTTCATGGCGACAAGCGGCAGCTCGGATACAGCTTCGAGATCGGGCCGTCGCTCGAGCTCCCGGTCGCCGAGCTCGATCGGCAGACGCTCTACGAGCTCTACGCCAAGCCGGCGATCGAGGCCCGGGATCCCGTCGCGCTGCTTGGCGCTATGGAGAAGCTTACGAACCTCAACGACGTCCACTACCGCCGCGCCAGGGCGTACTACGCCCTGATGACGCGTACGAGGCCCGAGCTGAAGGAGCTTGCCGCCTTTGCCGACTCGGTTCAACAGGTGCCGCTCTCGTCTGTTGCGTGGGAGTCGTGCGTGGTCGGGTGGGGAGAGCCGACGCGCGACAGCATCCCGGTCGAAGATGAGAAGAAGAACAGAAAGGACTGGCCGCTCGAGTCGGGCGTGCAGTTCCATGAGAGCGGCCTCTATGCCCACGCCAACTCGAGCTACGTCTTCAAGCTCGACGGCAACTGGGAGCGGTTCACGAGCGGCTACGGGCTCCAGAACAACAACAGGGGATCGGTTGTGTTCGTCGTCAAGTGCGACGGCTTTGAACGCTTCCGCTCCAAGCTCGTCGAGGACTGGGTCGAGGGGCACGTCGATGTCGACGTGACCGGCGTCCAGGAGCTCGATCTGATCGTCGAGGACGGCGAGAATGGCCGGTGGGGTGACTGCGGCGTCTGGTTCTCGCCCGTGCTCACACGCTTGGACACCAGTCCCCCGGAAGACGAAGTGGAACAGACGCGTCGTGTTGAGAAAGGCGCCCCCCCGCATCAATTCGTCCACATCGTCTACTTCAATCCAGCCGGACGCGAGTGCCCGCCGGGCTACCAGAAGCGCATCGAGCGTGTCGTGACCGAGATCCAGTCGTGGTATCGCGACGAGATGGAGCGCAATGGGTTTGGGCCGATGACGTTCCCGCTCGAACGTGATATCGGCGAGCGTCTCGTTGTCCACGTCGTCAACGGCACGCGGCCCTTTGCCCCTGGCGAGCCGATCCACGCGAAGGAGATCTTCGAGAGCTGGATCAAGCCGCAGTTGCTTGAGAAGGGCATCGACGTCGAGCAGGAACACATTATTATCTTCCAGAACACGTGTCTCGAAGCGGTCAGCGACGATGTCTGGTGCATTCACAGTTGGGCGCCCTACTGGGGCGGCGGGTGCCGAACGGACGGCGTCGCCTGGGTCATCGACTTCACGTTGCTCGACCCCCTCAACCTGGCCAGGAAGAGCCCGGCGGTCTACTCCGGTGGCCGTCGTTACTGGCCGCTGAGTCGTTTCATCATCTCGCACATGGGCGGCGTCGCCCACGAGTTCGGCCACGCGCTCGGCCTGCCGCACAACGCGGAGACCGACGAGCAGCACGCCGCGTTGGGCTGGGCGCTCATGGGCAGCGGCAACTACCACCTCTTCGCCGAGCGCGCGGGCGACCCCAAGGGGGCTTTCCTGTCCAAAGCGCACGCGACGATCCTGTCGTCGCACCCGCTGTTCACGCACAGCACGAAGGACATCGACGTCAAGGCCGATTGCCAGTTCCACGACCTCGAGTTCGCCCAGGGCAAGGGCGAGTACATCATCACCGGCCGAGTCGAGTCGTCGCCGCGCGCGTACGCGGTCGTCGCCTATCACGACGGCATGGACAAGCAGATGGACTACGACGCAACGAGTTGGGTGGGCGAGGTCGACGAACGCGGCCGCTTCAAGGTTCGCGTGGGCGCCCTCACGCCCGGCGAGTATGTGCTGCGGCTCCGCTGCTACTTCGTCAACAACGATCGGCGCGAGTTGGTCTACAGGTTCACGCTCGACGAGTCGCTGAAGGTCCCCGTCGACGAGCTGAAGCGGCAGACGTTGTACGAGGTCTACGCCAAGTCGGCTATCGAGGCAGAAGACCCCGACGCGCTGCTCGACGCCATCGAGAAGCTCGCCGGCATCGACGACATCTACACCCGCCGGGCCAAGGCCTACCACCGGCTCATGACGCGCCCCGAGACCGAGCCGCACGATCTCAGCGCCGTCGGCGACAAGGTCCGCGACCTGCCGCTCTCGTCGGTCAACTGGGAGTCGGCCAGCGTTG
>CAZCQN010000254.1:0-2597 GCA_964500825.1 uncultured Verrucomicrobiota bacterium | reverse complement strand
GCGCCAGCGCCAGCGCGTCGATCCAGCGGCCCGTCAGATCGGCGAAGTCGCCCGCGCCCGCCCCGAGGCGCGCGCCGGCGCCGTGGCGGGCAACCGGCCGACTCGGCTTCAGGTACGTCCAGACGTAGGGGAGCCGGCTCCAGTTGGCATCCACGTTGCGCGCTAGGCAGTTGAGCGCCAGCCGCGCCCGTTCTTCCAGCGTCCTGATCTCCATTGCCACTCCACCACGGCAGGTTCGCGCCAGAACCTAGCTCCGCGAGCGGGCTTGGTCAAGCACGGCAAGCGCGCAGGTGGCGCAGGCAGGTGGAATCGGCGGCACGACGCCCGGCGGCTGGGGGGATGTGCCTTGTGGCCGGTTCGTCGCGCCAGCCCTGTGCGGAAGCCGCTAACTGCCGTCCTCGACGCTGACCTTGTAGAAGCGCTGGCCGACGTCGCCCGGCGCCAGCCCACCCATCTCCGGGTCGGCCAGACGTTGTCGAACTGCACGCCCACGTTCTGGATCGTGAACCAGTTGATCGGGATCAGGGTGCGGACCCGGCTATTGTCGAACTGAACCGTGGCGTCAACCTGCGCGCCACCGAGCCACGACGGCAGTGCAAACGTCCCGACGCCCTGGCCCTGGAACGTGCCGTCAAGATCGATGTGCAGCTCGCCCTCGCCGTAGAACGTGTCGAACACGTTGAACCACCCTTCCGCCGAGAGCCCTTCCCAGCGCGTCCCCTCGGCCCCGAGGATCACAGTGAGCTGGCCGAGGTCGAAGCCGTCAAAGTCGGCAATAATCAGATAGCGCACGAGCAGCGTGCCCTTGATGTAGCCCGCCTGACTCACCTCGATGTCGCCGATGAAATCAACCAGACGGTCAGACCCGGTCAGTGCCAGGCTCACGGTCGCGCCGGCGTAGATGACGACCGGCTCCGGGTCCGCCAGGTGATCGACCGCTCCGGTCAGCGCCGTCAGGCTCAGCCCGGTCGCGTCAATCGGGACGCTGAAGCCGCTCAGGCCGACGCCGATCTCATTGAGCGCGCCCTGGTAGATCTCGAAGCTGCCCGAGATCGTCACCATCGCTGGGATGGTGAGTGTGCCCGCGCCGCTGTAGATGTCGTTGAAGGTGTCGATGGAAACCACGACGTCGTGCAGCGACCAGCCCGTGCCCGGGATGCCGATCTCGTCAACCGTGACCGTGGCGTCCACGTGCACGCCGCCGCTCTGGCTCACCTCGAACTGGCCGACGTCAACCACGATCCCGCCGATCGCTTCAGGGAGCTCCATCAAGGCGGACACACGTACGCCGTCGAGGCCGGGCGTGAGCTGGAGGCTGCGAATCTCGACGTGCATGCCGCCGAGGCTCAGCTTCGAGCAGAGCGCGTTCAGCCCCTTCGTGAGGCCCGAGGCCGGATCGAAGCTGAACTCGCCCTCGTACAGGACGACCGTGCCGACCAGATACACGTCCTCGACGTGACAAGGGCAACAGCGGTCAACAGCAGCAGCTTCATGACTCTCTCGTTATGCGGTGGGTGCTCCATGCCTCGGCCGGCCGAGCGGCCAGGGCACCGACGAGGTGCGCGAACGTGACTGATTCCCCCCGATCCAGCCGCCGCACGACACGAAGACGCCTCACGCTTGCGCCACAGCTGACCGTGCATAGGATAACACAAACTGACCGTCGAGGTCAAGAATCTTGGGCGGGCTGCCTGGATGGAGGCATAAAGAAGCGGCGGCGTTCCCGGGAGAGCGCCGCCGCGAGGGAGCGTTAGGAGGCAAATCGTCCTAACCAACCCAAATCTGTTTCTTTATTGCGGGCATCCTCACGGCTGCTGGCCCTGACGCGGGAGAACGTGCTTGCCTTGGGCAAGCCCAAGAACCCAGTAGTGTTCATGTGCGCGATGCTCGCTTACGAGCCCCCTCTCTCTTCGGCACGGGCCCGTTACACCTGGTATATGAACTCGTCTCGACGCAAGGGAAACGTTTATTCGTGAGTCCAACACTCAGGCGCGCGAAGCTGTCACCGATTCAAGAACTCCCCCTTACCAGGTGTATCAGTATCCGGATATGAGAACACCGGCTGAACGCTCAGGTCAAAGCACAAGTGGGGCTAAAGCCCCTTCCGTGTGAAAGGATACACGAACCGCCCCCGGATGTCAAGCGGAAACGGCACGAAGTCGTTCCCTTTGCCTGCTTTATGGCGCTGACCCCACGGCACCCATGTGCGTATCCGGCACCCCAACGACCCGCGGTGGCCGGGAGACCTGGCGCTGCCAGCATCGCGTCCCAGGAATGGGCAACACAAGTGCAGGTTGGCCTCCTCAAGGCCCTGACAGGATCTCGTGAAACCCGAGCCCCTGGGCGTTTCAACGCCCTCGCTCTTGGCAGGCCAGCCCTTGAGGGCTGGTCCCACGCGTGCCGTCCGCCCCCTTGGAGGGCGTTTCAACGTCCTTCCGATTCTCGGGTTAAGCCACTTCTTGGAAGCCCGTTGAAACGGGCTGCCGGAATGTAGACGATGTCGCGGTCGACCAGCCCTGATGCTCATCAACGAAACAGATCGACGGGGCGATGTAGGGCGGGTCGCCGCGCGCGCGGAACGCGCGACGCCCGCCGTC
>CAZCQN010000253.1:0-2608 GCA_964500825.1 uncultured Verrucomicrobiota bacterium | reverse complement strand
CCATCGGCCTCGAGCCGGTAGTGGAGCGGCTTGCCCGAGAACGGGTCGATCCCGTCGGTAAGCATGAGCGGCTTGAGCTCGTCGAGCGTTTGAGGGTACATGCCGTGCTCGGCCGCGTACCGCGCCAGGGCGAACTCGACGTCGAGCACCGTCCACGACAGCTCGTTGCGACCGTACACGGTGCGAACGCGCGCGAGTGCCGGGCCGAGTGCGCTCATGATGTTCGGGGGGAACTTGCGCGCCCTGGCCTTCCTGATCGGCTCGTCGCCCGCGCCGGTCTCGATGAACTCGGGAAGCGGCAGCTCGAGGGCCTTGTCCATCTCGTCCCAGAACTGGCGCACGTCGCGCCGGATTTGCGCCTGCTCTTTCTCGCTCTTGAACATCGAGGCCAGCTTGGCCGAGAATGCCCGTTCGTTGCGGGCTACCGTGGCGATGGCCGGACGCCCCTCTGACAGTCCGTGGACGCGCTGCTGCACGTCGGCGAGCACGTCGGCATCGATCTCGTGGCGCACGAGGCATCGCTCGACCGACTCCATGCCCATCGTCCCACATGCGAGCGCCACGAGCCCCCCGATGAGGTTCGAGTCCTGAGCCAGGTGGTTGCTCATCTGGAGCGTGAGCAGGTAGGCGTCGAGCGCGTCGAGTGCGCGGTCCTCGTACTCGCGCGCTTTGCCCTCGGTGATGACGAACCGGGCGAGCTCCCTCATCTGCGAGAGCTGCGACATCGCCATCTCGGTGACCGCCACGGTGTCGAGCGACTCGCCCAGCGGGACCATGACGGGGAAGTGGCACTTCGTCCTGGCTGCCGCCTGTTCGACGAGCGTGAACGCCTCCTGGTTCGTCTCGAGGTAGTCCGCCAGCGGGCCGCTCTCGTCGCTCCAGCCATCCTTAAGCACAGCGCTGCGAAGCGAGGCCTCCGGTGATCTGATGTCGAGCGGCGTGTACGCCTCGATCGCCTTCAGGTAGAGGGTTGCCGCGTTCTCGTCGGGCGCCACGTCAGGGAACTCGAACCCGAGCGCTCGGAGCTCGTCGTCGGGCACCACGCTGTACGTGTTGCCGAGAATCGTGATCGTCTCCGGCTCGGCGGGCTCAGCCGCCGCAGCCGCTTGCGCCAACCACACCGTGGCGAGCGTCACCATGACCAGGCCTGCCCAAAGAACTCTCATCAGTCTTACCCCCAATGTGTGGGAACAACTGTTGGCGCATAGTTGAGTTGCGGTCGATCCACCTCTTCCGGCTCTGCAGAGGGCTCGGGGAAGCCGTTGCCGAGCAGTTCCTCGACGAGGCCGCGGACCGACGGCAACTCCAAGGTGGTCAGGACAAGGACGGTCGGACGCGGCGGTGCGGGACGTACGCTGGTTACGGTCACGTCGTCACCCTCGCGCCCGGGCAGATTCGATACGATCGTCCAGATTCCCAGGCCGATGATGACGACGGCGGCCGCGACCAAGGCCAGCCGCCGGACCCGCGGCCGCCAGAGCGTGGCGGAGGGCGCACGCCCTTGACGAGCAATACCGGCCAGCACGCGCGCCGTGAACCGGCCGCTCGGCTGGGCGCTCTCGGCCACGCCGCGCAGCGCGGTGCGGGCCTCGGCATCGGCCGCCCGCATCGTCTCGAACGCCGCCGCGCACGCCGCGCACGAGCCGATGTGGTCGCGGACGGCCTCGGCGGCGTCGGGCTCGAGCGCGCCGTCGAGCAGCGCCGACAAGTTCTTCCTCGCGTCTCGACATTCCATGATTCCGATCCTTTTCTATTCGCCGCGCACGCGTTGCCATCGCGCCGCGAGCTGCTCGCGTGCCCGATGCAGTCGCGACCGCACCGTGCCGACGCGGCACCCGATGGCACGCGCCATCTCTACGTACGACATTTCCTCGAGGTGCCGGAGCACGAGCACCTCGCGCAGCTTCGGCGGCAGGTGGTCGATCACGGACAACGCCCGCTCGAGCTCGTCTTTCGCGGCCGCCTGGCGATTCGGCAGCGGCGCGAGATCAGGTGCGTCAGTCTGTGTGTTCACAACGTGCTGCCGGACGCGCGCTCGCCGCCGCACCCACCGTCGATACACGTTGAGCAGGATCCCAAAGAGCCACGTGTAGAACGCGCAGTCGCCGCGAAACCGCCCGAGACCCCCGTACGCCCGGACGAACGCTTCTTGCGCCAGGTCCTCGGCGTCGGCCGAGCCGCGCGTCAAGCCCAAGGCCACCCGGTGGAGCCGGTCCCGATAGCGCTCGACGAGGATGCCGAACGCGCCTCGATCGCCTCGCCTCGCAGCCGCGATCAGCGCTCCCTCAGCCGCTGCGTCCACCAACCCCACCTACCGGTTGCCTGTTCCACCCGTATGTGCCTTCCCGAGGCCAACGGGTTCCGCGTTTTCTCGGGGGGATACTAGCACGCGGAACAGACCGAGCGGCGCGTGCAGCTCGCCCCTATTCCTTGCGGCGGCGACCGCCTCGTCTGCGGGCTCGAGGGTCGCGGTAGTCCTCGAGCGCGTCGAAGGCGCCGAAGTTGGGGAAGGCGTCGAAGTCCCCGGAAGACTCATCGGGGAAACGGACCGCACGCCACGCGCCGAGGCCGGCGACCATGGCGGCGTTGTCGGTGCACAGCTCTTTGG
>CAZCQN010000252.1:0-2616 GCA_964500825.1 uncultured Verrucomicrobiota bacterium | reverse complement strand
GTGGTGCGCGTGCTTGTGCCGCCGCTCACGGCCGAGGCCGACTTCATCGAGCGCTTCCCGCCGGCGGCCGACGAGGGCATCGACGGGCTGCGGCTCGAAGAGGTGCCGAACGCGAAGCAGTTCTGCTACGGTAACTTCGGCGGGCTCTGGCAGGACGTCGAGATCATCGTGACCGGCCGCATCTGGATCGCCGACTGCTTCATCAAGCCCGACATCCGCGCCGGCTCGATCGAGGCGGAGGTGACGATCCGCAACGACACGGCCGAGGCGGCCGAGTCGGTCCTGCGGCTCAAGGTCCAGGAATACGTCGACGAGGAAACCTCGCTCGAGGGCGAGCTCGCGCCCGAGGACTTCGAGCCGCCCGCCGTGCTCGCCGACGAAGAGCACCCGCTCGAGTTGCCGCCGGGCATGAGCTGTCACACGTTCACGCTCGCGCTCGAGGACTTCCTGTTCTGGTCGCCGGAAGCGCCGTTTGTGTACACGCTCGAGGCGACTTTGGCCGACGGCGATGCTTCGCATCGGGCGACATCCGACGTCGCTGGCGATTCTGTCACGGAGACGTTCGGCCTGCGCGAGTTTACCGTCGAGGGCGACCGGTTTCATCTGAACGGCGAGCCGATCGTGCTCAAGGCGGCCCTGTTCCAGCCGAGCTACCCGGTCACGCTCGCGTACCCGTTCGATCGCGAGTTCGCCGAGCACGAGATCCGGCTCGCGAAGGAGGCCGGTTTCAACTGCCTTCGCATGCACATCAAGCCGCCGCCGCCCGTGACGCTCGAGTTCTGCGACAAGCTCGGCATGCTCGTGCAGGAGGAGCCGCCGATCGGCTGGATCAAGCCTTCTGACCACATGAAGGAGCGCTGCCTGCGCGAGGTGCGCGAGATGGTCCTGCGCGACCGCAACCACCCGAGCGTCGTGATGTGGAGCATGCTCAACGAGACCGGCAACTGGTTCGGCTCGTGGTCCGACCCCGAGGGCGGCGCGCAGACGATCAAAGCCGAGCTGTGCCTCGAAGCGCGGCGCCACGACCCGACGCGCCTGATCGTCGATGACAGCGGCGGCGTCGAGTGGACCAAGCAACCGGCCAGGTACATGTACCCCGGATCGAGTGACCTCGTCGAGTACTACGACCACCACCCGTACAAGCCTGGCCCGGTCGATGACACCGTGTTCGAGTACTTCCGCACCGCGGGCGTCGAGGGGCAGCTCAGCTATATCAGCGAGTTCGGCTTCGGCGGTTTGGGCGACCTGAGCACCGTGCTCGACGAGTACGCCAAGCGCGGCAGCCGCAACTACCAGGACAAGGCCGAGCTCGCCGCGCGCGTCAAGGCGCTCGACGAGGGGCTCGAGAAGCACGGCCTCTACGACATCTACCCGAGCTTCACGGCGTTCGCCGAGGCGGCGCAGTCGGTTCAGGCATTTGCCGCGCGGCGCCAGATCGAGGCGATGCGCATCAACCCGAAGCTCGGCGGCTATTGCTTCACGCAGTTCCAGGACGCGTCCTTCGAGTACGGCGCGGGCATGGTGGACGCGTTCCGCCGGCCGAAGCTCGTCGCGGCCCAGCTCGCTGTGGTCAACGCCCCGATCCTGCTCGTGACGTGGTGCCCGAGGCGCAACGTGCTCGTCGGCGAGACGGTCACGGTCGGCCTGTGGATCGTCAACGAGGTCGGCTACGAGGGCGAGGTGACGATAGAGTGGGCCATCGTCGACGAGGACGGCGACGCTTTGCGTCGGTTGGACGAAGGCTCCGGCTTCGTCGTGGTAAGCGGCAGCGGCGGCGGCGACGTGCGCACGGCGCGGTTCGGCGCGCAGCTCGGCGACGGCATCAACACGCTCGATGCCGTGTCGGTCAAGCTCAACGTCAAGCCCGGCCATTATCGCTTCGAGGCACGCCTGGTCTACATGGGCAACCTAGTACGCGTCTCGCGCGCGGGCCTGAGCGTTTTTGGGCCGGTCTCGTTCGACGGATGTCGCCCGGTGCACGTGGTCAGTCCAAGTGATGCGTTGGGAGCGGCGCTCGACTCGATCGGTGCGCCGTGGTCGGCGTGGTCCGAGGACGCCGGGGCGAAGCTGATCATCGTCCCACCGGCCGAGAAGTTGTCGGACTACTCCAGGCCGGCCATTGACGTCGTGCTCGCCCAGGTCGAGGCTGGCGCCGAGGCGGTTTTCTGCGAGCTGCCGAGGCTTCGCGAGGGCGATCCGGACATCACGCTCGGCAACCACACGTTCCGGGTCGAGTGGAGCTCCGGGATGTTCCTCGGCGGCTTCCATTGGGTGCAGAACGACCCGCTCTTCGACGGGCTGCCGCGCGGCGGGCTCATGAACGACTTCTACCGCGACGTCTCTCCGCGCAACTCGGTGTTCGGCCTCGACGTCCGCCCCGTCGCGGGCACGGTGATGACGTTCGGCACCAAGTTCGGCGCCGACCTCGTGCGGCTCCCGCACGGCTCGGGCACGCTCACGCTCTGCCAGTTGCGTCTCCTCGACGCCCTCGCCACGGACGCCGCCGCCGCGATCGTGCTCAGGAACATCTGCCGCTAGCAGGCTGCTGAAAAAGGCGTTTGACCCGACTTGTGCAAGTCAAGGGCCGGAGGCCCGGCAGAGGGTAGCCTGGGGCGC
>CAZCQN010000251.1:0-2617 GCA_964500825.1 uncultured Verrucomicrobiota bacterium | reverse complement strand
GATCCTCGTCAGCTTCTAAGGCCCGGTTCACCAGAGAGAAAGAGTGCGGCCCCCTTTTCAGGGGGCCGCTTTTTTCTCGCCCCGCTTCCGGCATCGCCTCCCAGCTAGAACGCCGAAGAGAAGAGCAACGCGCCCTATGCCGTCCGTGAGCGGGGCTTGCCGTCCTTTGTATTCCATCGCATTTTTATGCTTGACAACGCCGATCTCATCGCGTATGGTGTTTGCTGTAGGATTTGGGTGACCACAACCGGGCGCCGATTGCTCGGCGGGGCAGATGAGCGATCCGGACGAAATCCTCACCATCAAGCAGGTCGCCAAGTACCTGAAGGTCAACGAGCGGGCCGTCTACAAGCTGGCTCAAGATGGCACCATTCCGACCGTCAAGATCGCCAACCAGTGGCGGTTTCGCCAGTCAATGATCGACGGGTGGCTCGACCTCCAGATGAGCAGCCACCTGCGCAACCACAACGGCGTCCCTCAGCTCGGGGAGGCCGAGGCCGGCGTCTCGATCGCCGACGCCGTTCGGCCCGGGACGATCCGCCTCGATCTGGACGCCACCACCAAGGGCGAGGCGCTCGACGAGCTCGCCGGCGTCATCACCAAGAACTACACCGTCCGCGACCCGGCCGGCTTTCGCCAGGCGGTCCACAACCGCGAGCGGCTCTGCTCGACGGCCATCATCGAGCAGGTGGCGCTGCCGCACCCGCGCTACAACGGGAGCCGCTTCTGTAGGGAGCTCGCGATCGCCGTTGGCCGCTCGCGCCGCGGCATCGACTTCGGCGGCCTCGACGGCAAGCCGACCCATCTGGTGGTGATGCTGTGCGCGCCGAACGACGCCCTGCACCTCCAGGTGATCGCCAAGCTCGGGCGACTCATGGGCAACCCCGCGCTCAGGCGCGAGCTGCTGGGTGCCTCGGGGCCGGAGGAGTTCGTCGACCTGATTCGGAAGCGCGAAGCGCCGTAGATCTGAGGAGACACTCTCAGCGAGGACTGGAGCTATTGGCACTCGTGGGGAGCAAGCAAGCAGGAGAAAAGGAGACGGAGGAGGCGATGGTCTTGGGCAAGCAACTCCAGCAGCTTTCCAAGCTGCAGAGCTTCGACAACAGAATGGACGACCTCTACAAGGACGGGCTGCCGACCGAGGACTCGAGCCGCAAACTGGGCCCAAAGCAAAAGGTGTTTTTGCGCCAGCGCAACTCAATGGTGCGCAACCTTGACGGCACGCTCGTGCACCGCTACGAGCGGATGCAGCAGTCCCGCATCAGGGGCAACGCGATCGTCCCGGTCGTCAACGAGGTCTGCCAGGGCTGCTACATGGTGGTGACCAAGTCGCTCGTGGCCGAGCTCATGGAGGGCGACTCGCTCGTCACGTGCGAGCATTGCGGCCGGATCCTCTACATCGAGTAGGGCCGGCCGCCGCCGCGTCTGCGACGCGGACGCGTCGCGACCGTTGCTCGTGACCAGCCGACCCCGTTCCGGAGCGCGAACCCCGCAGGCCGGCACGCGCTCCTCAAGGGGCGTTTACCCTATTCGCCAGCCACCACGAACCTCTCCGTCCACGGCGCGCGCGCCGGCGCCTCGCCTTTCACCATCTCGCGCCATTTCTCGTCGGTGAGCCGGTCGCTCATCGGGTGCTTGAACTCGTAGTGCGACAGGACCGGCCCGGCACCCGCGATCGTCGCGCCGCCCGGCGAACCGGCCCCGCCCGGCATCTTCCAGACGACCCACATCAGGTCCACCGGCCCCGTTCCTTCCTCGACCACGAGGCCCGAGTTCGGGTCGGTATGCACGTCGGCCACGATCGTCGTGCGCTTGCTGTCGGCCGTCAGCTCGCCGATCGCGTTGTCGAGCGTCTCGCCGAAGTCCTTGATGTAGCGGAGCTCGTTCTGGTCGAGCGGCTCGCCGCTGAGCTCCTTGATCGACAGCGCCAAGATCCGCCGCAGGAGCCGGTCGGTCCGGCGGAAGCGCCAGTCCATCTCCTCCGAGAGCACGCCGAGCTCCTTGAGCCCGCTGTGCGTCATCGCGTTGAGCGCGACAAGCTCGGCGTACAGCGCCGGGACCGGCTCGACGAAGCCGGGCGGCTCGGCCGGTGGCGGCTCTGGGGCGGCGGAGCCGACCATCGCATACGACTGCTTCACGTACAGGATCGTGTCGTGCCGGAGCTGCGACCATGAGGCGACGGCCGCGTTGAGCGCCTTGTCCGTATACGCCTCGGTCTGCATGAAGCTGGGGTAGCCTGCTCCGAACGGCGCGAGCAGCGTCCGGAGCGACGCGAGCCACGACCAGTACAGGTTCTGGTGCCAGTCGCCGGTATCGAAACCCCCGAAGAGCTCGCGCAGCTCGCCCACGTGGCGGGCGTAGTCGCTGTAGTCCGTGTCGCCCTCAGCGTCGAGAATGTCGAGCGCGCGCGCCGAGCCGAGGATGTGCATCACGTCGAGTCCGCGTGGGAAGCCGCGAATCGGGCCGAGCGCCGACATCGTGTAGGTGAACGGCAAGGCTTCGCCTTGCTTGGACGAAGCCCGAGGGCTTCGTCGGGTACCCTCGCCGGTGTATGGCAGGTTCACCAGCCGGCCCATCACGTACGAATCGGGCACGAACCGCTGGCCCATGAACCGCA
>CAZCQN010000250.1:0-2645 GCA_964500825.1 uncultured Verrucomicrobiota bacterium | reverse complement strand
CAGTACAGCTACCGGGTCATGGCTCGTGACAAGAGCACCAACCAGAACGAGACGGGGTACTCGAGCACGCAGTCGGCCACAACGCAGGCCGGCGGTGGCGGCGGTGATGTCGAGATCATCGGCTCGTGGACCACGAGCACGTCGAGCCACAGCCATGCCAAGGAGTCCGGCACGGACCGGCTGTTGGTGTTCACCATCCACTGCGAAGACTCCGACAGCACGGCGCTCAACGCCAGTGCGGCCACCTACGGCGGCCAGTCGATGACCAAGGTGATCGACCGCAGCCACTACACGCCCTTTGGCGAGGAGTACGTGGTCGTCTTCGTGCTCAAGGAGACGGGCATCAACGCCGCGAGCGGCACCAGCTTCGGCGTCACCTGGACGGGCGGCAGCCCGTCGCAGACCGCGGCGTTCTCGAGCGTGTTCCTGCAGAACGTCGATCAGTCGACGTCGATCGGTGCGAGCGCGAGCAACTACGCCACGACGGGCACGGTCACGACCAGCTCGCTCTCGACGGCCGACGGCGACATGGTACTGGTGGCCGGCACGAACGGCAACACGGGCACCGGCAACGCCTACCAGGTCAACAACGGGTTTACCGAACCCTCGATCGAGCTCGAGCCCGTCTCGGCCGACGGGGTTGTTGGCTACAAGGCGGCCACCGGCGCCAACGAGACGCCCAGCATCACGCACACAAACGTGAACCGACAGGTCATCGCCGGCGTCGTGGTGAAACACGACTGACACGACTAGCGACAAGCCCAAGCGCGAAGCCGCATACGGGGATGGCGGCCCAGCCGCTATCCCCGTTTTCTCTTGTGGGGCTGAGCCGCCGCCATCCGGACGCACGGCCTGCGGAAGCCGGGAAAGGCCCTTTACAGCCGCCCCCTGTCCCTGATATGGTAGCCTGAGTAGGCGCGAGGGGCGCGTCCCGGCGCGAGGTCCCGTGCGCGCCTCCTGGCACACGATTTCCCCAAGGCCGCCGGCCTGTTCGGCCCGCGCGGATACCGCGCGCACCGGCGCGCAGACCGCGCGCACCGGCGCGGGTGCCGCGCACACCGGCGCGGGTGCCGCGCACACCCACCCGGCGACCGGCACACACAAGATAGAGAGGACAGAAATGACACGCCGAAAGATCACTATCGAGGGGGACCAGGCCGCGGCCTACGTGGCGCACAAAGTCAGCGAGGTGATCGCCATCTACCCGATCACTCCGTCGTCCGACATGGGCGAGTACGCCGACCTGTGGTCGGCCCAGGGCCGGACGAACATCTGGGGCACGGTGCCGCAGGTGACCGAGATGCAGAGCGAGGGCGGCGCCTCGGGCGCGGTCCACGGCGCGGCGCAGACGGGCGCGCTCACCACCACGTTCACGGCGAGCCAGGGCCTGCTGCTGATGATCCCGAACATGTTCAAGATCGCCGGCGAGCTGACGCCGACCACCTTCCACGTCTCGGCCCGCACGGTGGCGACGCACGCGCTGTCGATCTTCGGCGACCACAGCGACGTGATGGCCGCCCGCTCGACGGGCTTCGGCCTGATCGCCTCCGGCTCGATCCAGGAGGTGATGGACATCGCGATCATCGCGCACGCCGCCAGCCTCAAGTCGCGCGTGCCGTTCGTCCATTTCTTCGACGGGTTCCGCTCGAGCCACGAGATCCAGAAGATCGAGCAGCTCGCGGACGACGACATCCGCGCCATGATCGACGACGAGGACGTGATCGCCCACCGGGCGCGGGCGATGACGCCCGACCGCCCCGTGCTGCGCGGCTCCGCGCAGAACCCGGACGTGTTTTTCCAGGCGCGCGAGACGGTCAATCCGTACTACGACGCCTGCCCGGGCATCGTGCAGCAGGTGATGGACCGGTTCGCCAAGGTCGTCGGCCGCGCGTATCACCTGTTCGACTACGTCGGCGCGCCGGACGCCGAGCGCGTGATCATGCTGATGGCCTCGGGCATCGAGGCCGCGCATGAGGCGGTCGAGCACTTCGCGGCGCAGGGCGAGAAGGTGGGCGTGATCAAGGTGCGCCTGTACCGGCCGTTCTCGGTCAAGGCGTTCGTCGAGGCACTGCCCAAGACGGTCAAGGCGATCGCCGTGCTTGACCGCACCAAGGAGCCGGGCGCCGCAGGCGAGCCGCTTTACGAGGACGTGGTCACGGCGATCAACGAGACGATGGCGGCCGGCACGGCGCCGTTCAGCGAGAAGCCGACGGTCGTCGGCGGCCGCTACGGGCTCTCGTCGAAGGAGTTCACGCCGGCGATGATCAAGGGCGTCTTCGACAACCTCGCCAGTCCCACGCCGAAGAACCATTTCACGGTCGGCATCACGGACGACGTGACCCACACGTCGCTCGACTACGACCGCGGTTTCTCGATCGAGGCCGACGACGTGGTGCGCGGCCTGTTCTACGGCCTCGGCAGCGACGGCACGGTGGGCGCCAACAAGAACTCGATCAAGATCATCGGCGAGGAGACGGACAACTACGCGCAGGGCTACTTCGTCTACGATTCGAGGAAAGCCGGCTCGCTCACTGTGTCGCACTTGCGGTTCGGCCCGCGGCCGATCCAGTCGACCTACCTCGTGAACGCCGCCAACTTCGTCGCGTGCCACCAGTGGTCGTTCGTCGAGAAGTACGACATGCTGC
>CAZCQN010000249.1:0-2647 GCA_964500825.1 uncultured Verrucomicrobiota bacterium | reverse complement strand
CGTCCTGCCGTTCCCCGATCCGGAAATCACGGTCAGGCACCTGGTCCTGCCCGCGCTGACGCTGTCGGCCCTGCTCATCGGCTACATCGCGCGGATGACGCGCTCGAGCCTCCTCGAAGTGATCCGCCAGGACTACGTGCGCACCGCGCGCGCCAAAGGGTTGTCGAAGCCCGCCGTGTTCTTCAAGCACGGACTGCGCAACGCCCTCATTCCCGTCGTGACCATCATCGGCCTGAACCTCGCGTCGCTGCTTGGCGGGGCGATCGCGACCGAGACGGTCTTTGCCTGGCCGGGCATCGGGCGGGCCATGTTCCAGGCCGTCGGCGAGCGCGACGTGCCGCTCATCGAGGGCGGCGTCATCCTGCTCGCGCTCGTCTTCGTGATCACCAACATCATCGTCGACGTCAGCTACGTCGCCCTCGACCCCCGCATCCGACTCAAGTGAGCCCGACCGCCGGCTGAAGCCGGTGGTCCTTACCTGGCGCGGTGATGACCAGTTAGCGCGGTCCCGTCGCGGGGCATGCTGCTCGCGCTTGCCCGCCATGGGCGAGTCAGCGTTGCAGGGCGGTGTGGCCGCGCGCGCGGAACGCGCGATGCCCGCCGCAGCGCCGGAGGCCCGCCGGAGGCGGGGAGGCGCGACAGGCAGTAGCCTGGGGCGTGAGGGCCTGTTGAAAAAAGGCGTTCTATGGAAGCCTTCCAGGCTCTCTCTCGTTTTTGTGGCGCGCGACCCAGGGTGTTCGTGCGCCTCTTCCGAGGCGCCGGAACCCTGGGCTGTTCTATAAAGCCCCTTTGGGGCAAGCACCGTGCCGGCGGTGCCTGGGGTTTTTCAACAGGCCCGCGAGCCCCAGGATCCGGGAGCGGGGCCAAGGACGAGCCCTGTAGGGGCGATAGAAACGGAGTCGTGTGATTGCTGTGTCGCGCATCCGCGATTCCCGTCGCGCATCCGCGATTCCTGTCGCGCATCCGCGATTCCTGTCGCGCCTACAGCGCTCTGGTGGTTGTCGTGGTCGTTCTATTCCTGGGCCTTACGGCCCAGGCTAGCGCCTGGCGCCGCTACGCGGCTTGCGGTTATCGACGGGCGATCAGGCTCGGCAGGTTTGGCGCGGCGTGTGATACTTGCGTCAGCGTTGTAGGGCGGGTCGCCCTCGGCCCGCCGTGCGATCGGCAACGGGAGGACGGCTGCGCTGGCCTCAGAGAATCCACTTCTCTGTGTCGTCGGTCTGTTTGCCCTCGTAGGAATCGAGAATCTGATCAATCGTGAGTCCGAACTTCGGCTCGGCGCACGGGTCAAGACCGGACGCGACTTCTCGTGTGTTCTCCTGGAGTTTCTTCTCCAGTTCCCTGAGCTCTTGGCGCAGCTGCTCACGCTCCTCGCGGGCTAGCTCGCCCGCCAGGCGGCTTCTGATGCCCGAGACGTCTCGCCTGAGTTTGCGGCCGGCTGCTGTGAGCGCGGTTTTCGCCATCAGTCTTACCTCGCTCATGCCGCTCGCATCAAGCCAAGGCAATAGCAGCAGGTCCTCTTCCTCGTATCCACAGCACTCATTGAGTAAGCGGTCGCGGATCTGCTGAGCCCACTGCACCTCATTGCTGACCTGCTCTTTCGTCAGTTGACGCACGTCACCCCGGAGGACGGCGCGCTCAAGGGCCGTAGCGCAGATGTCGTATCCCTGCGCAGCCAATCGAGCTATGTACACGCGAGGATTCCCCAATGTTGGCATGTCTGTTCTTCCCTTAAGCGTAGACGGGCAAGGGGGTAATCCCTCGCCCGTCTGTGTGGTGAGATAAAACGGCTGTAAGCTTGTCGGCCTAGTCCTCGTCCTCTTCCTCCTCCTTGGCGTCGGTGACCATTGCTTCGGTCGTGATGAGGAGGCCGGCGATGGAGGCGGCGTTCTGGAGCGCGCTACGGGCGACCTTGGTCGGGTCGATGACGCCGGCTTTGACGAGGTCCTCGTACTTGTCGGCCTCGGCGTTGTAGCCGTAGGCGCCCTTGCCGTCGAGCACCTTCTGCAGGACGATCGACCCGTCGACGCCGGCGTTGTCGGCGATCTGCCGTGTCGGCGCCCGGAGCGCTTTCTCGACGATGGCGGCGCCGACGGCCTCGTCGCCCTCGAGTTTGTCGCGCGCCTTCTTCGCCGCGTCGAGCGACCGCAGGTAGGCGACGCTGCCGCCGGGGATGATGCCTTCCTCGACGGCCGCGCGGGTGGCGTGCAGCGCGTCCTCGACGCGCGCCTTGCGCTCCTTCATCTCGGTCTCGGTCGCGGCGCCGACGTTGACCACGGCGACGCCGCCGGCGAGCTTGGCGAGCCGCTCCTCGAGCTTCTCGCGGTCGTAGTCGCTCGTGGTCTGCTCGATCTGGAGCTTGACCTGGCTGATGCGGCACTTGATGTCGTTCGTGGTGCCGGCGCCCTCGACGATCGTCGTGTTGTCCTTGTCGATCACGATGCGGCGCGCCTGGCCGAGGTCGGTGAGGCTCACGTTCTCGAGCTTGATGCCGAGGTCCTCGCTGATCACGTGGCCGCCGGTGAGGATCGCGATGTCCTCGAGCATCGCCTTGCGCCGGTCGCCGAAGCCGGGCGCCTTGACCGCCGCGCACTTGAGCACGCCGCGGATCTTGTTCACGACCAGCGTGGCGAGCGCCTCGCCCTCG
>CAZCQN010000248.1:0-2680 GCA_964500825.1 uncultured Verrucomicrobiota bacterium | reverse complement strand
AAAACACATCCATTGAGCCCTGAAGGGGCGATACAAGCGCTCTGCACAACAAGACGATTCCGTAATCCAAG
Organism: uncultured Verrucomicrobiota bacterium; assembly: GCA_964500825.1. Lineage (GTDB taxonomy): Bacteria > Auribacterota > JABMQX01 > JAFGEW01 > JAFGEW01 > CAYUZG01. Next base: position 2,609 of record CAZCQN010000248.1, on the reverse strand, counting down.
GGGTTTTTCAGCACCCTGCTAGTAACACGCACGAGTATCGGGCTGCCCGTCCAGCGGCGACCGGCCACGCGCCGCGGTGCGGGCCAACCGGGTCACGCATTCCAAAGCGTTCGATGAGGTGAATCGCGCATCGACCGCTCTTTGCGCTGAAGTCGTTGCCACGAATGCCGATCAAAAACTGCGGGAACATGCGGCCGGAATCCGCAGTGGAGCCCGGTAAGCTCGAGACCGGCTGACTGGGCGTTGCCTTGCTCGAGAAGCGGTAACCTGAGGGCGAAGGCGACCGGCTCACGCGCCCTTTGCGCAGAAGTGGCGGTTCCAGAGAACAGTCGGTGGAACCATCGTCCAGGGAGCGGCATCCGCGCATGTGTAAGATGTGAGGCTGGCAGATCGCCGAGAACACCAGGCAGGCCCGCCGCGCAACGCGTCACAGATGGACGAAAGTGCAATTGACTTTTGGGGCCTAATCGAGTACCATCTATCTCAGGGGGTGGAAGCCACCTTGAGCAGGTTCATGGGCACTCTACCTCCTGGGGCGAAGGAACCCGAAGCTGCGTGGTATTTATTTCGAAGTGCCTTCAAATAGCTATCTTAGGAAAGCTGGGTACATCGCCGGGAAGCGGGCATCCGTGTTTTTCTCTTCCCAGGGTAAGTATTGTGTGTCGGCCCATTGTGCGATTTCGGCCACTGTATGACGGTTAGTGCGAACCCATTCGGATGCAAGCAACAACAAGCGCGAGAAGGCGGCAACCAGGGCTCAGAGGCATTCACGAGTAAGCCGTGGTGCGTTTCTTGGGTCTGGAAGAATGTCTTATATGTCTTTTCACATCTCTATCACATTCGTTGAGAGGGGGTTACGATGAACAAACTTACACCACTTCTAGTGCTCGGCTGTCTGCTCCTCGCCACCAGCGCGCTTGCGGCTGGCTTGGAGGGAGCATGGCCGTGCGTTGGCGGTGACAATCAGCTCACGAGTCGTTACTACCCGCTGAACCCGGCGTACGGGCGTCTCCTGCCGGAGTTAGCCTGGACGACCACCGACTATGTCCAGACCGCCCCTGGCGGGGTCCGCGGGGCCGCTCTTATCGACGGCGACGACAACATCTATCTGAGCGTCTTGGACCAGGGGGATGCTCTCCAGAAGCGCGACGCCGACGGCAACGTGCTGTGGACGCTCTCCGTACTCAACTCCTTGGGCAACTACGCCACCGGTGTTCTCGGCAACAGCGGGTTCTGGTACGCACCATGCAACGGCGACGGAGCCGGTGACTACCTGCTCAAGGTCGACACCAGCGACGGGGAGATCATCTGGACCTACATGATCGGTGGTGGGGAGAAGGTTATCTTCGGGGCCGCCGCGATGATGGACGACGCGGGTGACATCTACCTGCGCGCCTACGACACCGACGGCGACCAGCACGGTTACCTCTACAAGATCACCGACCAGGGCCTCACCCCCAGCCTGGCTTGGAGCAAACAGGTCTCCAACGGCACGGGGCTTCCTGACATCTACGAAGAGCAGCACCTCGTCATCGCAGTCGATCCGGTCGATGCCAGGATCTACAACTACACGGGCCCGCCGGATCTGGCGCTGCAGGGGATCGACCCCGCCAACGGCGACCTCCTGTGGTGCACGTCGTTCGGCTACGACGCAGGGGCGTTCCCAGACTACTACATCAACCGGGACAGCGCTCCCATGGTTGACGATGACGGCAACGTGTACGTGTTCACGAACACGGTCGATTCCAGCTTGTACTGCGGCATCGGCAAGTTCAATGGCGACACGGGCGATCCGATCTGGACGTGGGTTGGTCAGCTCGGTTCGTGGGAATACTCTGCCGGTCACACGTTCGGCGGCGCCACGGGCGCTTTCAACAACGATCAGTCACGGATCTACACCGTTGCCGAGAGCAATTACTACGCCCTCGACGCATCCGACGGCAGTGAGCTCTGGATGATCACCATGGGGGGCGTAGGTGGCGTGACAACGACGAACGGCCAGCTCATCGTCGACGCCGGCGGCGGCATCCTTGGCTGCGGCGGGTGGAGCGGCGGGCTCGGCCGCATCATCGACAACGGTGGGTCTCCCACCAAGGACTTCGCCCTGGACCCGCTCGAAGATGGCCTGTGGAGCGACAGGGCCAGCTTCTGCGCGCTCTGCTCGGACGGCTCGCTGGTATATCCTGGCGAGGAGATCGTCGACAATATCCTCTTCCTCCAGAAGTACTGGGCCGGCGGAAAGCCTAAAATCATCTTGCCCGCCTCGATCGGGCCGCTTGCCAAGGACATCCCCGTGCGAGACTCGGACAGCACTCCCGATCCGAGGAGCACGTACGGCTACGTCCGGTTCGCGACCAGGGGCTTCACCGGCCCGGTGACGTACTCGGTCATCGAGGGCGCGTTGCCCGACGACCTGGTCTTGAGCTCCGACGGTCAACTGACGGGTGTGGTAACGGACGCCGTCGGCGCATATTGGGTCAAGGTGCAGGCGACCGATGGGGTCGATACCGCCGAGAAGGAGTACAACATCGACGTCGTCGCCGGACCGCTGCGCATCGGCCCGGGCCTGCCGCTCGCGTCGGTAGGCTGGGGCTACGACGGCGGCCTGT
>CAZCQN010000247.1:0-2697 GCA_964500825.1 uncultured Verrucomicrobiota bacterium | reverse complement strand
TCACCGTCCCGCACGACACACCGGGCGGCGAGCTGGCGATCTGGTTGGGCACCACTGTCGGGACCGATCCCCCCATCCGCCTCAGGCCGCGCACCAAGCTCCACACGCGCGACCGCGCCGTCGAGCTCGGCCGTGCGGGCGTCCATCCCTGGGACCGTGCCGCAGCCCGGCCCCATATGGATACCACAGTTCCCCGGCGTCGCTTCAAGGACGCGCTACATCGCGCCCATCAAGTAGGTTGTGCCACCGGCTTCAGCCGGTGGTTCGCATCCCTAACACACGAAGTTACAGCGCGCTTCAGCGATCGCGCCTTCGGCGCGCCTTCTCGACGATGGGCTTCAGCCGGCTTTAGCCGAAGTCTGCGTGAACGCACTTGTCGAGAAGCCGGCTGAAGCCGGCTCTGGAAAGAAACAGCATCCCTCCTGAACCACCGGCTGAAGCCGGTGGCAGCACCCATTTGCCCACTGTGGGCCAACCCGATGATTGGCGTGCTATTCCGCAGCGGCGAAGTAGAGGAGTTCTGGAAGGAGGAACTGAAGCTCCTGGAGAAGTCAGACTCCGGCTGCGCTACTTCGCGCGAAGGTGAGTCACTTCGCGCCCTTGGCGGTAAGCACCACGGGGATGGTGTTGAGCAAGATTCGCAGGTCGAGGGTGAGCGACCAGTTGTCGATGTATTCGAGGTCGAGCTGCATCCATTCCTCGAACCGCAGGTTGCTTCGGCCGCTGACCTGCCACAGGCAGGTCAGGCCCGGCTTCACGCTCAGCTTGCGCCGCTGCCAGTACCGGAACTTGTCGATCTCGGTGTGCAGCATGGGCCGCGGGCCGACGAGACTCATCTCGCCCTTGAGCACGTTGAATAACTGCGGCAGCTCATCGATCGACCACTTGCGCAGTACCCGGCCGAGCCGCGTGATGCGCGGGTCGTTCTCGATCTTGAACACGATCTCGTCCATCTCGTTGAGCACCTCGAGCTCGGCCTTGAGCTGCTCGGCGTTCGACACCATCGTGCGAAACTTGTACAGCGCGAACGGCCGGCCGCGCAACCCCTGGCGCACCTGCTTGAACAGCACCGGCCCCTTCGAGGTCACCTTGATCAGGAACGCGACCATCACGATAATAGGCGAGATGGCCGCCAGCAGGATGGCCGCGGCCACGCGGTCGAAGACGTCCTTGAAGATCACCTGCCACGAGTACTCGGGCACCGTGCGAAACGCCATCACCGGCAACCGCTCGAACTCGTCGAAGCTGAGCTTCGCCACCGAGGTGTCGAAAAAATCGGGCACCATCCACACGTCGATGCCCTGCTCCTCGCACGCATAGATGGCCGGCTCGGCCTCGGCGATGTAGCGCTTGTCGACGGCGAACACGACCAGGTCGGGCTGCTGCGCCTTGAGCGCCTGGGGCGTCTCGTCGTAGACGCCGAGGTTCGCCAGCCCGTTCACGAGCGTCTCGTCGCGCATGTGGGGCGGCACCATGCAGCCGATCACCTTGAACCCCCACTGTGGATGGCTCTGGAGCCGCTCGATCATCTTGCGCGCGATCTCGCCCACGCCGACCATCAGCACTTCGCGGAAATTGTACCCGCGCTCGCGCGAGAGCCGCGCGTACTCGACGATGATCAGCTCCTTGAGAAAGATCAACGCCGTGTTGATGATCGCAATGCCGACCAGCAGCACGCGCAGCGGGTTGTGCTTGAGCAGCACGGCGATCACGGCCACCGCCATCATCCCGATCACGTGGCTCTTCACCAGGATACGGAGCGTCTCACCCGGCGAGCGGAACCCGATGCGCTCGTGCAGGCCGTACAGCTCGAGCGGCACGAGCACCGCCGGGATCGACAGGAGGTAGTAGGTCAGCACGCCGGTCGGGATGTGGAACTCGCGATACAGCGGCACGACGCGGTAATCCATGAACGGCAGGTCGATCACCGGCCCGTTGTACTGATAGAGCAGGAAGTAGGCGTAGTACGCCAGCCACACCGACACGGCCGTAATCGCCGCATCGACCACCAGGCTGATCGTCCCCGCTATGTACGCGCGTTCCTTCAGCACTCGTCAGCTCTCCGACGCCGGCCGCTTCGCGAGCAGCGCGTGCACAGCGGCAGCAGGGCCAGGATACACCCCACCCGCTCCTCAATATCGGCAGGATGCCACACGCCCTGACGCTCTTTCGACGAACTCACCCCAGCTCCGGCTCCCTCCCCGAAGACGAGCTTGCCACAGACAAGCTGAAGCGCCGGTACTATACCCGCCGCCCCACTCCTGAGCAAGCAGCCCGAACGCGCCCGACCACCCCGTCCTTCTCTGCTTCCCCCAAGGCCACTACCTGAGCTTCGCCATCTGCGAGAAACGAGGAGGTTCTTGACAGGATCAACAGGATAGACGGGATCAAGAACCTATCCGTATCTCCGCTATCCTGTCGATCCTGTTGATCCTGTCCCAAAAGACCCCCAGTTGACTTCCGCGCCCTGCCGCACTAGGATGCCGGCCCTTGCAGGACGCGCAGAGGGAGGAGTTCTTATGGCCGGGTCTCAAGACGCAATCACCAGAGCGAAGGAGCATCTCGCTGCGCTCGTCACCGAGCAGCTCGAACGCATCGAGCGGATGAAGCAGGCCGAGGACTGGACCGACTACGCCGCGCTTAAGCCGATCATCGTCGGCTTCTGCGGCGGCGACGGCATCGGCCCCTACATCGCCA
>CAZCQN010000246.1:0-2701 GCA_964500825.1 uncultured Verrucomicrobiota bacterium | reverse complement strand
GACGCCGCTCCCTTTACGCCTTAAATGAGACATTCTTTATGCGGCGGTCAGTAGCAGGTCAGCCAACTGCAGACCGGCGATGTTGTTTGCCTTGGGCTTCACCTTCAACTGCCGACTGCTGAGCGCCCTCTGGAAGGTTTCAGGCTTCACGGGATCCGTCCCCTGCTTCCAGAGCCTATGAAAGGAGTCCTTGAGTTTTCGGTCTGCCTTTCCGCCCCGAGACTCGGCCATGACGTCCCCATGCACGCCTCGCCGATTGAGAAAGAAGCTGTAGCGCTCCAGGAGCGCCGCAAGGCAGTAGTGGTATGGCTCATAGTGCCACTCCGTGTACTTGTTGAGGTGCTCCCTCTTGTCAAGGCACACTGAGATCACCGCGTAGTCCCATGCCTCAAGCCGCTGCAACAAGTCGGCGTCAAAGCCAGCTCGGACCGCTGGATCCAGCAGAGCCTCGAACGGAGGCCGCGCGTTCACAATCTCCTTGCGATGCAGCACCACGGGCTCATCAGGGTGGTAAGGGAAGTACCTTCGCTTGATGGTTTCAAGCTCAGGCTGGACAACCTGAGCAACGTAGTCCAACTCAAGAATCACCCCGGTCAGGCTCAGGAAGCGATGATTGGGGTTCTCCGAACTCCCCAGATCCGGGTTGCCAACCTCATCGATGTAGATGCGGTACTTCATGTCTCTAGCCGCGCTTAGGCACCGGGCGGCCGAGGAGGTGGAGGACGGCTTTCATGTCGTCCCAGACTTCGCGTTTGCTGGAGGGGTTGCGGAGCAGGTAGGCGGTGTGGAAGGTCGGCATGAGAGGCACGCCGTGCCAGTCGAAGAAGCGGCCGCGCAGCTTGGTGATCGGCACGGTGGTCTCGAGCAGCGTCTGGGCGGCGTGGCGGCCGAGGGCGACGATGACCTTGGGCCGGATGATGTCGATCTGCTCGAGGAGGAACGGGTGGCAGTTGGTCACTTCGTCGGGGAGCGGGTCGCGGTTGCCGGGCGGGCGGCACTTGATGACGTTGAGGATGTAGACGTCGCTGCGCTCGAGGCCCATCGCCTGGATGATCTTGGTGAGCAGCTTGCCCGCGCGGCCGACGAACGGCTCGCCCTGCACGTCCTCTTCGGCGCCCGGCGCCTCGCCGCAGAAGACGAGGTCGGCGTCCGGGTTGCCGGCGCCGAAGACGATCTTGGTGCGGTTGTCCACGAGGACCGGGCAGCGCCGGCAGTCGCCGATGTAGGCCTCGAGCTCGCCGAGCGAGCGGTGCGAGCTGCGGTGCGTGTGCGTTTGGCCGTCGGCCATCTGCTGGCGCACGTGGCGCTCGAGCTCGTCGAGCGTGCGCCCGAACTCGGAATGGAAATCGGTCACGGCGTCCGCCTCCTCGTCGATGGGAGTATATCGGATTGGATGTCTCACGCAAAGGCGCAAAGCCGCAAAGGGGACAAAGAGGATCTTGCGCAGGGGCGCAGGGCTTGCCCCAGGCAAACCCTGCGCCCCTGCGCGATCTTTCCCTGCGTTCTTTGCGGCTTTGCGCCTTTGCGTGAGATTCCTACGTGAGCCAGTAGACGAGCGCGACGAGGCCGGCGACGTAGAAGCCGGCGTCGGTGACCACTTCCGTCCTGAGCCCCGCCGCGAGCACACCGCGGTTGTAGAGCACGATGCAGAGCAGCGAGTAGGCAGGGGCGATGAGCAGCCAGAGCCCGAGCGGGCTCGTCCAGCCCGCGAGCGCGCCGACGATGAGGCCGCCCGTGCAGACGGCGAGCAGCAGGTAGAGGAGCAGCTTTGTCCAAGCCCGACCGATAATGATCGGGATCGTCTCGTTGCGCACCATGAGGTCGCCTTGGATGTCGCGCATGTCGAGGATCATCGAGCGTGCAAAGACCATCGTGAAGGCGAAGACAAAGACGACGCCGATGCCGAGCACGATCTCAGTCGTGAGCCGAACGGGTTCCTCGAAGACGGGCAGGACGGCCGTGATCACGCTCCAGGCGCCGGCCATGCCGATGTTCTTCGAGGCCGGGACGTCGCGCACGCGCCGGACGCGCCGGAACGGGAGAATGGGCAGGCTGTAGATCAGGCCCATGACGGTCGTGAACGCGACGATGGCGAACGGCACCCATCCGAGCGCGGCCGAGAGCGCCACGGCCGACGCCGCCGCGAGCGCTCCGAGGGGGATCACCACCCACCTGTACCGCTTGAGGAACCCCAGCTTGTACGACTCCTTGTAGAGCGAGTACTCGGGGTCGGTGAAGTGGTTCAGGATATGGATGGCGAACACGTAGAACGCGGCGATCGCGATCGGCAGCGGCATCGGCGGCACGGCCTCGCGCACGCTGTGCATCAGCACGATGCACGCAAAACACAGGAGGCCTGCGCCGACGCCAACGTAGAGGTCGCTCTTGACGAAGAAATCGAGCACCGACTCGACGGCCCGCTGCGCCCACGGCTTATGGGCCCGGCCGATGTCGCGCAGCCGGGCGATCGCTTTCTCGATCAGCCAGTTCGGCGTCGAGGCGCCGGCGGTGACGCCGACGGTCCGGTGTCGGCCGATCTGGTCGGGGGCAAGCTCGTGCGCCTCTTCGATCAGGTAGGTATCGACGCCGAGCCCGCGGGCGATGCTCGCGAGGCGCTGCGTGTTGGCGCTGTGCGCGCCGCCGACAACGACCACGGCGTCGCAGCGCTTCGCGAGCCGGCGCACCTCGTTCTGGCGCTCGA
>CAZCQN010000245.1:0-2727 GCA_964500825.1 uncultured Verrucomicrobiota bacterium | reverse complement strand
CCAGACGGCCATCGACGCGGCGACCCCACTCGCCGTCGTCAAGGTCCTGCCGGGCAGTTATAGCGAAACCGTCGTGATGAAGGCCGGCGTCTGGGTCGTCGGCGCGGGACCGGAGTGCGCCACGATCGACGCGGGCAACGCGGGCGAAGGCGCGTCGTTGACCGGCACTGAAGACGTGCTGCTGGCCGGGTTCGCGATCACCTCCGGCGCCGACTACAACGGCATCCGCATCGAAGACTGCTCGCCGACGATCCGCACCTGCACAATCACCGCAAGCAAACACGGCATCGGCTGCGTCAACTCCGGCTCGCCCGTCTTGCTCAACTGCCTCATTGCCGGCAACCTCAACGTCGGCTACTGGCAGACGGGCACCGCGGCAGCCACCATCACCAACTGCACGGTCGCCAACAACGGGACCTACGGCATCGTGCCGTGGTGGGGCACCGTGACGATGACCAACGTGATCGTCTACAGCAACGGCGACGACGTCGGCGGCGATTTGGCGCGCTTCACGCCGACGTGCTGCAACATCGGCGACGGCGACTTCGCCGGCACCGACGGCAACATCTCGGCCAACCCGCTGTTCGCCGGCGGCCCTCTGCACGCCTACTACCTGAGTCAGACGGCCGCCGGTCAGGGCGCCGACAGCCCGTGTGTCGACACAGGCGACCCAACAACGCTCACCGGCCTTGACCGGTTCACGACGCGGACCGACGACCTGCGTGACACGGGCACGATCGACATGGGCTACCACGCCGGCTACGCGCTCCGGGTCGTGTCGATGGCCCAGGGCAGCAGCGTCACGATCGAGTGGAACGCCCAGCCCGGCCTCGACTACGTGGTCGAGTGGTCGGAAGACCGCCAGACCTGGCACGAGATCGACGTCGGCGAGACCGGCTCCTGGACCGACACCGACACGGCCGCCTACGAGCGCAAGTTCTACCGCATCCGGGAGGAATAGGCGCCCACCCGTCTTGGCTGGTCCCGCTGGCTGTAGATAGGTTCTTCCGCGCCTTTCTTTGATGTTCGGCTCTTGCGCCAAGGCGCAGACGATGGTACAATCAAGGAGAGGAGAACAACAGGCAACGGGCAGGGAATGGCCCACGTGCCTAGTCCGACGGAACTCACGCAAACGATGGGGAAGCAGGTGCACGGCCGCTGCCGCCAATCCCGCTTGATACCCTTTCCGTGCCGCGAATGCGCAGCGTCAGCTTCTGGCGCTGAGTCCCAACCCACCCTGCATGAGGTTGTCTTCTGATGAATCACTGGTTGTGTCTCGTATCCCTCGTCCTATCCGTTGTGTTCATGACCCCGTACCAGGCGCATGCCGCGGGCCGGCTGCGAGCGGGAGACCCACCACCCGATAGCTACAGGCGCTCGCTCATGGGCCGGGCGCCGCAGGCGCCGATGGTGGCCACGCCCGTCTACCGCACACCGGCCGTGCCGGGTGCTGAGAACGGAGCAATCGAGCCGCGCGAGCAGGCCGGCATCCGCCGCTACCTGATCGTCGTCAACGACGACCTGTACGAGAGCATCGACGACGTTCTCGCCACGTACATCGACGACGTCGAGGCCGAGGGCCGCACCATCGAGGTGGTCCGGCTCGGCACCAGCACGCCGGAGGGTCTGCGCAACCTGCTCATCAGCAAGTACAACGAACCCGACAGCCTCGAGGGCTGCTACTTCATTGGCCTTCTGCCGGCCGCCTTCTTCAGACACGACGATGACGACGGGGCCACTTTCCCGTGTGAGATGTTTTTCATGGATATGGACGGCACCTGGATTGACACGAACGCTGACGGCTATCCCGATGAGCATGGCGCCGGTTCCGGTGACGAAGGGCCCGAGATCTACTGCGGTCGAACCGTGGCGCACAATCTCACTCTGGAGTCAGGCGAGACTGAAGTGAGCCTCATCCGGCGCTACCTGGGCAAGGTGCACGACTACCGCCAGGGCTTGATCACGGGCACAGGCAAGGCCTGCATCTACACCGATGACGACTGGCGATGGTGGCATGACGATTTCTGCATCAACGCCCTTTATGCCTGGGACGACCTCGATGGGTATTCCGAGCCTAGTGAAACCGTCGCGGCCGACTACTTGGTCAAGCTCCAGGGGCCCTACGAGTTCATGCGCATCGCCTGCCACTCGTGGCCGGGCGGCCACTGGTTCAAGATCGGCGACGAATGGAACGGCGGCCTTGTCTACTCGGAGGACATCGTCGACAACCCGCCCAGCCACCTGCTGTTCTACAACCTCTACGCCTGCTCGAACGCCAGGTGGACTACGACAAACTGCATGGGCGTCTGGTACACGATGAACAGCGGCCCGGGCCTCGGCGCGTGGGGCTCAACCAAGTCGGGCGGCGCCAACAACGGCGAGGTGTTCTACCAGCGCGTCGGCGAGTACCACTGCTTCGGCTACGCGGTCCAGGAGTGGTTCGACGACTTCGCGCCGTACGATACCGGCGAGATCGCCTGGACGTTCGGCATGCTCTGGCTGGGCGATCCGACGCTGTGGCGCTCCCGGGTGGCGCCCAGCGAGTTCTCGCTGAGCTCCCCCAACGATGGCGCGGAACACCCGCAGCCCGACGTGTGGCTCTCGTGGGACGCCTCGGAACCGGCCGGCGTCGACGAGACGGTCACCTACACCCTGACCATCGACAACGACGACGACTTCAGCTCGCCCGAGCTCGTCGTCGAGGACATCGCCGACACCACCTACCAC
>CAZCQN010000244.1:0-2738 GCA_964500825.1 uncultured Verrucomicrobiota bacterium | reverse complement strand
ATCTCAATCGCCCCTGACGGGGCTCTGAGGTATTGCGTCGCATCTTGTTCCACGGACTTGCGCCTGTCCGACGCGAAGCGTCGGCGGCTACTTCCAATCGCCGCAAAGCGGCTCCTTGGGCCGGATCCCGCGCGCAAGGCCTGTGAGAACTCCGGGCCAGGACAACGGCGGGCCGAGGGCGACCCGCCCTACAATGCTGCCACGTCCTTGGCAGCCCCCGTGGCAGATGTCCACCCATTTGGTTCGACACGGCGATGTAGCCAACCCGTTGTAGGGCGGGCCGCCGCGCGCGCGGAACGCGCGACGCCCGCCGCAAGTCAGGAAGACGCGTGCACGAGCAGGTCGGCGGCAAGGACCATGGCGAGCAGGGGCAGTTGCTCCTCGGTGTCGCTCGTCTCGACGTGGGCGCTCGCCTGGTCGGTCTTGCGGGGCGCCACGTCGGCGACGGGGCTTGCGTTGAGCAGCACGTGGAAGTCCCAGGCATCGAAGTCGCCGGCGATGTCGTAGTCGCCGAGAGCAGATCGCACGCGGACCGCGCCCTGGCGTCGGCTGGTCTGAAGCGACAGCGTGGCGAACTGATCGCCGCCGAGCTCGACGACGGCCTCGGTACGCGCCAGCCTGCGCAGGAGCTGCACGGCCGCCAACACCTCGCCGTCGGGCGATCGCACGAGCACGCCGACCGCCCGGCCGTACGGCACCGTCTCGATCCGCATAAGCTGCCTGCCGTCGAGCGTGGTGATCCAACCGGCGGCGCCCGGCTCGGCGCACACGCGTGGGACGAGGTATTTCATCGGCCGCTAGCTCGCGATCGGGCCGGGCGCATAGGCGCGGAAGCCGAGCGCGTCGACCATCGCGTAGGCAGCGCCGATGCCGAGGCCGACGTCGCGCGCGTCGTGCGCGTCGGAGCCGACCGTGACGCGCTTGCCGCCCAGCTCGCGGTAGGGCCGGAGCAGCTCGACGGCGGGGTAGAAGTTGCGCGGCGCGCGGATCAGGCCGTGGGTGTTGATCTCGAGCGCGGCGCCCGACTTGATGATTTCGTAGAGGCACTCGTGGAGGCCGCGCCGCAGCGACTCGCTCTGCCAGAGCGCCTTGTTCGGCCCGGCGTACTTGCTCACGTAGTCGAAGTGGGCGATTGCGCCGAAGAGCCCGCAGCGGGCCGACGCGGTCACCTCGCGCAGGTAGGTGGCGTAGACCGACTCGAGGCTGCGCTCGTCGAGCAGCTCGGTGCTGATGATCCGCCCGTCGACGTAGTGGACGGCGCCGAGGACGTGGTCGAACAGCGTGTCGGCGAGCGCGTCGCGGATCGTTTCCTCGAACCGCTGCTGGTAGTCGATTTCGACCCCCTTGAACACGGTGAGCCGGTCGGCGTACTTGGCCTTCGTCGCCTCGATCAGCTCGGTGTAGGCGTCGTAGTCGAACCGGCCGAAGCCGGGGTCTTGCTCGTCGAACTCCCAGTGGTCGGTGACGCAGATGGCGCCGAGACCGATCTCGATCGCGGCCTCGCACAGCTCGTCGACGGAGCTGACGCCGTCGGCGGAGCAATCGGAGTGCACGTGCAGGTCGGCCGGGAGCCGTGGCGCTCGGTTCATGGCGCGTTCCTTCGCGCAACGTCAGTGGCCGGCCTACTTGGCCATGCCGACGTGTTGGGCCTTCTGGAAGACCTTGCCTTCGGTCTTGATCGCCGGGGCGATGATCAGCTCGACGTTGTGCATCTCGCGGATCGTGGCCGCGCCCAGGTTGCCCATCGAGGTCTTGAGCGCGCCGACCAAGTTCTGCGAGCCGTCGTCGAGATTGGCCGGGCCGAGCAGGATCTGTTCGAGCGTGCCGGTCGTGCCCACGTGGATGCGCGTGCCGCGCGGCAGGTTCTGGTGCGGCGTCGCCATCCCCCAGTGGTAGCCGCGGCCGGGTGCCTCGGCGGCGGCGGCGAACGCCGAGCCGACCATGACGACGTCGGCCCCGCACGCGAACGCCTTGCAGACGTCGCCGCCGGCGCTCATGCCGCCGTCGGTGATGATCGGCACGTAGCGGCGCGTTTTGAGGAAGTAGGCGTCGCGCGCCGCCGCGCAGTCGCACGTGGCGGTGACCTGCGGCACGCCGATGCCGAGCACGCCGCGCGTCGTGCAGGCCGCGCCGGGGCCGATGCCGACGAGCAGCCCGTCGATGCCCGTCTCCATCAGCTCGAGCGCGGTCGCGTAGCTGCACGTGTTGCCGACGATGACGGGGATCTTCATCTGCTTGCAGAACTTGGTGAACTCGAGCGTCTCATAGGCGGTCGAGATGTGCTTGACCGTCGTGACTGTGGACTGGACCACGAACATGTCGGCGCCGGCCTCCTGGGCGATCGCGCCGAAGCGAGTGGCCCGCTGCGGGATGGCCGACACGACCGCCGGCGCACCGCCGCGCTTGATCTGCTCGATGCGCGTCGAGATGAGCGACTCGTCGATCGGCTCGCGGTAGATGCCCTGCACCAGCTCGGTCGCCTTCTCGGGCGTCGCCTTGGCGATCTGGTCGAGCACCTTGTCGGGGTTCGTGTAGCGCGTCTGGACCCCCTCGAGGTTGAGCACGGCGATCCCGCCGAGGCGGCCCATCTCGGCGGCGAACTTGACGTCGACGACGCCGTCCATCGCGGCGGCGAGGATCGGCACCTGGAACGTCAGCTCGTCGATCGTCCAGGAGCAGTCGACCTCGTCGGGGTTGATCGTCACGTCGCCCGGCACCAGGGCGATCTCGTCGAAGCC
>CAZCQN010000243.1:0-2748 GCA_964500825.1 uncultured Verrucomicrobiota bacterium | reverse complement strand
CCGAGCTTGGCATCCGCTGCTTCTTCGTCGAGCACGACGAGCCGACGCTCCCCTCGATGGAGAGCGCCCGCCTCAGCTTCGACCACCTGCGGGCGGTTGACTGATATTGATGTTCAACCACGGGGGACACGGGGAGCACGGGGAAGGCAGAGCCCGTTTGTCCTCGTGCTCCCCGTGTCCCCCGTGGTTCACCCTAAATCAGGACGGGCTCGCAGAGGTTGCTGCGCTTGGCGGCGGCTCGGCCGCAGATGTGGCAGACGTACTTGGCGTCCTTGGACAGATCGGCCACCTTGTTCATCTGCCGTTTCGAGACGAGCTCGCATATGTGGTTCGCGTGGCCCGTGTGCGCCTTGAAGAGCTTGTGCTCGGGGACGACGCGTGCCCTGGACGTCCTCTTCGCCATCGTGCACCTCCCTCAGCGTGTGATCATGATCGGACGGCTGACCATTCTATCACTGCCGACAACACGCGCGACAGACTTCTCGTTCCCACGTCCAGCACAATCATGCTAAGGGCGTCTTGTCGAATGCTGTTGGGGTCGTCGAGGAAGACGTTCTATAGAAGCCTTTCAGGCTACCACCGTTTTGCGTGGGCCCGAGACCCAGGGCGTTGCCCTGGGCTGTTGTATGAAGCCCCTTTGGGGCACGGAGCGTGCTGTCCCGTCAGGCCCCTTTGCGGTACGCACCATGCTGTTCTGTCAGACCCCTTCGGGGCACGGAGCGTGCGGACGATGCCTCGTTTCTTGAACAGGCCATGTTAGCGGTGGAGTAGGGGAGTCGGATGCTGAAGGTCCTGTTTCTGTGCACGGGCAATTCGTGCCGCAGCCAGATGGCCGAGGGCTGGGCACGCCACCTCAAGGGCGACGTGATCGAGCCGTACTCGGCCGGCATCGAGCCGCGCCGGCTTGACGCGCGCGCCGTCGAGGTGATGGCCAAGGCGGGCGTCGACATCTCCTCACACAAGTCGAAGCACGTCGATGAGCTCGGGGGGATCGACTTCGACTACGTCGTGACCGTCTGCGATCACGCGCACGAGCACTGCCCCGTGTTTCCCGGCTCGACGCGCGTGATCCACGTCGGCTTCGATGATCCGCCCCAGCTCGCCGCCAGCGCGAAGACGGAGGAGGAAGCACTTCGCCACTACCGGCGTGTACGGGACGAGATCCGCGCGTTCGTCGAGGGCCTGCCCGATGCTCTCGACTTGGGAAAGAAGCTAAAGTGAGCGTGGTGGGCGGTGTCGTCACCAGATGAGACCGTCCTGGTAGGGTGGGTGGGGCGCGCCGTCCTTACGCTGTCGCGTCGGCGCTCGTGTCGGTCAGGGTTTGCCCGGCGTTCTCGACGCGTGCGTGGAGCTGCTTCATGAAGTCGCCGAAATCGGCCGGCAGGTCGGCGTCGACGACGATGGCGCCGTCGGGCGTCCTGTCGAGCTTGGTGATCCCGGGGTTGGCGCGCTCGATCTGCTCGAGCAGGCGCGACTGGCACTCGACGGTTCGGAGCAAGCGCTGGGCTTGGTCCATGAGCGCTTTGTGCTGGAGCGCGTGCTGAATGGTGATGGCGAGGTCGGCCGGGTTGCACGGCTTGGTCAGGAAGCGGTAGACCTCGCCCTCGTTGATGGCGGCGACGGCCGACTCGAGCTTCGCCTGGCCGGTAAGGATCACGCGCATGACGCTCGGATGCTCCGTGCGCGCTCGGGTGAGCAGCTCGGTGCCCGTCATACCCGGCATCATCTCGTCGGCGACGATCACGTCGATCTGCGTTGTCCCGAGCAGATCGAGGGCCGCCTGGCCGGAGGTGGCGGTGAGCACCTGGTACGGCGTATGGCGCAGGGTGCGCGCGAGGGCGTCGAGCAGGTTCGGTTCGTCGTCGACAAGCAACACTGTAGATTGCATGGTTTCCCTTCCCTAGGACGTAAGCCCTGCCGTGGTCGAGGCCCCCTGCGACGTCGCGAACGAAGGCGGCACGATGACGCGAACCGGCTCCTGGATGCGGTCGCTCCGGGCGAAGTGGCGCAGCCGCTCGAGCAGCGGCTCGGTGATGTCCTGACCGCGCGCGAGCACAAGGACACCACTCTCGCTGCGAACATCATCGACGGTGGCCATGCCGGGCTTTAGCTCTTCGAGGCTGACGGACCAGACCTCCTCCTCGACCTCGGCGGCGAGCAGCTCCTCGATCGCAGTCAGCACGCGTGCGTCATACCACCCGGGCCGACTGCGCAGCGTTGACAGGGCCTCGATGCGCTGCATCCGGCTCGACTCGAGCACGTCGAAGTCGAGTACCACCTTGAGGATGCGGGCCCCGACCGGGATCTCGTCGCCGCTGACCGCGTCGTTGGGTGGGCCGAGGCCGTTATATAGCTTTTGCTGGTAGACGACGATCTTGGCGACGGTTTCGAGACGGGGGATGTTGACGAGCAGGTCGTGGCCGACCTGCGGGTAGCGCTCGACCATCTGCGTCTCGGCCGGGCTGAGCGGCTTGCCCTGGTACATCTTGTCGACCGTGTCGGGCGGCATGGTGACGCAGCCGATGTGCGAGAGCATGGCGGCAAGCTCGACCGTCCAGGGATCGGGCAGTTCGAGGCGCGAGGCGATGCGGCGCGCTCGCTCGCGGGCGCGCATCGCCCGGCCGAAGGCGGCCGGGCTGGCGAGCGCCAGGATATCGGTAAGCAGCTTGATGCTGCCGCGCAGCGTGCGCTGGAGCAGGTCGCGCTCGGCCGTGATGAGCCGGTACTGGTCGATGGCCGCGTGCAGCG
>CAZCQN010000242.1:0-2858 GCA_964500825.1 uncultured Verrucomicrobiota bacterium | reverse complement strand
CTTGTCGCCCACCCGAGCCGTATAGGCCACGCGCCGGCTGTCCGGGCTGAAGATCGGAGTGCCTCTCAGGATGCCGTCGTATCGCTTCCCCTCCTCGCCATCCACGACCGCAACGCCCTTGTCGCCCACCTGAGCCGCATAGGCCACGCGCCGGCTGTCCGGGCTTACTCTCAAAGACTCTCGTATCCACGAAGCAAGATCAATCTGCACAATGAGTCTTTCAGACACTTCCCTCTCCGAAGAACCCTCGTCGGCCCAGCCTGCAACCCCAACAACGACAAGGGCAGCAGTCCAACAACGTATCAGGCACTTCTTCAACATCGCAGTCCTCCTCCCTCAAGAGCCCCTTTGCATAGCCTTCAGTATGGCGAATCCGCCATCCGCCAATGCGCGCAAAGGATGAATGAACCAGGCCTACCGCGTCAAGCCTGCTGCCCGCCGCCCCAAATCAGGAGGGACACGGAACTCGCCCCGCCAAGAACTCGTCTGGAGACAGGAAGGCGGGATCTTGACCGCACCTGAAGGCGGTGATAGGTTCGATGCTGTACACCGGCCCGCAGGAGGAAGAACGATGGTGAAAGCGCATGTTTATCCCGCGATCGTGATCGCCCTGGTCCTGATGAGCCTGCCGGTTGTGTCTCCGGCAGCCGAAGGCCCCTCGGCCGACGAGGTGAAGGCCGAGGCCAAGGCGACGATGACGCAGGGCATCGAGTGGCTGCTCGAGCAGCAAAACGACGATGGCTCGTTCGCGGCCGAGAAGCACATGGAGCCGGCCGTGACCTCGCTCGCCGTGCGGGCGATGGCGACGAGCCCGCTGCGCGACGAGCTGATCAAGAGGCCCGAGTTCACCAAGGCGGTCGAGTTCATCCTCTCGTGCGTCCAGGAGGACGGCGGTATCTATATCGACGACTGGGCCGCCAACTACCACACCTCCGTCGCCCTGAGCGCGCTCGCCTCGATCGAGGACCCGGAGCTCGCGGCGACCGTCGAGAAGGTCCAGGGCTACGTCAAGGCCGTGCAGGCCGACGAGGCCGACGGCCTCAGCCCCGGCGACACGAGCTACGGCGGCTTCGGCTACCGCAAGGGCAAGCGCGAGGGCGACATGTCGAACCTCCAGTTCTCCCTCGCAGCACTCAGGGATAGCGGTGTGTCGGCCGACGACGCGGCCTGGGGCAAGGCGCTCGAGTTCGTCGAGAAGTGCCAGAACATCAAGACCGACGGCGGCTTCATCTACCGGCCCAACGAGAGCAAGGCGGGCGAAGACCCGGACGCCCCCGAAGGCGAAACCCGCTACCGCTCGTACGCGTCGATGACGTACGTCGGCCTGCTCAGCATGATCTACTGCAACATCGACCGCGACGACGAGCGCGTGCAGAAAGCCGTCGGGTGGATCAAACAGCACTGGAGCTTCGACGAGAACTACCCGATCGGCCTCCAGGGTCTTTTTTACAACTACCACACGATCTCGCGCGCGCTGACCGCCTACGGCGACAAGATCATCACCGACGCGAACGGCGACGAGCACGACTGGTACGCCGAGCTCATCGAGAATCTCGCCGAGCGGCAGCACGACGACGGGTACTGGGTCAGCACGGAGAAACGCTGGTTCGAGGACGACAAGACGCTCGTGACCACCTACTGCTTGCTGGCGCTCGCGCACCCGTACAACTTGTACAAGTAGGCGGCCGAACTGATCACGCGCGGCCCGGGCGACCCCGAACGGGCCGCCCGTGCGACGCATCCGCGTCGCATACGTGCGACGCATCCGCGTCGCATAAGCTGTTCCTCCGGAACAGCCGTTTTCTTGACGAGCCGTCGGGCTCACGAGGGCAAACAGGTTGTCGGCCTCACAGGCGGCTGATAGAATCCGCCTTCATTTCGGGCGAGCCCGCAATCGGCAACACGACGAGGGACGACGTGAGCGAATGAACACCAAGCACGTTCTGCGCGAGGCGCGCGTCCAGCTCCGCCGCTACCGCCACCGGCTCAGCGACGAGATCAGGCGCGGCATGGAGACCGAGATCGACAAGCTCGCCGAGGCGCGCCGCGAGGGCCACAAGGATCACGCGCGCAAGATCGCCAAGTCCCTCGTCAAGAAGATCCGGACCCACACGCCGAAGACGGTCTGGCACCACACGATCGAGACGGTCGAGTCGTTCGCCATCGCCATCGTCGTCGCGCTCGCCATCCGGCACTTCATCGTCGAGCCGTTCAAGATCCCGACCGGCTCGATGGAGCCGACGCTGCACGGCTCGGTCTATAAGCCGTCCCCGCGGATCGGCGACTTCATCATGGTCAACAAGTCCGCCTATGGGCCGAAGATCCCGTTCACGAGCCGGCGGCTCTGGAACATCAAACCGAAGCGCTGGGATATCGTCGTGTTCAGCACCAGGGGGATCAACACCGACGACGGCCGGCCCGCGGCCGCCGACCCGGCGCGCAACTTCGTCAAGCGCATCGTGGGCCTCCCGGGCGAGACGCTCGAGATCCGCGAGGGCTGGCTGTACGTCGACGACGAGAAGGTCGAGATGCCCGAGGGGATCGAAGAGCGGCTGATAAGCAACAAGCACCCCGGACTGGCCAAGTATCTCGACGCGCCCTACGAGCCGGCGCCCGAGGCGTCCGAGCGAATCCATGGCTACCTGAAGTCCTACTACCCGATCAACCTCTTCGGCCTCCGCCCGTTCCCGCCCACCCGCACCGAGAAAGTGCCGATCGGACCGTGGAAGTACGGGCACGAAGGCGAGCCGTTCACCGTCCCCCAAGGCCACTACTTCATGATGGGCGACAACAGCCCACAGAGCGCCGACAGCCGGGCCTGGGGCTTCGTCCCGTTCGAGAACATCAAGGGCAAGGTG
>CAZCQN010000241.1:1236-2885 GCA_964500825.1 uncultured Verrucomicrobiota bacterium | reverse complement strand
CATTCCACGGGCTGGCGCCCGAGGCTACTGCCAAACGCCGCTCCGCGGCTCACGCGGGACGACCGCACGTGCATGCGCTGTGCAGAATGCGAGCTACTCCTTCTTCTTCGCCGCGAGGAGGCGGTTGACGGCGCTGAGGTAGGCTTTGGCGCTCGCCTCGATGATGTCGGTGCTCGTGCCGCGGCCGGTCGTTTCCGTTGAGCCGCTGCGGAGCCGCACGATCACCTCGCCGAGCGCGTCCTTGCCGCTCGTGACCGACCGGAGCGTGAAGTCGAGCAGGCGGCACTTGAGCTTCGTGATCCGGTCGACGGTCTTGTAGGCGGCATCGACCGGCCCGTCGCCCGTCGAGGCGTCCTGGAGCACCTTCTCGTCCTTGATGAGGCGCACCGTCGCCGTCGGCACGGTCCGATTGCCGCTCGTGATATTGAGATAGTCGAGCCGGTAGGTCTCCGGCACGTCGAGGAGCTCCTCCTCGATGAGCGCGGCGAGGTCGTCGTCGTAGACTTCCTTCTTCTTGTCGGCGAGCTTGATGAACTCGTCGTAGAGCCGCTCGAGCTGGTCGCCGCCCAACTCGTAGCCGAGCTTGCCGGCGCGCATGCGCAGGCCATGCTTGCCCGAGTGGCGGCCGAGCACGATCTTCGACTCGGCCCAGCCGACGTCGGCCGGCTTCATGATTTCGTAGGTGCGGCTGTCGCTCAGCACGCCGTGCACGTGGATGCCGGCCTCGTGCGCGAACGCGTTATCGCCGACGATCGCCTTGTTCGCCTGCACCGTCATGCCGGTCAGCCGGCTCACAAGCCGGCTCGTCTTCACGATCTGTTGCGACCGGATCCCAGTCGTGAGGCCCGGGAACAGATCGCGGCGCGTGCGGATCGACATGACGACCTCCTCGAGCGAGCAGTTGCCCGCGCGCTCGCCCAGGCCGTTGACCGTGCACTCGACCTGGCGCGCGCCGGCGGCGACGCCCGCGAGCGAGTTGGCGACTGCCAGGCCCAGGTCGTTGTGGCAGTGGACGCTGACCACCACGTCGCGGCCGTGCTTCGTCTCGTCGCGCAGGGAGGCGATGACGCGGCCAAACTCGTCGGGCAGCGCGTAGCCGACCGTGTCGGGGATGTTCACCGTCATCGCGCCGGCTTCGACGACGGCGTCGAACACCTCGGCGAGGAAGTCGAGCTCCGTGCGCGACGCGTCCTCGGGCGAGAACTCCACGTCGTCGCAGAAGCTCTTCGCATAGGCCGTCATCTCGGTGGCGGCCTTGAGGATCTCGTCCTTGGCCTTCTTGAGCTTGTACTTACGGTGGATCTCGCTCGTGGCCAGGAAGACGTGGAGGCGCGGATGCGCGGCCTTCTCGAGCGCCTTGGCGGCGGCATCGACGTCCTTCTTGACGCAGCGCGCCAACCCCGCGACCGTCACACCTCTGGCCTCGGCGGCTACCTGGCGGACGGCCTCGAACTGCTCCTTCGACGAGACCGGGAAGCCGGCCTCGATCACGTCGACCTTGAGGCGCTGGAGCTGCCGGGCGATCTCGAGCTTCTCGCGCACGCCCATCGCCGCGCCCGGCGACTGCTCGCCGTCGCGCAGCGTCGTATCGAAGATCAACACCTTCTCAGCCATGGCTCCAACTCCTCGGTTTCAACAGCCACCGATCA
>CAZCQN010000241.1:0-1136 GCA_964500825.1 uncultured Verrucomicrobiota bacterium | reverse complement strand
ATGAACGGCATCATCGCGCGCAGCCGGCCGCCGACCTCCTCGATCGGGTGCGCCTGGCCCGCGCGCTTGAGCGCGCTGTAGACGGGCCGACCCGCCTGGTTCTCGAGCAGCCACTCGCGCGCAAACTGCCCCGTCCTGATCTCGTTGAGGATTTCGACCATCTCCTGGCGCGCCTCCTCGCCGATGATGCGCGGCCCGCGCGTCAGGTCGCCGTACTCGGCCGTGTCGCTCACCACCTCGCGCATCCCGCTGATGCCGCGCTGGTAGATGAGGTCGACGATGAGCTTCAGTTCGTGGCACACCTCGAAGTAGGCCACCTCGGGCTGATAGCCGGCCTCGACGAGCGTCTCGAACGCGGCCTGGATCAGCGCTGTCGTGCCGCCGCACAGGATCACCTGCTCGCCGAACAAGTCGGTCTCCGTCTCCTCGGCGAACGTGGTTTCGAGCACGCCGGCGCGCGTGCTGCCGATCGCCTTGGCGTGCGCGAGCGCAAGCACTTTCGCGTTGCCGCTCGCGTCCTGCTCGACGGCGATCGCGCACGGGATACCCGCGCCGGCGACGTACTCGCGGCGCAGCAGATCGCCCGGCCCCTTCGGCGCGACCATGTACACGTCGATGTTTTCCGCGGGCTTGATCTGGCCGAAATGGATGTTGAACCCGTGCGAAAACACGAGCGCCTTGCCCGCCGTCATCGCCGGCTCGATCTCGCTCGTGTAGACGCGGGCCTGCACCGTGTCGGGCAGCAGGAGCTGAACGATGTCGCCCTGCTTTGCGGCCTCGGCCGCCGTCATCGGCGTGAAGCCGTCGGCTTTGGCGCGCGCGTAGTTCGCGGTGCCCTCGAGCTCGGCGACGACGACGCTGACGCCGCTGTCGCGCATGTTCTGCGCCTGCGCGTGCCCCTGCGCGCCGTAGCCGATGACGGCGACCGTCTTGCCCTTGAGCGCGCCCAGGTCCGCATCGTTGTCGTAGTACATCTTCGCCATGTCTCCAGCTCCTCCTTCATCGACCATCGCCAGCGTGCGAGGAATTTTTGACAGGATTTACAGGATTTACAGGATCAGGAAAAATCCTGTCAATCCTGTTGATCCTGTCAAAGAGAAAGCTCCTTCTAACGTGCTTGAGGACGCGTGCGTCCT
>CAZCQN010000240.1:0-2900 GCA_964500825.1 uncultured Verrucomicrobiota bacterium | reverse complement strand
CGCAGGAGGTCAGTACATTACCCCACGCGTCGTATTCGTAGTAAGCGATTTCTTCGCGGGCGGCATTGGTGACGCTGACGACGTTGCCTCACGGCTTCGCCGCAGGCGAAGACGCGCCGTGGTAGTGGAAGTAACCGACTGAGCCGTCGGCACTTCGGGTATAGAGCAGGCCGCCGATGCCGCCGCCCAACGACGAGCCGCGCACGTGTTCCTTGGCAAGTTCTTCGCTCTCGTCCAGCTCGAGGAGGATGGAGCCACCGTCGTAGACGAAGTACCGCTCCGTGCTCTCCGTGCCCTCCGTAGTTTCGATCTTGTATTTGCGCCCGATCGGGTCATACCAGTAATCTTCAGCGAAACTGTTGGGACCCTCCACTTTCGTCAGCCAGCCGTCGACGGTGTAGCTGTAGGTCCAGAGGACGGAGCCGCCTTCTTCGGACTTGAGGATGAGGTCACCGTTGGCGTTGTAGGTGTATGAGACGTTCAGCGATGTGTCGAGGGCGACGTCCGTCACGGTGTCCGACGACGGGCTGTTGCCGGCGAGGGTGGTGGCCGAGGTGGCGGCTTCGAGCGAGTTGGTGCCGCTGCTGAGCGGGACGTTGCGGGCGATGAAGAAGCGGCCGCGCACGTCGGCGTCGACGGCGTCTTGCAGCCCGCGGTTGGGCGGGAACGGCTATGTCTTCAGTCGTAGAGGTTGTGCACTTGCTCGCCGGGCAGGTAGATGCGCGTGCTCTTCGGCAGGCGAAGATCGCGCAGCGTGCTCTTGACGACTGCAAGCGCTTCGGAGACCTTGGTCTCGTCGGCGGCCAGCACCTCGATGTTTGCGTGGTTCACGCTCCGGCCGCCGCCGGTGACCTCGCCGAGTTTGCACGCCGACAGCGCCTTGTCGAGCGCGTCCTCGATTCGATCTCGTCCCGTAATCCCGCGTTCTGCCAGGTCCGTCGCACTCATGGCAATCGTCATCCCGCCTTCGAGAACGTTCGGAACGTGCTCGTCTTCGGGCGCCAGCGGGATGCCAAGAGCTTCGCTGACCGCATCATCGATTGTGCGGTAGCTCTTCAGAGCGTAAACACCACACGGTTCGGATCGACCCGGCAAGCGGTTGCCGTTGTCGTCGTAGTAGCATTGGCAGAAGGCGTCCCAGAAGCAGTGCACGGGCAGAGAGTCCTCCTGGCGCAGGGGCCGGTGCTCAACGGTCTCGAAGTACCCCTTAGACCACGGCAGGAGGTTTGTCATCATGGGCGGGACGAGCAAGCGCTCCTTGTTCAACTCTGGGGTATTGTGCTTGTCGCTGCTCGTCGCCGTGTAGATGTAAATCAAAACGCAGTTCCAGAACTGAGTTGTCTGAGACTGGAAGTCGAAGAACCCAATTCTGGCCTCCAACCGCATCACGCGTCCGAACAGAAACCGACCTTCTTCGACTTGGAGTGCAAAGACATCTCCCGGTCGGGCCCGCTTGCGCGACTTCTTCAGCACCCTCATGTTCGTGACGACCATGTCAACCTCCGCCGCCTCCCGAAAGCCAGTTCAGCATGACCTGGACCCGCTGGTCGGCGCCATTCTCTTTGCCGCTGCGTGCTCAATCGTAGAGGTTGTGCACCTGCTCGCCGGGGAGGTATATGCGCGTGCTTCTCGGTAAGCGTAGGTCGCGCAACGTGTTCTTGACTACGTCAAGCGCTTCCGAGAACTTCGTCTCGTCGGCGGCCAGCACCTCGATGTCTGCGTGGTGTACGCCTCGGCCGCCGCCCGTGACCTCACCGAGTTTGCACGCCGATAGCACCTTGTCCAGCGCATCCTCGATCTGATCTCTCCCCTTGATGCCTGTTTGTGCCAGGTCGGTCGCATCCATAGTGATGGTCATGCCGCCTTCGAGGACTTCCGGCTCGTTGTGCTCGGGCGCCAGGGGGATCCCCAAGGCGTTGCTTACCTCGTCATCGATGGCGCCGTATCCGGCCAAGCCATAGAAACCACACGGTTCAGATCGACGCGGCAACTCGTTGTTATTGTCGTCGTAGTGTCTCTGGTTAGCGCAACTCCAGAAGCAATGCACGGGAAAGACGTCTTCCTGGACCAGGGGCCGGTGCTCAACGATCTCGAAGTACCCCTTTGACCAGGCCAGGAAGTTGGTCATGACCGGCGGGACGAGGAGGTCGTCCTTGCCTAACTCGGGGATGCGGTTCTTCTCCACGCTTGAAGCCCTGTAGATGTACAGGAGCACGCAATCTTCCATTGGGCCGATTCTAGCATCCACGCGGATGACCCTGCCGAAGCGAAAAAGCCCCTCCTCGACTTGGAACGCGAAGATGTCTCCCGGTCGCGGCCGCTTGCGCGACTTCTTCAGCACTTTCATGTTCGTGATGACCATGTCAACCTCCGCCGCCTCCTGAGAGCCAGTTCAGCATATCCCGTCCCCACTGAACCGCATCATTGTAAATGGGATTGCTCGGTGCAATGCTGTTGATCTTGTTTTCGAAATGCGGATTCTGTTCAATGAGAACCTGCTCGATTGCCCGCGCCTGGCTGCGTGTCAGGTTCTCGGCGCCTTTGATAGGATCTATACGAAGCTGGCATCCCCACTGGACTTGCCTTCTCGCAAAGTTGTCTGTGACACCGGCATAAACGTTCTGGTCTTGTCTCGTACCCAAATAGACCCCCACGTCTCTGGGACCGCCTCCGAGCGATCGAGGGGGCGGCGGGGGGCCTGAGCCAGCCGTGGCCGTTGACGCGGCTCCCCAAGCCGCCGTGTAG
The DNA here is from genome assembly GCA_964500825.1 of uncultured Verrucomicrobiota bacterium. GTDB lineage: Bacteria > Auribacterota > JABMQX01 > JAFGEW01 > JAFGEW01 > CAYUZG01. The sequence continues at coordinate 155 of CAZCQN010000240.1, read as the reverse complement.
TAGACATAGGCTTGTGAAAGCGTGGCATACGCGTATCCCCCCAAGTAGCCGCCGACGGCACCATAGCAGAAGTCCATGACGATGGTGCTGGCGGCCTCGACCGGCGACATGTCCTCGATGTAGTCTTCGTGGTCGGTGGCGAACTGCTGCAAAGC
>CAZCQN010000239.1:0-2902 GCA_964500825.1 uncultured Verrucomicrobiota bacterium | reverse complement strand
CGCGGGCAGGACCAGGTGCCTGACCGTGATTTCCGGATCGGGGAACGGCAGGACGCCGAGCACCTTACAGAACAGCAGCATGCCCATCAGCCCAAGCCAGAACACGGGCACCGAGACGCCGAGCACCGAGATGGCCATCACGATGCCGTCGAGCCACGAGCCTTGGTTGTAGGCGCCGATGCAGCCAAGCCCCATGCCGACAATGACGGCGATGATGACCGACGTGAGCGCGAGCAGAACCGTGGCGCCGGCGCGCTCGAACAGGATCGCGCTGACAGCCGCCTTGTGCGCGTAGGAGCGGCCGAGATCGAGCTGCACGAGCCGGCCCATGAAGTAGCCGTACTGGACCAGGATCGGCCTGTCGAGGTGGTACTTGGCTTCGATGTTCTTCCGGGCCTCTTCGGTCGGGTGGTGGCCCATCAGGATGTCGGCCGGATCGCCGGGGATGGCGAACACGAGGAAGAACACGGCCGTGGCGATCCCCCACAGCACCGGGATGGCGAGCAGGAGGCGGCGAAGGATATAAGTGCCCATGGGTCGGCTACGAGCCCGGTGGCGACTTGAAGTACAGCGTGTTTAGTGGCATCCGGAAGTCGCCCTGGACCGGCTTGACCCAGCCCTTGAGGTACGGCTTCACCATCATCACGTCGCGGTACCAGTAGATGAAGAGCCACGTGGCGTCCTCGACGGCGAGGCGGTTCACCTCGGCGTACAGGCGTCGGCGCGCCTCGGGGTCCGTGGAGAATCGGGCCTGTTCGAACAGCGTGTCGTACTCGGGGTCGGAGTAGCCGCTGTAGTTCGTCTCGCGGCCCGTGTTGAGCAACTGGAGGAAGTTGTCCTCGGAAGGGATATCGGCGAGCCAGCCGCAGCGGAACAGCTCCGGCTCGTGGTCCTTGATCGAGGCGAGGTGGGCGCCCCATTCGAGGTTCTTGAGCCGGACCTTCACGCCGATCTCGGCGAGGTCGTTCTTGATCGCCTCGCAGATCGCCTCGTGCGCCTCGCTCGTGTTGAACTGGAGCGTCAGCTCCGGCAACCCCTCGCCGTTCGGATACCCGGCCTCGGCGAGCAGCCGCTTCGCCTTGTCGAGGTCGTACGGGTAGCCCTCGAGCGTCTCCTCGAAGCTAGCGAAGCCCGGCGGCAGCACGCCGCGCGACGGCATCGGCACCCCCTGCATGATGACGTCGCAGATGGCCTGTTTGTCGACGGCGTAGTTGAACGCCTGCCGCAGCGCCAGGTTGCCCTTGAACGGCGGCTTCGTGTGGTTGAACGCGATGTAGTAGACGCCGAGCATGGGCCAGGTCTGGGCCTCGTCGGGATAGCGCTCGAGCAGCTCCCGCTGACGTTTCACCGGGAACTCCATGAGTAGGTCAAACTCGCCGCGCCAGTACTTCTCGAGCGCGAGCATATCCTCGGGGATCACCTTGAACTTGATGTACTTGATCTCCGGCTTCTCGCCCCAGTAGTCGTCGAACCGCTCGAGGACGATCACGGCGTCGCGCTTCCACCGGACGAGCTTGTACGGGCCGCAGCCCGTGGGCTGGCTGGCGAAGTCCTCGCCGAGCCGCTCGACCTCCTCGCGCGGCACGGGCGAGCCGGCCTCCATCGAGAGCAGGCCAAGGAACGGCTCGTATGGCTGCTTGATCGTGATCCGAAGGGTGTAGGCGTCGAGCACCTCGATCCCCTCGACGTGCTTGACCGCCTTGCCGTCGAACGCATCGGCACCCTTGATCTCCTCGAGCACCCAGCGCTGGTCGGCGGCGGTGGCGGGGTTGAGAACGCGCTCCATGGAGTACTTGAAGTCCTCGGCCGTCACCTCGCGCCCGTTGTGGAACGTGACGCCCTGGCGCAGGTGGAAGGTGTAGACGGTCCGGTCTTCGCTGATCTCCCACGATTCGGCGAGCTCGGGTATAACCTCGAGCGTGAGCGGGTCCTGCTCGACGAGGCCGTCAACGATGCACTGGAGCACGGTCGACGAGGTTGTGTCGTGGGCGAGCGCGGGATCGAGTGTCGGCGCATCCGTCTTGAACCGGTAGAGGAGCGTCTCGTCGCGCGGCTGCGAGCTGCCCTCGAACGACGCGATGCCGAATAGAACGTCGAGGGCAACGAGTAGGAGGAAAACCGCGCCGGCCTTTGCCATGGTGCCTACGCCTTCTCGGGTTCGGAGTCCGTGGTTTCGGCTGGCGGCGCGTCGTCGGGCGGGCGCTTGAGCGCGTCGATTTTGCGGTTCAGGGCGCGGAGGGTGTTGACGACCTGCGCGTTGAACTCGCGCTGCTGGGTCCACATGCGCCACGTGTAGAACCGCAGAAGATGCCAGAGCACCTTCTTGACGAGCACCTCGAGCCAGCCGAACGGGCCGCCCTTGTTCGGGATCGGGAAGTCGGCGATGTCGATCTCGTGCGTGCGCTGGAGCATCTTGAGCGAGTAGCGCAGGAAGTCCTCCTCGCTCTTGGCTTCGGCGACTTCGAGCTTGGTGATCCCGGTCAGGTTGTAGCGGTCGTAGACGCCGGCGGCGCGCTTTGTCTCGATCCGCGCGCGGATCCGGCGCATGACCTCGTCGGTGTCCACGCCCTCGGTCTTGATCTCGATGATCGGCTCGTCTGCCATCGCTCCAACGATCCCCTGGTCCGGCAGTCACGATACCAAAGACGGTGCCTCACGCAAAGGCGCAAAGCCGCCAAGGCGACGACAGCACGAGCATCCAATATCATTGGCTTGATCTCGGGTCGGTGTGCAAATCCAAGCCCCGCCAGGGGCGTTTGACAGTAGCCTCGGGCGCAAGCCCGTGGACTGCGGAGGCCGAGGACGAACCGAGCCCCGTCAGGGGCGATTGAGAAAACAAGCGCTCCGATCTCAATCGCCCCTGACGGGGCTCTGAGGTATTGCGTCGCATCTTGTTCCACGG
>CAZCQN010000238.1:0-2943 GCA_964500825.1 uncultured Verrucomicrobiota bacterium | reverse complement strand
CTGTTTCTGGATCAAACTGCGGCAACGCGGAGCCATCAGTGTACTCGGCTATCCAGAAATAAACGAGTGGACGGTAGCCGAGCAACTTGTTGGTCTCCTAGATTTCGTCGTATTTGAAGCTGAGTGTTTCGTCTGCTTGTTCTCCTTGTACAGCATTGTTGGCTATGCGACATTGTAGGACAACGGCTTTCGTTTTTCCTGCGCTGGTGTGATCGGTTGAGTCGATTGTCGCGGGCGATCCCTCTGTGTCGTTAGCCACGTTTGCTGTGGGAGTTGTTTGAGCGTTGTAGTAGCCATGCCCGTCTGTTCCATCCTCTACGTGCTTGCACCCGCAGTGTGTTCCCGTCCGCCGCTGAAGCGCGCCGCGCGTGCTCAGGCGCGCGCGATGGCGACTTTGCCCGTGCGCGCCAGCTCCTTGATCCCGAACGGGCGCATCAGGTCGAGAAACGCGTTGATCTTACCCTCCGTGCCGGTCACCTCGACGGTGAAGTGCCGCTCGCGCACGTTGACGATCCGTGCGCGGAAGATATCGACGACCTGCATAATCTCGGGCCGCGTGTGCGAGGTGACGTTGATCTTCACGAGCACGAGCTCGCGATCGACGAACTCGCCGCCCTCGAAATCGACCACCTTGATCACGTCGACGAGCTTGTTGAGCTGCTTGTTGATCTGCTCGAGGATGGGGTCGTCGCCCTCGACGACGATCGTCATGCGCGAGATCGAATGGTCCTGCGTCTCGCCCACCGACAGGCTGTCGATATTGAAGCCGCGCGCGCTGAACAGGTTGGCCACGCGCGACAGCACGCCGAACTTGTTCTGAACCAGCACGGAGATTATGTGCTTCATCGGTCTCGTCTCCCGCTTCGCGTCTACAGCAACGTGTAGGAGCTCTCGTCTATCATCTCGTGAATGGCCGCCCCGGCCGGCACCATCGGCCACACGTCCTCCTCGGGGGCGACGAGGAAATCGATCCAGACCGGCCGCGCGGTCTCCTTGAGCGCCTCGTCAATGGCGGGCCGCACCTCGCCGGGCGTGCTGACGCGCATGCCGACGGCACCGTACGCCTCGGCGAGCTTGACGAAGTCGGGATGATACGTCGGCGCTGCTTCTTTCTGCGTCGGGGCCATGCGCGGCTCGCCGGAGCGGTCCGCGGTCTCGGCCAGGCACGTGTGCGAGTAGTTGCGCCCGTAAAACAGCCGCTGCCACTGGCGCACCATGCCGAGGTAGCGGTTGTCGAGAATGCACACGAGGAGCGGCAGCTTGTGATCGACGGCCGTGGCGAGCTCCTGCACGTTCATCTGGATGCTGCCGTCGCCGGCGAAGCAGACGACTCTCTTGTCCGGATTGCCGAACTGCGCGCCGATCGCCGCCGGGAACCCGTACCCCATCGTGCCGAGCCCGCCCGACGAGCAGAACGAACGCGGGTAGCGGTGCGTGAAGAACTGCGCCGCCCACATCTGGTGCTGGCCGACGTCGGTCGTGACGATCGCGTTGCCGTTGACCGCGTCGCAGACCTGCTCAATCACGTACTGCGGCTTGACCGGCCCGTCCGCCTCCTGCGTGTAGCGCAGCGGGTACTGCTCCTTCCACGCGGTCACTGTCTTGACCCAGTCGGCGTAGTCGCCCGGCTCGACGATCTCGTTGAGCTTCTCGAGCACGTGCTTGCAGTCGCCCACGACGGGGATGTCTACCTTGATGTTCTTCGAGATCGACGACGGGTCGATGTCGATGTGAATGAATCGCGCGTGGGCGGCGAACTGGTCGAGCCGGCCCGTGACCCGGTCGTCGAAACGCGCGCCGATCGCGATGACCAGGTCCGCCTCGCACACGGCCATGTTGGCGTACTTCGTGCCGTGCATGCCGAGCATCTTGAGCGACAGCGGGTGGGTCTCGTCGACCGCGCCGAGGCCCATCAGCGTCGTCGTGACCGGGATGCCCGTCTTCCGGATGAACGCCCGCAGCTCGTCCCAGGCGCCGCTCAGCAGGATGCCGCCGCCGGCGTACACAAGCGGCCGCTTCGCCTCCTTGACCGCCGCGGCCACCTTGCGGATCTGGCGCACGTGGCCTTCGATCGTCGGCTTGTAGCCGGGCAGCTCGTGCTTCTCGGGGTAGCGCTTCGACGACTCCGCCTTCTGCACGTCCTTCGGGATGTCGATCACGACCGGCCCCGGCCGGCCCGAGCGCGCGATGTAGAACGCCTCCTTGATCACCGACGGCAGCTCATCGGCCGTCTTGACCAGGTAGTTGTGCTTCGTGATCGGCCGCGTGATCCCGGTGACGTCCGCTTCCTGGAACGCGTCGTTGCCGATCATCGGGGTCGGCACCTGGCCCGTGAGCGCCACGATCGGGATCGAGTCCATGTAGGCCGTGGCGATCCCGGTCACGAGGTTCGTTGCGCCGGGCCCGCTCGTGGCGATGCAGACGCCCACCTTGCCGGTCGAGCGCGCATAGGCGTCGGCCATGTGCGCGGCCCCTTGCTCGTGGCGCACGAGCACGAGCTTCAGATCGGAGCGGTTGATCAGGTCGAAAATGTCGAGCACGGACCCGCCGGGGAAGCCGAAGATGACGTCCACGCCTTCCTTCACGAGGCAGTCGATGACCAGTTCTGCGCCCTTCATGGCTCGGTCCCTTTCATAATCTGCTGCATCCGTCGCGGCCGAGACGGCCGGCAAGGCGAAGCCTTGCCGCGCGTTTCGGGCAGCCGTGCGACGCGGAGGCGTCGCATAAGCGTCGGACTTGCGTGGCAAGTCCGCTTGCTCCGCAACAGCCGCCAGTATAGCAAATGGCCTGCCGCCTTACGCTCGCCGCCCGAAATCCCCGAGAACGCGCCCAACAAAAAAACCCACCGCCTTTCGGGCGGTGGGTTGGACTTGCTCTCGAGGGCTGCGGGCTAGGTCACGAGCGCGTCCGTCCCCATCCGCCCGTCCGTAAGGACGAGCAGGC
>CAZCQN010000237.1:0-2965 GCA_964500825.1 uncultured Verrucomicrobiota bacterium | reverse complement strand
ACGCGGCTCACACGGGACGCCACCACGCGCATGCGTTGTGAGAAATGCGGGCTAGTGCGACAGGGTGGCGCGCAGCCGCCCAGGCGCGCCGTATTGTCACATATACCGGAGGCCGGGTGCGGGAGACGCCACGTCAGCCATTGGATCTGTGAGAAGCTAACTCGCTCTAGGCAGGGTAGTTGCGTGGTCGCCGTCACAGTCCGGCCTTTCTCCGCACTTGAGAATCGCATGGCACGTTGTCTGCGAGTTGCGACGGCGGTATGATCACGGAAGGAGGAAGCGGGCGATGCGATTCGATAAGTTCACACTGAAAGCCCAGGAAGCAGTCCAACGCGCCCAGCACTTGGCCGAGCAGGGCAACCAGCAGCAGATCGAGGTGGGCCACCTGCTCGCAGCGCTGCTCGACCAGGAAGAGGGTATCGTCGCGCCGATCTTCAAGAAGATCGGTGTGGAGCCCGGCATGGTGCGCAGCGGCCTCGAGAAGGACCTTGAGAAGTTGCCGAAGGTGACCGGCGGCGCCGACAGCGGCGCCTACCTCGCACCAGCGCTCAAGGAGGTCTTCAACCAGGCCCAGCGCGAGGCCGACGGCCTGCACGACGAGTACGTCAGCACCGAGCACGTGCTGCTGGCGATCGCGCAGTCGAAGGACGCCGCCGGCGAGCTGCTCCGCGCGTTCGGCGTCACGCGCGACGCGCTGCTGCGCGTGCTGCAGGATATCCGCGCCGGCCAGCGGGTGACCGACCCGAACGCGGAGGCCAAGTACCAGGCGATCGAGCGCTACAGTCGCAACCTGACGGACCTGGCGCGTACGGGGAAGCTCGACCCGGTGATCGGTCGCGACGACGAGATCCGGCGCGTGATCCAGATCCTGAGCCGGCGTAAGAAGAACAACCCGGTGCTCATCGGCGAGCCGGGCGTGGGCAAGACGGCCATCGTCGAGGGGCTCGCGCGGCGCATCGTCGACGGCGACGTGCCCGATTCGCTGCGCGACAAGGAGATCGTCGCGCTCGACATCGGCTCGCTCATTGCCGGCGCCAAGTACCGGGGCGAGTTCGAGGATCGTCTGAAAGCGTTCCTCAAGGAGGTCGAGGCGGCCGCGGGCCGGATCGTGCTGTTCATCGACGAGCTGCACACGGTCGTCGGCGCGGGCGCGGCCGAGGGCGCGGTGGACGCCTCGAACATGCTCAAGCCACCGCTGGCGCGCGGCGAGCTGCGCTGCATCGGCGCGACGACGCTCAACGAGTACCGCAAGCACATCGAGAAGGACGCCGCGCTCGAGCGCCGCTTCCAGCAGGTCTACGTCGACCAGCCGAGTGTCGAGGACACGATCGCCATTTTGCGCGGTCTCAAGGAGCGGTACGAGACGCACCACGAGGGTGTGCGCATCACCGATAGCGCGATCATCGCGGCGGCGACGCTGTCGGACCGCTACATCTCGGACCGCTTCCTGCCCGACAAGGCGGTGGACCTGATCGACGAGGCGGCCGCGCGGCTGCGCATCGAGCTCGACAGCATGCCGACCGAGATCGACGAGATCGAGCGCCGCATCGTGCAACTGCAGATCGAGCGCGAGGCGCTCAAGAAGGAACACGCCAAGACGGCCGTCGAGCGCCGGGAGAAGATCGACGCCGAGCTGGGCGAGCTGGGCGAGCAGAGCAACCGGCTCAAGGTGCGCTGGCAGCACGAGAAGGAGCTGATCAAGGCGAGCAAAGAGCTCAAGGAGCAGCTCGAGCAGGCCCGCTTCGACGAGCAGAAGGCCGAACGCGACGGCGACCTGAACCGCGCGGCCGCGCTCCGCTACGGCGAGATCCCCGCGCTCGACAAGAAGCTGCGCGAGGCCGAGGCGAGGCTCCAAGAAGTCCAGGACGAAGGCGCGCTGCTCAAGGACTCGATCGACGAGGAGGACGTGGCCGGGATCGTCTCGCAATGGACCGGCATCCCGGTGAGCCGCATGATGCAGGGCGAGATGCAGAAGCTGATGCGCATGGAAGAGGAGCTCCACCGGCGCGTGGTCGGCCAGGACGAGGCGATCGTGGCCGTCTCGAACGCCGTGCGGCGCTCGCGCACGGGCCTACAGGACCCGAACCGGCCAATCGGCTCGTTTATCTTCCTCGGCCCGACGGGCGTCGGCAAGACGGAGCTCGCGCGCGCGCTCGCCGAGTACCTGTTTGACGACGAGAACGCGTTGGTCCGGCTCGACATGAGCGAGTACATGGAGCGGCACACGGTCTCGCGCCTGATCGGCGCGCCGCCCGGCTACGTCGGCTACGACGAGGGCGGGCAACTGACCGAGCGGGTGCGGCGGCGCGGCTACTGCGTCCTGCTCTTCGACGAGATCGAGAAGGCACACCAGGACGTGTTCAACGTGCTGCTGCAGATCCTCGACGACGGCCGGCTCACCGACGGCCAGGGCCGCACGGTCGATTTCAAGAACACCGTCGTCATCATGACGAGCAACATCGGCAGCCAGCATTTCGTGGAAGCCGCCGAACGCGGCAACGGCGCCGGCCTCTGGACGCCGTCGGGCGGCGTGAAAACAGCGGCCGGCGTGAGCGTCGATTTGCGCGACAAGGTGCTCAACGCGCTGCGGGCGCAGTTCAGGCCCGAGTTCCTCAACCGGGTCGACGACGTGGTGATCTTCCACGGCCTCACGGAAGAGCACCTGGTCGAGATCGTCGAGATCCAGCTCGCGCGCCTCACGAAGCTCGTCGCCGACCGGCACATGACGATCGAGTTCGCCGACGCGGTGAAGGCCGAGCTCGCCAAGCGCGGCTTCGACCCGGTCTACGGCGCGCGGCCGCTCAAGCGCGTGATCCAGCGCGACGTGGTGGACCCGCTCGCCATGCGCCTGCTCGAGGGCGACTTTGCCGACGGCGACCACATCCGCGCCGAGCTCGAGGGCGAGCAGATCGTCTTCGTGAAGGTATAGCGAGCAGGTTCTCGACGAGACGCGGAAAGCAACGCG
>CAZCQN010000236.1:0-3007 GCA_964500825.1 uncultured Verrucomicrobiota bacterium | reverse complement strand
GCCGGATCGGCGGACTCGACGGCGAAGTAGTAGCGCGTGTTCGGCTCGAGGCCGGCAAGCTCGATCGTGCGCGATGTCACAAATGCAGCGTCTGACGCCTCGTTGCCCAGCGATGGCGACGTGCCGTAATAGACAATGCCGCTGCAGGCCTCGGACGTGCTCCAGCCGATGACGGCGCGGTCGGCCTCGACAAGGGCGACGGCCACGTTGCTGATCGTCGGATAGACCAGGTCCACGCTCGCCGTGTCGCTCACGTCCTCGGCCGAGCCGCCGTGGTCAGCGTCGTGGTAGAGGGCGGTGATCACGTTGCCGTGCGCGATCTGGATCTCGCCGCTGCCGGGGCTCGATTGCGTCAGCCCGACCTGGCCGACGAAGACGGCCGAACCGGGCATTGTCTCGCCGAGGGTGACGACCTCGCCGGTGGGATCGCTCGTCGACGAGATCGTCACGTCTTGCGTGCCTGCGCCCGCGAGGTCCTCGTCCATGACGGTGACCGTCGCCGTCGTGTCGGCGTCGCCATACGCTTCTTTGCCCAGGACGACGTGGCCGACGCCGCTCGGCTTCCCGTGCGAGACGACGAGCGCATACGGCTGGGGCCCGAACGGCGTATTGTGCGCGCTCACGCGCACCCGGTAGACGCCGACGTCGGGCGCGCTGAGCTCGATCATTTCGACGTTGTTGGTCCGGTCGGGCCCGGCGAGGCGGTTGGGATAGTGCGTGACGCCCGCGCCGTCGATCACCACCATGTCGAGGTCGTTGACGAGCTGCACCTCGGCGGCCGGGTTGCCGGGGTAGTCAGTGTAGGTGAGCGTCGCTCGGAACGAGACGCCGGGATCGCCGACGATGAACTCGTACTCAACGTCTTCGCCCGTGCTTAGGCCCGGCTGCGCGTCGGTGAAGGCGATATCCGTGCCCGGCGGCGCAAAAAACGACGCGTACGCGTCGATCCTCCCCCACCCCTCGGCGTTGTTCGGGCGAGTGCCGATTTCCTGCGCCGGGCCCGTGCCGTACTGGCCGGGCACCATGTCGAACGCGCCGTTGATGAGCACGGCCTTGAGCAGCGCCGCGCTCGGGTTGGCGATGCTGGCTTCCTCGACGAGATACTGGCGCACGAGCGCCGCGGTGCCGGCTGCGGCAGGCGCCGCCATGCTCGTGCCGCCCATGTAGACGTAGTAATTGTCGTACACGGCCCACGCGTTGTAGTCGGCGAGCCCGTAGCCGATCGGGTCCTGCGTCCGGCACGAGATGATGTCGGTGCCCGGCGCAACCACGTCGGGCTTGATGCGGCCGTCGTCGCACGGCCCGTGGCTGCTGAAGGCGGCCAGGCCGTTCTCGTTGTCGGAGATGTAGTCGCTGTAGAGCGGCTCGGCCTGCCACTTGCCATCGAGAAAGCCGAACAGCCCCCACGTGTAGTCCGACAGCCCGCCCGAGCTCCTGACGTTCTCGGACGCGCCGACGGCCAGGCAGTTCTTCGCGGACGCGGGCGAGTAGAGCGAATCGTCGTCGATGACGCCGTCATTATCGGTGTCCACGCCGTCGTTGCCGGCGGCGAAGACGATGAGCATGTCCGGGTGGTCCCACATGAACTGGTCGAGCTGCTCGGAATAGGACGAATAGAGTCCGTGGTCGGGCGCGCCCCAGCTATTGCTGTGGATGCGCGCACCGGCGAGGTAGGCCTGGTCGAAGAGCGTGTACAGGTTCAAGGGCACGCCGCCGATGGGATCGTTCTCGTCGACGTACGCCGACTGCATCACGAGCTCGGCCGCGTACGCCGCGCCCCGCAACAGGCCCGCCGACATCGTCCCGTCGCCGACCGCCGTGCCGGCCACGTGCGTGCCGTGGCCGTGGTCGTCGCTCCAGTCGCCGGGCCGGCCGAGCGGGAACGCGGCGGCAAGCCGCCCCTCGAAATCGTCGTGCAGCGGCGGGCCGTTGATCCCGATGTCGAGGCCGGTATCGCACACGCCGACGACCTGGCCCGTGCCGTCGATCCCCTCGTCCCACACCTCCTCGAGGTTCATGATGTCGGCCGGCACGTCACCCGTGATGCTGGGCACGGGCGCCTGCACAAGCTCGAGCGGCCGGCGCGCCTCGATCCAGGCGACCGGCTCGATGGCCGCGATGCGGTCGAGCCGGAGGCGCGGCTGCCAAGGCACGGTCAGATAGTGGAACCTGCGCCCGGACGACAACCCCTCGGGCCTGATCCCCTCACTGGCCAGTGCGGCCAGGACGCCCCTCACATCCGCGCCGGCGAAAACCAGGATCGTGACCCCATCGGGCGGGCGGCCGTCTCTCAGGTCCGCTGTGAGCCTCGGCGAAACCTTGTACTCGGGCCGGTACCGACCCGTCCAACGAGCGGCCTTGAGGCGCTGAAGGGCCTCAACTTGCTCCGGTGCGGCCTCAACGAGGAAGGCGTTGTCCGGCACGTACGAGATGACCTTCGCGCCACTCGCCTTTACCTCCGCCAGGAGCTCCTGGGCCCTTTCCTGCCTGGCCTGGATGATGAGGTAGCGTGTGCCGGTAGGAAGTGCTTGCTGGGGAACGGCTTCGGGGGGTGTTGGCTTGGCGGTGTCGATCGTCGCCGCCTTAAGTCGCACGCGCGGCGCAGGTTCCGAAGCCAGACACACCCCGGCAACCAGAAGGGCCGACACCAGTGCGACCGCCTGAACTCTGAACCTCATCCCGTGCTGCAAACGTTGACTCCGAGATGGTTACCACAATGCTCGCCGGCAGGAGCCGTCGCCGTTCCAGGTACCTGTATCGGCAGGAATCCCCGGTCGGGCAACCGGCTGACCTTACCTCCACATCTATTATCCCACATGCACCTGCCACCTGTCAATGCGGCACGACGGAGGGGTGCTGTCCATAGCTGTCGTTGTGGTTGGGTGTGTTCATGGTGTTCAGGCCGCCTGGCCCGTGATGGTTTCGGTGGGAAGTGAGCCGGGTGGGACTCGAACCCACGGCCAACGGATTAAAAGTCCGTTGCTCTACCACCTGAGCTACCGGCCCG
>CAZCQN010000235.1:0-3034 GCA_964500825.1 uncultured Verrucomicrobiota bacterium | reverse complement strand
ATAGAATTCCCCGACCAGAAGAAGACAACACGCCGGCCACGCAAGGCGAAACCAGTAGAGCCCTCTGAACCAGAGCAAGCCGAGCCAGCCCCGTCCGTTACTAACCCGGCCGAAGGCACGAAACTCGTATAGGCGCCGCACACAGGTGATGTAGGGGCCGCGTACACCGGGTGCGCGGCCCCCAGACACCGGGTCTGGGACCCCATACGGCAGGTCTGGGGCTCGCCCCAAGTGATGTGGGATCCCGAAGTCTGGCAGCGCGAAAGTGGCGAAGGGCGGCGGATGAGATCCTGCCGGTCAAGCCTGATGAGGAGTGAGTTCCGGCTGCCGTCAGGGGTTGTGCTGGTGGGGACGACCCTCGACTCGGCTGCCGTGTTAGGTCAGCGGCCCATTCCGGCAGCCAAGTCTGGCAAGGGTCTTGCACCGAGACTCACGGACATGTAAAGTAGAAGGGCACTGGGGTCATAGACAGACTGACCGAGCATCGACCTGACGGTTTCACTCATCCCCTGGTTCTCGATGCCGGACACACTTGGATGACGCGCCATACCATGAGTCAGATCGCCAGACCAGATCTCACCCCAATCAAGACGGTCGGGTTGGCCGCCCTTGGGAAATTCCAGATGAAGCGTGCATTGGTCAAGGAAATCGCTGCAGAGCTTGGCGGCGAAGGCTACCTCCACGAGCACGAGAGCCCAGATAGATTCCACCAGTACATGCTTGCTGCCAGGTCGTACGTCAAGATCGACGACCAGTCCACGATGCTCGAGCGCGTACGGATCGAACACTGCACGCGAGGCTTCGTCCACTTTCGCTATGAGGCCAGTAGCGGACCGACGCCGGAGTCAGAATGCGATGATGATGTTGCAGCGATCCTTCACGGACTGGCGAGCCTGGGGCCCAAGAAGCTGGATCTGGCGTACTACTTCCGAGGTGGCATGTCCGCCACCTCTCGCGCGTTCTCCGCAAAGCTCGGCCCCTTCTCGATCGCTGGCCTGAAGGTGCTGATCCACAAGAGAAGGAAGGATCCCGACCACGTCATACTTGACTGGAGTGACGGTCAGCACGTTGACGCGACCATACGGATGATTCGATCCGTGAAGATCACTGCGAGATGGCCTGTTCAGCTTCTGGAGCATACACACGGCATGCTTGATCTACTGGAAGAGGCGGGGATTAGCGATGAAAAGCGAAGAAGGAAGCAGATATAGTCGCATTCCTTACTCGCGTCCAAGACAGCGGGCCGACTCCCAGTGGTCGTTGCTGGACGAGGAGGGGGAGCGTTCAGTAACGGAGGGGCATAGGCGTTGTTCTGACCTCTCTACGGGCACGTCGCCCTCCCTGGTGAAGCTGGGGAAGGTCCCAGGTCTGTCTGTCATTCCGGCGCGTGCAGAGAAGGAGTTCATCGAGGGGCTCTTCCGCGATTTTCTGGGTGAAGTCCTGTCGCGTGTCGGGGAGGCCAAGGAGGGGTGTGAAGAGACGCCTCGCTATGTGCGCTCCATCCCCATCCATGATCTGGGCTCAGAAGCACTAGAGCTCGTCGGACCTCTCCAAGTCGAAGTCGAGTGCTATGACGAGGAGATCATCTCCAAGATCCCTGAGCTCGGAGTCTGGGCATCTGCGCCCACTGAGGGTGAGGCGATCATGGCCATCAAGAACCGCGTCATCGACCTGTTTGAAGAGCTGTCAGGTCTCGATGATGCTGTATTGGGGAAACTGCCCCGAATGTGGAAGCGGATCCTCAGCAAGAGGATCACACGAACCGCAGTCAAGGTCTGATACCCAAATGCCGAAGAGGCATGACAAAGCTCGTGTGGCCAGGGCGGTCAGCAAGAAGGCGGGTGTCAGGTTCAGGTCAGGTTCTGAGCAGACTGGGCCGGTTGTGCTGGACGGCAAGCGCGTGTTCAATGTCACAGTACCCAAAGGGCGCGGCGATCTCACACCTGGCACCCAGAATGCAATCAGAGACCAGCTGAAGCTGTCACGCGACGACTTCACTCGCCTGGTGGACTGCACCATGACTGGCACAGACTACATGAACCTACTGCGTGAGATGAGGGCACAGAACCGGATCTGATGCCTCTGCCGACAGTCGCCCTCCCCGCTTCCCCTCCGGGCAGATTGTGTCCGGGTTCTTCTGCCGCTTGCGCCAATAGCAGCCCTGGTGCACCTGATCTCGGGCGAGTCCACTCCGCCACGGCGATCGCGCTGAGCATAATCGGGGTAATCGGGGGACACCATACGTATTCCCCAGCGCCAACAGAGCCTGTGTGTGGGCGAATCGACAGCACTAGGCAGGGCCGGTCGGTTCGCGTTCTTCGCAGGAAACAAGAAAAAAGCGCGGGGCTGGAGGCCCCGCGCCCTGGGGTTGAGGGGGAACAATCCCCGACGAAAGCTCGGTTCTAGGTCCCTTCTTCCCGTTGCAGAGAAAGCTCGGCCGTTGGCAAAAGGACTTCGACTTCCGTGCCCTCGCCGGGGGAGGAGGAAAGCGTCAGAAAGCCGTTGTGGTGCGTGATCACGCCGCGCGTGGCCGCCATGCCGAGGCCGCGGCCGACGCTGCGCGTCGAGAAAAACGGCTCGCACACGTGGCGCAGCGTCGCCTCGTCCATCCCGCCGCCGGCGTCGAGAACGATAAGCCGCACGTAGTGGCCGGGGCGGACCTCGGGCCGGTCGGGATCGGTCTCGTCGCGCGCCGTGAAGATGTCGGTCGCAACGACGAGGTCGCCGCCGCCGGGCATCGCCTCGACCGCGTTGAGGAGCACCTGGAGGGTCGCCTGCATCAACTGGTGCGGGTCGCCTTGCGCCGTCGGGAGGTCGGGCACGAGCTCGGTGATCACACGGATGCTCTTGGGGATGCAGCCCTTGATCAGTGCGAGCGTGTCGCTCGCCACCTGGTTGAGCGACACGGGCTGGCGTACGGTTCGGCCGCCGTGGCTGTAGGCGAGGAGCTGGCTCGTGAGCTCGGCGGCGCGCGAGGCGGCGTCCCGGATGCGCTCGAGCAGCGCGTCGTGCCGCGTGTCGCCCGGCGCGAGCG
>CAZCQN010000234.1:0-3038 GCA_964500825.1 uncultured Verrucomicrobiota bacterium | reverse complement strand
GGTCGAGAAGAAGATCACGGCCGTCGTCACGATCGTCTACACGATCCGCTGACGCCGCGACTCCCCTACCGGCCCTCGGGCAGACGCCTACTCCGCGCCGAGGCTGAACATCCGCTCAAGGTCGTACTCGCTGTACTGGCGGAAGGCGATCAGGGTGGTGGTGTCGGCGATGCCCTCGACGGCGATCATGTCCTCAGTCACCAGCTTGGCAAGCTCGTCGTTCTCGCGTACGCGCGCGACGGCGACGAGGTCGTACTCACCGGCGACGCTGTAGACCTCGGCCACGCCGTCGAGGTTGAGGACCGCCTGGGAGGCCGAGGCGATTCTCTCGCGCTGCGCCTTGATTAATATGAATGCGGTCACCATCTCTCCTGCCTCCAGTGCATCCCGTATCGGGTCGTCATCTCGTCGCGGCCCGGCCGCAGCTACTGGACCCCTGTTCCCGGTGGCGGCGGCGGCGGCGCGGGCGGTGGCGGAGGGAACGTGGTGCCCGGTGGCCCCGCAGAGGCGGTGTACGCAGCTCGCCGCGCGCGGTTCCGGCCGGCGGCGGTGAGAATAATGATCAGAAGCCCAACGAGAATGCCCCCGCCGACGATTGCAAGCGACTTCATGATCCAGTTCAAGGTGCGCTTCACAATGCCCTGGCCGACCGAGAGCACGAGCGTGGGCTCCGTCCGCCCGTCCGGATACGTGGCCGACAGCTCGTAGTCGCCGGGCTCCGCGATCGTGAACACCATAATCGCCACGCCCTTCTGCTGCATGAGCGTGTACGTCTCATTCGTCGACGGAACAGAAAGCGACACCGGCTCGCCGGTCGCCTTGTTCGTCAGGACATAATCGAGCGCGCGAGGGTCGGCACCGGTGGTCGAGTACGGCTTACCGTCTCTGATCGTCTCGTGCTCGTGGTAGATGGTGTACTTGGCAGCTTCGGACAGTGTGATCGTCTCGGTGCCCGGCACGGTGACATAGGTCAGCCACTCGTTGAGGGTCGAGAACTCCTTCCGGCACTGCATCCCGCCCAGCACGAGCCCGGCGACGATCACGAGCGCACCCAGTACGTAGAGTGCGGTACTCGGACCCGATCGGGGTGGCACGTTCTGATACAGCATCGCAGGGCCTCCTCGGCGTGTCGGAGTGGTCGCCTCGCGGGACGCGCCCCTGGCCGTCGTCGAAGCCGGCAACCGGTCTACCCGGCAGCCCGATCGGCATTCTTTCGCGGCGACGCTCGCATGTCAATGCTGTTCCAGGCGCGGGGCGGAAAAGCAGTTGCGCGTGATCGGCTTGACCGTATAGAGTATATCGGTGTAGACGGGGCTGCGTCTTCAGCGTTCTCGCGCTCAAGACGTTGGCGATGCCGCACGCGGCATCGGGCCGCTGGCCCGATTGGGCAGGCTGCAGCACCACGACGCGCTGCAGTTCGGCCCCGCCAGACTGCCAACGCGTCGCTTAGCCCGCAGTTTGGCTTGGCCAAACTGCCAAGGCGTCGCGAAGCGACGGCCGCGCAGCAACAGCCACGCGCCCGTAGCTCAATTGGATAGAGTCACGGACTACGAATCCGGAGGTTGGAGGTTCGAGTCCTCCCGGGCGCGCTTTTTTGTGCCCTGCCGTCGAGGCGCTTCCGCGTTCGCCCCTTTTCGCCACGGGCGTGCTAGAAGCACGCGCTATTGCTGGCCGGAGGGGCAGGCGTTCGACACCGTCAACGTGAGCACCACGTCGCGGCCGGCAGCGACCGCATCGAACGCCTCGCGAAGCGCTTGGAACAGCTCGCCACTTTCGCCTTCGATCCGCGTGCTCATCGGTGTGACCTCGACGACCAAACCGGGACGGCGCACGCGGCCGAGGAATCCGTTGATCGCTTCGCTCAGGCTCGGCGTGCGCAGCGGGTAGAGGCTGACTTCTGCTTGGACCTTCACACGCGCACCTCCGTGGCAATGAACGCGCCTTTCCCAGCCGTGTCCCACGAGTCAGGTCGCAGCTCGGGAGGATGCGGCGGCCTCGGGCCCTCAGCGTGTTCCGGCGTTAGGCCCATCCGAACCGTCCCGAAGCGAGCGAGCAGCCGACCGAGCTGGGATGCAGTGAACATGTGGGCAGACCGATACGGCTCCTTGCGCTCGGCGACGCGGTCCCGATTCAGCGGGCTCTCCTCGTTGAGCGCACCAATAACGAGATGGCCGGGGGACCGGGCGCAACGGGACATCTCCGCGACGGCTAACTCGGGATCCGCAACGAACTCGAGCACGACCATGGCCGTCACGACGTCGAACGCACCGTCGGCAAACGGCAGCTCGTGGGCATCGGCGGCCAGAAACCGGCAGCCGGTTGCAGCAGACGATCGGGCCACCGCGATCATTTCCGGGGACAGGTCGATTCCAGTGACAAGGAACCCCAAGCCGGCGAAGAAGCCGCTCCAGTGGCCGGTGCCGCAGCCCACGTCAAGGAGCCGATTGCCCTGCTCGACGGGCGGGAGGAATCGACGGACGAGGCCCTTCTGCTCACGGTCGTGCGCGCGCCCGGTCGCTGTGCTGTACCAGCGGTCATACGTGTCGGCCAGCGGCGCGAAATCGCAGAGCGAGCCACGCCTGCTCCGGGCCGGATTGCCCATGCTTACCTCGCTGGACGGCCGCCAAGGCCGCCGCACCATCTCGCGCTCTCGATTCATCACGTGGGATCGCGCGCCGTACGCGAGGCCGGGCGAACGCCGGTGGCCCACAACACCTGACGCCGAGCGATCAAACGGACCCGAACACGCGCGAAGCCTGCGCCCGCCAACAGTTCCTTGATCTCTTCAGGATCGCGATACGCTTCATCCCAGAGTGTCTGCGCGAGCGAGTCCTTCGGGAAATCGACCACCAGCACCTCGCCGGCCGGCCGCAGCACGCGCAAGCTCTCGGCCAGCACGCAGTCCGGACGAGCCATCTCGTGCAGCGCCCACATCATCACCACAGCGTCCACCGACCCATCGGCAACCCCCTCAAGTTGCGCGGCGTCCTTCTCGAGGCATCCGAAGTGAACCCCTTGGTCGGTGCGCCGGGTCTCCG
>CAZCQN010000233.1:0-3039 GCA_964500825.1 uncultured Verrucomicrobiota bacterium | reverse complement strand
CGGTCGCCCTGGCCAAGGCGGCCGGGAGCGCCGCCCACTTCGACGCCTATCCCGCAGCCGCCGACACGACCCCCGTCGAGACCCGCTCCGAGCGCACGCTCGCCCTCTCCGCCGACGAGATCATCGAGGCCTCGAGGCGGATGGACGAGCTGGTCAAGGCCTACGGCTCAGACCTCTACATCCGCTGCGGCGGCGACCGGACCGCCGGCGAATCGCTCCTGGTCACAACCGGCGGCGCGTGCCACTCGCACGAGCGAACCACGTGGAGTCTTGGTCTCTTCGCCCAGGAAACGCGCGGCACAGACATGGTGCTGGCGTACGACGAACGGAGCTGGGGCGACCTGAACGACACCTACGACGTCGAGGCCCTCGCCGAGCGCATCCTCGAGGACCTGCGGCGCGCCGAGACAATCGTCGAGTCGCCGTCGGGACGCGTCAAGGCTTACCTGCCGCCCGACATGCTCAGTATGTTCCTGTGGCCGGTCACCTTGGGCATCAGCGGCCGCAACGTCGCCAAAGGCGAGTCGCCCCTGCGTGATCGGCTCGGCCAGCAGGTGCTTGCCCCGACGCTCACGCTCATCGACGACCCGCATCAGCCGTTCGCGCCGGGCGCCCGCTCGATCGACGACGACGGAATCCCAACCCGGCGCCAGACGCTGTTCGAGAACGGCGTGCTCCAGCGCTTCCTCTATGACCTCGACACCGCCGGCCTCGCCAAGACCGAGCCGACCGGCAACCCCGGCTGCTGGCCCAACAACCTCGTCGTGCAGCCCGGCACGCAGCCGAGCGCCGAGCTGCTCAAGAGCATCGACGACGGGTTATTCATCCGCGACCTGATCGGCTTCGGCCAGAGCAACATCATGAACGGCGACGTCTCGGCCAACGTCGGGTTGGGCTTCCGGATCAAGAACGGCGAGATCGTCGGCCGCGTCAAGGACACCATGATCGCCGGCAACCTCTACGAGCTGCTGGCAGGCAACGTCCAGCTCAGCTCGGACCTCGACTACACCGGCCGCTTCCCCCACGCCGTCATCGAGGGCCTCGCCGTCAGCAGCAAGTGACCCGTCCCATATCGAGAGGAGTTTCTTAGACAGGATCAACAGGATTGACAGGATCAAGAGGAATCCTGTCAATCCTGTTGATCCTGTCTGATCCTCCTTTTCCTCACCCGCCGGCGATGATCTCGGCGACGCCCTCGCGGATGAGCATCACGGCGAGCGCGGCGAGCAGGAGCATGATGAGCTTGGAGATCGCGCGCAGGCCGGCCGTGCCGAGCGCGCGCGAGATCGGCTCGGCGAACCGGAGGGCGATCCATAACAGCACGAGGTTGGCGACGAGGGCGGCGAGCGTAGGGCCCATCCCGTGGCGCTTGAGCATCGCGAGCGCGGCCGCGAGCGTCGCCGGCCCGGCGATCAGCGGCGTGCCGAGCGGGACAACGCCGACGAACCGGCCCAACGAGGCAGTCGGCGCCTTCCTGAACCCGCCGATGTCCTGCAGAGCGATGACGAACAGGATCGCCCCGCCCGCGATGAAGAAGTCGTTGTCCTGGATGCCGAGGACGCTGAACATCGCGTTGCCCACCAGCACGAAGCCGATCGACAGCGGCACCGCCGTCAGCATCGAGTGGCGAATGATCGCGCGCCGTTCGGGGATCGGGAACTCCTCGGCCAGGGAGAGGAATATCGGCATCGTCCCGACCGGATCGACGGCCAGGAACAGCGGGATAAACGCGGCCCCGGCATTCGCCAAGAACTCCAGCATGCGCGCATGCTACCCGCTCGCGCAGGCGCACGCAAGCCCGCCTTCGGCGGGCAAACCTTGGGCCGGCCACGGGACGTTCCGGATGCTTGGGCCGAGACTTGGGATGGGCGCCGCTGACCCCGATTCCTGACACCCGCTCTGCTCATCGTTTTCCTCGACGAGCCGCGCCGCGGCGATTGGCAATAGCCTCGGGCGAAAGCCCGTGGGACGAGATGCGACGCGCTACCTCAGAGCCCCTTCAGGGGCGATTGAACTCGGACCGAACGCGTTCTCAATCGCCCCTGAAGGGGCTCGGCGTGTTTGTCGATACCGTCTTCCACGGGCTTGCGGGCCTGTTGAAAAAAGGCGTTCTATGGAAGCCTTCCGGGCTATCTCTCGTTTTTGTGGTCCGCGACCCAGGGTGTTCGTGCGCCTCTTCCGAGGCGCCGGAACCCTGGGCTGTTCTATAAAGCCCCTTTGGGGCAAGCACCGTGCCGGCGGTGCCTGGGGTTTTTCAACAGGCCCTTGCGCCCGAGGCTACTCCCAAACGCCCCTGACGGGGCTCGCGTTGACGCGCCGGCCTGGACTCAAGCCGATCCGCCTGCTTGCGCCAGGACGAGGAAGCCGCTGGCACCATAATGACAGGGCGTTCGCATTTGGTGGCTTTCGCTCCACGATCCACCGGCTTGTTGTACGGGCGCTTCGATTCGATCGAGCCCCTCTGCGCGCTCGGCCCCGCGGGAACCCGGGCGTCAGCGGCCGCGGCCACCACCATCCGGCCGGCCGCCGGGACGGACACCGGGGTCGCCGGGGCCGCGGCCGCCGAAGGCGGCGAGGCCGTTGTCGCGCATCGTCTCACGGGAGATCTCGTACTTTTCCGCCAGCTCACCGAGCTCACGCGCGTTCTCGAAACGGTTGGCGCGATCGAGAACCGCGTTGACGGCTTCCTCGTCGCCGGCGTCGAGCGCATCGAGTTGCGACTGGTACCACCGGCCTCGGCGCCCGCTTGAGTCGGAATTGATCTGCTCCGTAAGCGTGGCCCTGTGCTGCGCGATCTGCTCCTCGGTCGTCATCGTGGCCCTGGCGACGAGCTGCTGTTTGTACGCCTCGACGTCGGTCAGGAACTGGTCGCGCACCGCCTCATCCTCGAACTCGCCTGCCTGCGCTTCCGCGAACCGGTCGAGGCGCCGGAACAGCTCCTCCGGATCGCTGAGCGCCTCCCACGTCTTGCGCGGGTCCTGCAGCTCGGCCAGTTCCTTGTCGGCCGAGTACTCGGTGCGGAGCTCGTCGAGCGTGTCG
>CAZCQN010000232.1:0-3084 GCA_964500825.1 uncultured Verrucomicrobiota bacterium | reverse complement strand
AAGGCGGGTAAGCCCCGGGTTCTCGACGACAAAACAAACCTCAGAGCCCCGAAGGCCCGCCGGGGGCGGGTACGGGCGACAGAAGCATTGCGCGACAGATGGAGATTCTCTGGCGCCGGCAGGGTTTTTCAGCAGCCTGCTAGTGCGCCTGCCGCGCGCGGGAGCGTGCATCGCTGAGAGGGAACGACTTGACCAGAGAGCACCGATGACGGCACGCAAACACCTCGGCAGAGGGCTCGAGTCGGTTTCCCACCTCTTTCTCTCTCGACACGACCCGTCGCCGTCGGAGGCGCCCTCTGAGCAGGAGGCGCCGGCCCCGGCCGTCGAGCCCGGGGTGCCGGTGCCGTATCTGTTCGTGACTTCCGGCTCCGATGTCATCGGCCGGGCCGTGGTCGCCTGCAACGTCGCGCTCGAGCTGGCACGGCGCGGTCACGCGACCGCCGTCGTCGATGCCGATGCGAGCCAACCGAACCTGCGCCTGCTCATGGGGGCGCTGCTCGAGTCGGCGGCGAGGCCGGCGCGGGTTGCCGTCGACGAATCCCACGAGCTGGCGCTGTTCGATTCGCTCGAGGCGGCCGGACGCGTCGAGAAGGCATGGGACTACGTGGTGGTCAACGCGCCGAGCGCCCTGTTCGCCGCCGCGCCGCCGCCTGTGGCGGCGGCGCGCGTGCTCCTCGTTGTCTCGCCGGACGCGCGCGAGCTGATTCGCGGCTACGCGCTGGTCAAGCGCACGACACGATGGCATTCGAGGCTCCAGCTTGGTATTGTTGTGAGCGGCGTCGACGCAGCGGACGCGGCGCGCGCGTTATTCGATCAGTTTCTCGATCTGCTCGGGCGTCGGCTCAACGTGCTGCCCGCCTACTGCGGCTACCTGGCCGAGCACGAAGCGATCGGGCGCTCAGTGCTTCGCCGCACGCCGGCCGTGCTCGGGTCGGAGGCGTCAGATCTGGTCGAGCAGTTGCGCGCCATTGCCGGGGCCGTGGCGTGCGAATTCGAGCCCGGAGGGAGCGCAAGGAACCGATGAAGTTGTGCACGCGAGTACCGCTCAAGAGCAAGGCGATTCTCCTGCCGTTTCTGCGCGAGCATTTCCTCGCCTCGGACCCGCCGCACGAGGTGCTGGCCACCTCGTTCGAGTTCCGCGCCGGCGAGGGCGTCGACGTGCTCGCCCTGGCGCCCGAGGGGCGGCTCGTGGCCGTGGTGGCCCATCTCGACGAGCCCGACGCGGTCGTCGACGAGCTGCTCCGGCGGCTGCACTGGATGATCGAGAACGCGCCGCTCGTGCAGCGCATGTTCCCCAGCGTCGAGATCGACCCCACCCGGCCGCCGCGCCTCGTGCTGGCGCTGCCGCGGCTCGAGGCGCGCCTGCGGGCCGTGCTGCGCTACTTCACGGCGACCGAGCTCGCCGTGTACGAATACCGCCTCGTGGAGCTCGACAGCGAGCTTGCTCTGCTCGTCGAGCCCGTTGCCCAGTACCCGCATCTCGAGGAGGCCACGATGGCCGTCGCCGCGGCGCCGGCTGCGGCCCCCGAGGCCGAACCGCGGCCGCCGACCGAGGAAGCCGAGGCCGCGCTCGACGAGGTCGTCACCCGCCAGGAGCCGTCCGTGGCCGACCTGGTCGACGACGCGAACGTCGAGATCCACGTCGACGACATGAACGTGGCCGAGCTCGGCGTGAGTGAAGAGGAGCTGCTCGAGCTCCTGAACATCCATCTGCCCGGTCGCGATCCCGACGCCCACGCCCGCTAGTATTCTGTCCGAGAAACGCGCAGCATACGTGCAGGTTCGCCTTCTCGAGGCCTTGACGAGGCTTTGTCCAGCGAGAACCCGTGGGCGTTTCAACGCCCGTGCCCTTCATAGGCCAGCCCTTGAGGGCTGGTTTGCGCGCGTGCCACCTGCTTCTTTGTAGGGCGTTTCAACGTCCTTCGCGTTCTTGGCCTTAGCCACCTCCTGGAAGCCCGTTGAAACGGGCTGCCGGAATGTACACGATGTCGCAGTCGACCAGCCCTGAAGGGCTGGCCTATCGAAGAATGGAACAAGCCCGTTGAAACGGGCTCGTCCGCTATTCCCCGTTTGGGCGCCCTCGAAGAGCCCGTCGCCGCGGACCAGTGGATGAACGCATTTCGGGAACACGGTACCAGGGCGGGTCGTGCGGACTCGGACTCGCTCGCCCGATCCCCGTCGAGTAGCCTGCGCGACGGCCAAATTGCCTTGACACCCGACGTGGCGCTATGACAGCATTTCACGCTCCGGGCGCGTGATAGGTGCTCTGAGCTCACACTCGGCGCTCCAAGCGCACGCTCGGGGCGCACAACCGGCGCTGCCAGCGCACAACCGGCGCTGCTAGCGCCCAATCGGCACAACGCGGGTTTCTCTGGAGAGGGAGGTACGTTTCCCATGGCGATTCGAGTGGGCATCAACGGGTTTGGCCGCATCGGGCGGCAGGTGTTCCGGATCATGAAGGAGCGCGGCGGCTACGACGTCGTCGGCATCAACGACATCACCGACGCCGCCACCCTGGCGCACCTGCTCAAGTACGACTCGATCCACGGCAAGTACCCGGGCGAGATCGCCGTCGAGGGCGAGGAGTTGATCGTCGATGGCGACCGGATCAAGATTACCGCGATCAGAACGCCCAAGGAGCTGCCGTGGAAGGCGCTCGGCGCCGACATCGTGCTCGAGTCCACGGGCGTGTTCCGCAAGAAGGCCCAGTGCATGGAGCACATCGAGGCGGGCGCCAAGAAGGTGCTGCTCAGCGTGCCGGCCAAGGATGAGGTCGACGCCACGCTCGTGCTGGGCGTCAACCACGACACCTACAAGCCGGCGCACCAGGTCATCTCGAACGCCTCGTGCACGACGAACTGCCTGGCGCCGATGGCCAAGGTGCTCAACGACCGGTTCGGCATCGTGCGCGGGCTCATGACGACCGTCCATTCGTATACGAACGACCAGAGCATCCTCGACCTGCCCCACACGGACCTGCGCCGCGCGCGCGCCGCCGCGATGAACATCATCCCGACCACCACCGGCGCCGCCAAAGCGATCGGCAAGGTGATCCCCTCGCTGGACGGCAAGCTCGACGGCCTC
>CAZCQN010000231.1:0-3141 GCA_964500825.1 uncultured Verrucomicrobiota bacterium | reverse complement strand
TCGGCGTCGAGACCGGCGGCTCGAACATCCAGTTCGCCGTCCACCCCGACACCGGCAAGGTGGCCATCATCGAGATGAACCCGCGCGTGAGCCGCTCGTCGGCGCTCGCCTCGAAGGCGACCGGATTCCCGATCGCCAAGATCGCCGCCCTGCTCGCCGTCGGCTACACGCTCGACGAGATCCCGAACGACATCACGCGCGAGACGATGGCGAGCTTCGAGCCGTCGATCGACTACTGCGTCGTGAAATGCCCGCGCTGGGCGTTCGAGAAGTTCCCCGGCGCCGACGCGACGCTGACGATCCAGATGAAGTCCGTCGGCGAGGCGATGAGCATCGGCCGCACGTTCAAGGAGGCGCTGCAGAAGGGCCTGCGCTCGCTCGAGATCGGCCGCGCCGGCCTCGGCGCCGACGGCGAGGATCCCGACCTCGACGCGCTCACGACCGACGAGATCGACCGCAAGCTGCGCGTGCCGAATCTCGAGCGCGTCTTCTACCTCAAGTACGCGCTCCAGAAAGGGTATTCGCAGGAGCGGATCTTCGAGCTGACCAAGATCGATCCGTGGTACCTCGAGAACATCGCCGAGATCATCGAGGTCGAGCAGCTCGTCGTCGAGAACCGCGACCGGCTCCTCGCTGCCGTCAAGGAGGGGGCCCTCGCGACAGGATGTAGGGCGGGTCGCCCTCGGCCCGCCGCCGGCAGCCGCGAAACCGACGACACCGCCTTCGCGCGCGACACGATCCGCACGGCGAAACGCGCCGGCTTCTCCGACGTGCAGCTCGCCTGGCTGCTCGGCCTCGGCGACGACGGTGAGGGCGACGTGCGTCGCGCGCGCGAGGCGCTCGGCGTCGAGCCGGTCTTCAAGCTCGTCGACACGTGCGCGGCCGAGTTCGAAGCGTACACGCCGTACTACTACTCGACCTACGAGCGCGAGGACGAGTGCCGCCGCTCCGACCGCACGAAGATCATGATCCTGGGCGGCGGGCCAAACCGGATCGGCCAGGGCATCGAGTTCGACTACTGCTGCGTGCACGCCTCGTTCGCGCTCAAGGCCGACGGTTTCGAGACGATCATGGTCAACTGCAACCCCGAGACGGTGTCCACCGACTACGACACGAGCGACAAGCTCTACTTCGAGCCGCTCACGACCGAGGACGTTTTGGGCATCTACCGGCGCGAGCAGTGCGACGGCGTCATCGTCCAGTTCGGCGGCCAGACGCCGCTCAACATCGCCCGCACGCTCGAAGCCGAGGGCGTCGCCATCATCGGCACCTCGCCCGACAGCATCGACCGCGCCGAGGACCGCGAACGGTTCAAGCAACTGCTGCAGAAGATCGGGCTGCGCCAGCCCGCCAACGGCACGGCCACGAACACCGAGGGCGCGAAGAAGGTCGCCGACGAGATCGGCTACCCGGTGGTGATCCGGCCCTCGTTCGTCCTCGGCGGCCGGGCGATGGAGATCGTCAACAACGAGGAGGGCCTCGTCGAGTACATGACGCACGCGGTCAAGGCCTCGCCCAAGCACCCCGTGCTCATCGACAAGTTCCTCGACAACGCCGTCGAGGTCGACATCGACGCGGTGTCCGACGGCACGCGCTGCGTCGTCGCCGCCGTCATGGAGCACATCGAGGAAGCGGGCATCCACTCGGGCGACAGCGCGTGCTCGATCCCGCCCTACAGCCTGCGCGACGAGATCATCGACGAGCTCAAGCAGCTCACCTACGCGCTCGCCACGGAGCTCGGCGTCGTCGGGCTCATGAACATCCAGTGCGCCGTGCGCGGCCGCGACATCTTCGTCCTCGAGGTGAATCCGCGCGCCTCGCGCACCGTGCCGTTCGTGAGCAAGGCGACCGGGGTCCCGTTCGCCAAGGTCGCCGCGCGCGTCATGCCCCTCACCCTCGGCAAGGGGGCCGGCAAGACGCTCGACGAGCTCGGCCTGACGACCGAGGTCGACATCGACCACTTCGCCGTCAAGGAGGCGATCTTCCCGTTCGTGCGCTTCCCCGGCGTCGACATCATCCTCGGGCCCGAGATGAAGTCCACGGGCGAGGTGATGGGCCTCGACAAGGACTTCGGCCTCGCCTACGCCAAGACCCAGTTCGGCTCGGGCGGCCGATTCCCGACGGAAGGGAACGCGTTCATCAGCGTGCGCGACGAGGACAAGCGCCACGTCATCTACATCGCCAAGAAAATGGAGCGGCTCGGCTTCCAGATCTACTCGACGCCCGGCACGGCCAAAACGCTGCGCAACTTCGGCGTCGAGGTGGTCACGCTCGAGAAACTCCAGGAAGGGCACCCAAACGTGCTCGACCTCGTGCGCGACGGCAAGATCGACCTCATCATCAACACGCCGGCCGGCCGGACGACGCGTCAGGACGAAGTCGTCATCCGCTCGACGGCCACGAGCCTCGGCATCCCGTGCTACACGACGATGAGCGGCGCCGCCACCATCGTCAACGCCATCGAGGCCACCCGCGCCTTCCCGATCGAGGTCCGCGCCCTCCAGGACTACCACGCGAAGGAATAAGATCAGACAGGATCAACAGGATTCGCAGGATCAGGAAGCATCCTGTCAATCCTGTTGATCCTGTCCAATTCTTCTCCCCGAACCCGCTCAGGTGGCCCCCCGCTTCCGCCGATAACCGAGAGCGAAGAGCTCTGTCAGGATCGCCTGCCGGACGCGGGAGGAGCAGAGCGATGATTTTCTGTTCACATTGCCAGGAGCCGGTACCCGACGGCGCGCTCATGTGCCGCAAGTGCCACACGCCCATCGACCACGGCCGAATCGTCGCCGGGCAACTCGAGGCAACCAAGACGGCTGACTACGTCGTCGGCGGCATCAACTGGGGCGCCGTCATCGTCGGGGCGCTGATCGCGATCGCCATCTGGAACGGCGGCATGTACGCGCTCGTCACACTGCTCGGCGCCGACATGATCTGGTTCGCCATCCTCGTGAAGGTGTCGGCCATCTCGGTCGGCAGCCTGTACGCGGGCTACAAGTCGTACAGCGCCGAGCTGACACACGGGCTGCTGGTGGCCGGCCTCGTCGCGGCCGCCAACGGCGCCTTCTACGTCTTCGTGCTCGGCTTCGAGCTGACCATGACGCTGATCCTCATCGACTTCATCTTCATCGACCTCGGCGC
>CAZCQN010000230.1:0-3267 GCA_964500825.1 uncultured Verrucomicrobiota bacterium | reverse complement strand
TTCGTCAAGGTGCTCGGCTGGTACGACAACGAGTGGGGCTACTCGCAGCGCTGCGTCGATCTGTTCCAGCTTATGGCGGCTGGTTGAGCTCGGCGGACGCCGAGCCCAACCAGCCGGAGATGACGGAGCGCTCGGCTTGGGGAACTGACCATGGCGAAGCTTTTCATCGACGATCTCGACGTGAAGGGCAAGCGCGTCCTGACGCGCGTCGACTTCAACGTCCCGCTCGACGATAACCAGAACGTCACGGACGACACGCGGCTGCGCGCCTCGCTGCCGACGATCAAGCGCATCGTCGACGGCGGCGGCAAGGCCGTGCTCATGTCGCACCTGGGCCGGCCGAAAGGGAAGGTCGTCGACGCGCTCCGCATGAAGCCCGTCGGTGACAAGCTCGCCGAGATCATGGGCAAGCCGGTGAAGACGTTGACCGACTGCATCGGCGCCGAGGTTGAGGCCGCCGTCAACGCGATGCAGCCGGGCGCCGTCGTGCTGCTCGAGAACCTGCGTTTCCATCCCGAGGAGGAGAAGAACGACGCCGGTTTCGCGGCGGCGCTCGCCAAGCTCGGCGACGTGTACGTGAACGACGCGTTCGGCTCGAGCCATCGGGCGCACGGGTCCGTCGTCGGGGTCACCGAGCACATCGCCCAGTGCGCGTGCGGCTACCTGATCCGCAACGAGATCGAGTTCCTCGACGAGGCGCTGCGCGAGCCGAAGCGCCCGCTCGTCGTCATCCTCGGCGGCGCGAAGGTCTCGAGCAAGATCGGCGTGATCGAGCGGCTCATGGACCGGGCCGACGCGTTCCTGATCGGCGGCGGGATGAGCTACACGTTCGTCAAGGCGCAGGGGCACAACGTCGGCGGCTCGCTGCTCGAGGCCGACTACGTCGAGACCGCCAAGGGGCTGCTCGAGAAGGCCGCCGCGAAAGGGATCACGTTTATGCTGCCGGACGACTACGTCGTCGCCGACGCGTTCGACAACGGCGCGAACTCGAAGGTCGTCGCGCCCGACGGGATCGACGACGGCTGGCAGGGCGTCGACATCGGGCCGAAGACGATCAAAGCGTTCGGACGTGTCATCGCGGGCGCGGGGACGATTTTCTGGAACGGGCCGCTCGGGGTGTTCGAGATGCCGAGCTTCGCGCGCGGCACGTTCGAGGTCGCCCACCTCGTCGCCGAGGGCGGCGCCGTGAGCGTGATCGGCGGCGGCGACTCGGCGAGCGCGATCAAGAAGGCGGGCCTCGCCGACCGAATCACGCACATCTCGACGGGCGGCGGCGCGTCGATGGAGTACGTCGAGAACGGCGAACTGCCCGGGATCAACGCATTGACCGACGCGTAGCGCGCCGCGTGCGATAGGCAGACAGGGGGAGCGATGCGCCCTGCCAGAGGCTTCCTGGAAGAGTCGAACGAACACGGGCCGCCGATGCGAAAGCCGCTGATCGCCGGCAACTGGAAGATGCACAAGACGCTCGGCGAGGCGATCGACTACGTCATGGCGTTCCGCGAGGCGGTCGAGGACGTCATTGCCGTCGACGTGCTGCTGTGCGTGCCGGCGCCGCTGTGCAGCCCGCTGGCGAAGCTGCTCAAGGAATCGAACATCCAGCTCGGCGCCCAGAACCTGTACTGGGAGGAAAAGGGCGCGTTCACGGGCGAGGTCTCCGGGCCGATGCTCGAGAGCGTCGGCTGCAACTACGTCATCGTCGGCCACTCTGAGCGGCGCCACGTCTTCGGCGAGACCGACGAGGACGTGAACCGAAAGCTCCGGGCCGCGCTCGCCGCGTACCTCACGCCGATCTTCTGCATCGGCGAGACGCTCGCCGAGCGCGAGGCCGACGAGACGAACGACGTACTAACGCGCCAGGTCGCCGAGGGCCTCAAGGGCTTCAGCGCCGACGAGATCGCCAAGATGGTCGTCGCCTACGAGCCGGTCTGGGCGATCGGCACCGGGCAGACGGCCACGCCGAACCAGGCGAACGAGACCCAGCGCGTGGTGCGCGAGCTGGTGAAGGCGCAGGCCGGCGAGGAGGTCGCCGGCGCGCTGCGCATTCTGTACGGCGGGAGCGTGAAGCCTGACAATATCGTCGAGCTGATGCGCGAGCCCGAGATCGACGGCGCGCTCGTCGGCGGGGCGAGCCTCGGCGTCGACGCGTTTGTCAGAATCGTCACATACTACGAAACGACAGAAGCAGAGACCCAGCGCTAGGAGCTGCGCCATGCTCGGTACCGTGCTCCTGATCATTCATATCATCGTCGCCATCTCCATGTGCATCGTGATCCTGATGCAGTCGGCCAAGGGCGAGGGCCTCTCGGGCGCCTTCGGGCTCGGGCAGGGGACCACGTCGTTCTTCGGCGCCGACACGGCCAACGTGCTCGTCAAGATCACGGCCGTGCTCGCCGTGGTGTTCATGCTCACGTCGCTTTCGCTCGCCTACATCCAGTCGCGCAAGGCGCGGCCCGTCGCGCTCGAGTCCGAGGCCGGTGACGAGACCTCGATGACGGGCCCCGTGAGCGAGGAAGCTCAGGAGGCCGAGGAAGCTCCCGTGCCCGATGGCGGCGAGGTTGAAGGGCCCGGCGCGCGTCGTCGGGCGCCGAACCCGGCCCAGGCGAGCCCGTCGAGCCAGGCTCCGGCGAGCCCCTTGAGCCGACGGGCAGCGAGTCCTGAGAGGCCTCGCGGTGAGCGCGGTGACTGCACCGACTAGCAGCAACCGCCAGACGCTTGTCGACGTCCGCGACCTGTGCACTTACTTCCGTTCCGACGAGGGCGTCGCCAAGGCCGTCGATGGCGTGAGCGTTCGAATCCCGGCCGGGCGCACGCTCGGCCTGGTGGGCGAATCCGGCTGCGGCAAGACGGTCACCGCGCTCTCGGTCATGCGCCTCGTGCCGTCGCCGCCGGGCCGGATCGAGCGCGGCGAGGTCGTCTTCGAGGGGCGCGATCTGCTCAAGCTCTCCGAGGCGGCGATGCGCCGGATCCGGGGCAACGACATCTCGATGATCTTCCAGGAGCCGATGACGTCGCTCAACCCGGTCTTCACCTGCGGCAACCAGATCACCGAGGTGCTCCAGCTCCACCAGGGCCTCGGCAAGCGGGAGGCGCTCGAGCGCGCGATCGAGATGCTCGACAAGGTCGGCATCCCCTCGCCCGCCCAGCGCGTGCACGAGTACCCGCACCAGCTCTCGGGTGGCATGAAGCAGCGCGTCATGATCGCCATGGCGCTCGCGTGCAACCCGAAGCTGCTGATCGCCGACGAGCCGACCACCGCGCTCGACG
>CAZCQN010000229.1:0-3299 GCA_964500825.1 uncultured Verrucomicrobiota bacterium | reverse complement strand
ACCAGCCGGCCCATCACGTACGAATCGGGCACGAACCGCTGGCCCATGAACCGCATCCCCGTGGTCGCCTCGAGGGTGCCGAGCACCTCCTCGTCGGTGTACTCCTCAACCGGCTTGAGGCCCGTGCCGCCGTAGATGAGCGGCGAGCGCTTGCCTGCCAGCCGCAGCCGCACGGCGTCGAGATACTCGTCGCTCCAGATCGCACCCGCGATGCGATCCTGCGTCGTGTAGTCGTCAACGCTGAGGTCATCGGAGAAGCCGACGAAGAAGGCGGTGACCTCGTAGATGCGCTGCCACTTGGCGTAGAGCGCCTCGTTGCGCATCAGGTCCCTGGCAACAAAGAGCGCCTGGAGCGTCTGACGATTCGCCATCGCCTCGGTCACGAGCGCGTCGTTGATGCCCTTCGCCTCGTCGTTGCCCTTGAGCAGGAACGTCATCCGGCCGAACCACATCATCGCCCTGAAGTAGCGTGTGAGCTTCTCGCTCTGCGTGTAGTGACCGCGGGGGACGTACTGCGAGTAGTCCTCGTTGTAACCGAAGAGCGGGCTCATGGCGAAGCCCGCGTGCGCCTCGATCAGGGCGAGCTCCTTCGCCACCATCTCATCGACGTTGAGACGGCTGATCGTCTCCGACTTGGGCTCCCACGCCGGATCGAGCAACTTCATCGCCACCACGAAGTAGGCGACGTTGGCCCTGTGGGCGTCCTTCTCCCGAGGATGAAGGGGCCTGGTCGGCGCTGCCACGAACGCGCCCGCCGAGTCGCCGATCATCGCCTGGCAGATCGCCTTGAGGTCGTCGTAGAAGTGCTCCTCCTCGATCTGCTTGAGCGCGTTGTCGAACAGCACGTGGTACAGGTGCAGCACGCTGTCGCTCGTGACGACAATCGGTATCTGGCGGTGCTGAAGGTGCTTGTACGCGTTGCTGAACAGGTCGGTGCCCGGCCCGGGCACGACGACGAAAGCGTTCTTCACCAGAGCTACCCGTGCCGCGTTCGACGCAAGGTGCGCCTTGAGCTGCTCGAGGTTCTTCACCCCCGCCGGATCGAGCGGCAGCTTCACCTGCGGCGCGTTCGGCTCGACGGTGTACTCAATCGGCGTGTAGTACTTCAAGAAAAGCGCTTTGAGTGCCTCGGTCTGTTCGTCGATCGCCTCGGCAGGTTCAGCGCACTGCGCGACGGCCGAGCAGCCGATCACCACAAGACACAGCAATACTCCTGCGCTCGCGTTCATGGTTCCACCCCGGTTTTCATGAGGTCTGTGTTGCTCCGGCACTGCTGGGCCGCCGGGCAGCCAATCGGTTCATACGATACTACCACAGTCAATTCTGACACAAGGCGCCCGGGTTATGTTCCGCCGTCGCTGCTCTTGAACCAGGCAGGAGGTGACCCTATAGTCGCGCCGAACCGAGGTGACCCCAACGGCGTGAACACATCGTGCCCGAGACCCGCGTGGAACCTCCTCCCGTCAGCCGCCCGCCACCCGGCAAGGCAGCGTGGCCCTTGAGGCGCCTCGTGCCGCTCGGGGCCGCGCTCGTGATCGTCGCCCTGGCGGCCGTCCTTCGGCTCGAGGGGCTTGGCCGCGACGGGCTGTGGTTCGATGAAACCGTCTCGCTCGGCTACGCGCAGCAACCGCTCAGCCACCCCGGGCATTGGAACAACGGGATGGCGCTGTTCCACACGGTCCTGCACGGGTGGATCCGGATCGCCGGCGAGAGCGAGGCGGCCCTGCGCTTCCCGTCGGCCGTGTTCGGGATCGCCGCGGTGGGCTTGCTCATCACGCTCGTTAAGCGGATCAACGGATGGACGGCGGCGCTCGCGGCCGGGTTGATGCTCGCGCTTGCGTGGCGCCACGTCTACTACAGCCAGGAAGCGCGCAGCTACAGCCTCTTCATCCTGCTCGCGATCCTGACAACGCTCCTGCTCGTGCGCCTGCTCGAACGGCCGGGCACGGGCCGGCTCGTCGCGTACGGCGTCGTCCTCGCGGCGCTCGCCTACTCGCACTACCAATGGGTCTTCGTCGTGGTGTTCCACAACCTCGCCGTGCTGATCTCGCGGCGGCGTGTCGGCTGGGGCTGGCTGTGGCTGCACCTGGCCGTCGCCGCCGCCTACGTGCCGCAGATCGTCCTGGGCCTTCTGCCGCACAGGGGCTGGTCTCCCCACTACATCGGGAGATACCCGAGCCTCGGTGAAGCGCTCTGGTGCGTGCAGGACGCGTTCGGCCTGCCGCTTCAGCGCGCGATCATCGGCCCCTTGCCAAGCGGGCAAGGGCTCAACCTGCTGGCCGTCTACCTGCTGCCGCTGGTCATAATCGCCGGAGTCGCCGCCTGCTTCGTGCCGTTGGCTGTTCGGCTCGTGCCTGCACTCAAACGAGCCTTGCCAGACCTGACGCGGTTCACCGCGCCGCGCTCGGCGCAGTCGCGCCTCAATCTCACGTGGCTTCCGCTGCTGTGGTTCGGGGCGATGTTCGTCCTGCCGTTTCTCATTGCCCAGGCGGGTGCGCCGGTCTTCCGGTGGCGCTACATGGCCGGCAGCTTGCCCGTGTACTGCTGGTTCATCGGTCTCGCCGTTGCCGCGTTGCCGGCGTGGTGGCTGCGGGTGCCGGCGCTGGCCGTCTGCATCGCGCTTACCGTGCCGGCCGTCGAGACGATGAAGAGCGTGCCAATGCGCGAGGACTGGCGCGGCTGCGCCGAAGACATCGCGGCGCAGCAGCGGCCGGGCGACCGCATCGTGGTCTCGCACTTCCGTATGGAGATAGCTTTCCGGCGCTACTACCGGGCGGGCCTGCCGATCACGGGCATCGACTTCCGCACGACGGGCGACGAGGAGATCGCGAACGCGCTCGGATGGGACGAGCCGCCCGAGCGCGTCTGGCTCGTCGTGAGCCACAACCCAACGCCCGTCATTATCGACTACTTCAAGCACCGCCCGGACTACAGGCTCATGCGCCACTACGACACCGAGTTCCTGGGGATCGACCTGCTCCTGTTCGAGCAGATCGAGGCGAAGAGCCCGCCCGAGGGATGAGACCCGCGCGAAGGCCACCGGCGTCGCCGCCAGCCCGCAGGCTCCTCCAAACACGGTGTTACATACGAGGACCAGCCGGGACCTAGGGCAAGCACACGAATCGGGTTGAACTGGTGTCAACGCACAGCGGCAAGCCCCGGTAGGGGCGTCTGGCAGTAGCCGCCGACGCTTTGCGTCGGACAGGCGCAAGCCCGTGGGAAGCGGAATCGAAGAAAAACACCGGGAGCCCCGTCAGGGGCGATTGAGCTCGCGTGTTCAATCGCCCCTGACGGGGCTC
>CAZCQN010000228.1:0-3331 GCA_964500825.1 uncultured Verrucomicrobiota bacterium | reverse complement strand
CCAGCGACAGGAAGTCCATCGCCTTGATGTGCAGATAGCCGACCCGCCCGCCGGTCTTCTCATCAACAATACGTTCGTTCTGCCGTACCCATTCAGCGTACCAGAGCCGCCGTTGCTCGCCCTCAGAGATGTGGCGAATGCGCGCCTGACGTGCCGCGCCGGGGTCCGGAGCCCCACCGACGCTCAACAGCACCTTTGGGTTGAGCGGGTTGATGAGCAGCCGTTCGTAGCTATCGCCAACGCGTACGTCGTGTCCTTCAATCTCGAAGACAAAGTCGCCCACCTCGAGATCGAGCCAGGTCTCGTCGGCCGGGCCGTCCTCGTAGATGTGAGCAATCCTGTAGAACCCACTCTCGACATCAGGCTCGAGTTCAAATCCGAGCCGGCGCGAGTCCTCGCGTGTGCCGGTCGAGTCGCCGTGGGCCGCATAGGCACCGCAGTGCGACGCGTTCAGCTCACCGAGCATCTCACTGATGAGGTCCATTACCTCCTCTGTTTCCACAACGGAGCCGAGAAACGGTGCATACCTGTCGCGCACGGCTTCCCAATCCACGCCGTGCATCGCCTCGTCGTAGAAGCCCTCGCGCATGGCGCGCCACGCTTCGAAGTACACTTGACGCATCTCGTCCCGCCGATTGATGGAGAATGCCAGTGAGAACTCGATCGTCTCGACCTTGCCGCCGTCGACGGGCACTTTCTTGACTTTGCCGCCGTCGAGGACAAAAAGCGTCTTCCCATTGTCGCCGAGCTGCACGTGCTCGCACGACAGTCGAGCGATCTCCTTCAACCCCGCGTGGGGATCGCTCCGGTGTTCGATCGGAGCCGAGTAAAGCACCGCCACCCGTGCATTCCCGCGTGCCTCGGTGAGACCGAAGATCACTCGTTTGCTGTCGGGCGTCACATGAACCGGGTACTTGATCTCCTCCACCATGTGTGTGATACGGCGCGTACGCTGCTCAACGTCGTTGAAGTCGATCTCGACCTTCACCTCGCCCTCGGACTCGGCATTCGTGTCTGTCTTCGCCGGGGCATCGGCCAGATCCTCCGGGTCGACTGTCTCTTTCCGGAGAGTCAGCGCGTAGACTTCGCTCTTTACGCGAGGCCACTCCTCTTCATACTCGGCGTTCCCATCGAGCTCATGCCGCGCCAGAAAGAGCAAGTACTGGCCGTCCGGCGACCAGGCGGGATTCCACTCGCCCAGCGGATCGTCATACAGTTGGTGCTCCTCGCCCGTGTCGAACGAGTAGACGCACACATGTGACTCGAGCGCTCGGTCGTACTTCGAGTAGGCAAGCCACTTGCCATCCGGCGACCAGGTGCTGCGTTCGATCGCGAGTCGTGTCGTTTCCGCGACTTTGGTTGTCTCTTTGCTCTCCAGATCGTAGACATACAGGCCGTAGCCGGCATGAAACGCGAGCACCTTGCCATCAGGCCGAAAGGCAAGGTGGTTGGTCTGCCACGAACGGAGCTCGGCGGCCAGCGGCGACTCGGGCGGCACGATCTCGGTGAGCTCCCGGCTCTCGCGGTCATAAACGTAGATCTGCTCCTCGCCCGAACGATCCGAGATGAACGCCAGCTTCCCGCCGTCGGGTGAATACACGGGCACGTGATCGCGCCCTGGATCGCTCGTGATGCGCGTTTTGTCGCTCTTCTTGTCGGTCGGCACCTCAAACAGCTCGCCCCGGCACGACACCGTCACGCGCGTCCCGTCGGGGTGCACGGCGAACTCATCGGCTCGCGAGTCGTACTTCACCCACTTCGTCAAGTCCCGCTTCGGCTCGCCGACGATCTCGATCGGCACCTGCCGCGGCTCGCCGCCTCGCGTCGAGATCATCCAGATGGCGAAACCGTGCTGATAGACGATCGTCTCACCGTCGGGTGAGATCGACGGGTTGACCACCCCTGGCTCAGTGTGGTGTGTCATTCGTTGCGGCGTGGTCTCGCCGCGCCTGAGCCTGTAGAGGTTCTTCGCACCATCACGCTCCGAGACGAAGAACAACTCGCCCTTCGGACCGAACATCGGCCACGAGTCGGGACCGCGGAAGTCCGTCCGGTTCTCAAACGTGCCCTTCTCGAGATCCGCCACCCAGACGTCCGAGTCCGCGCTGCCCAGATACCGTTTGCGCCACGGCTCCCGCAGCCCCTTTCGGTTGAACGCGAAAAAGCGGCCGTCGAGCGAGTACGTGCCCCAAAACGCCTCGCCGATGGGGAACAGCTCGCGCATGCCACCCGCGACAGGCACCGTACAAAGCCACGACTCCCACGCGTTGGCGACCGGCCTTCGGAAGACAATCTTCGACCCGTCGCGCGTCCACGTGACCGGCCACTCGCGGGCGCTGCTCCAGGTTAGTTGCCTCGCCTCGCCGCCCGCGGCGGGCATAACGTAGACGTTCCACATCCCGGTCCTGTTGCTCGCAAACGCGATCATCGTCCCATCGGGCGACAACACCGGATACATGTCACGCCCAGGATCATCAGTGATCCGTTTCAGTTCCGTGCCGTCGCGGCGCACGGTCCAGATGTCGCCAAAGCACGAGAACGCAATCGCCTCGCCGCAGACGCTCGGGTGGTACAACAACCGTGGTGGCGTGTCGGCCACCTCGTCAGCCGCCTGAACGGCAACGACCACCCAAAGGACGGCGGCCAACACACACGCTGTCTGAAAGCTCCAACGCCTCATCTCAACTCACCTCTCATCCCCGTTGTTGCCTGGGCGCACCGCACGTGCCCGCGGCAGCTGTCGGCTCCCCAAGAACCACGAATGCGTCGCACCGCCTACTCGCTCGACGCCTCGATCTCCGAGAGCACGTGCTCGATGGCGGCGTCGAGCTGGCGGTCGGTCCCGTTCAGGTCGTCCTCCGGCCGCTTCTCGACGAAGATGTCAGGCGGCACTCCGTAGTTCTCGAGGTCCGTCCCGTCAAGCCTCCAGATGCCGAAGAGCGGCATCCGGATCGAGCTGCCATCAACAAACCGGAAACTCCCCGTCCCGATCACGCCGCCGCCCGTCGGCTCCCCAATGAGCTTGCCCAGACCCAGCGTGCGGAACCCGTCGGGGAACATCTCGGCATTGCTGAACGAGAACGAGTCGATGAGCACCGCCTTGACGCCGTAGAACGCCTCTTCGGGTCGCTTGCGCTTCGATGCGCCCCGGTACTGCGTGACGTGGTATTGCCGGCGATCCAAGATCTCGAGCAACTGGCTGTCGATGCCGCCGCCGCCGTTGTGCCGCACGTCGATGATCAGGCCATCGCGCTGACGCAGACCCCACAACTCCTTGCGGAACTTCGCCAGCGACCGGCTGTCCATCCCCCAGATGTGCAGATAGCCGACC
>CAZCQN010000227.1:0-3577 GCA_964500825.1 uncultured Verrucomicrobiota bacterium | reverse complement strand
GTCGGGTCGCGACGGGCCTCACCCGTCGGGTCGCGACGGGCCTCACCCGTCGGGTTACGACGGGCCTCGACCGCCTTCTTGAGCAGCGAGGGGTTCGTTGTCACCCCGTCGAGCACGCCCCAAGAGTTAGCCTGTTCGATCTCGGTCAGCTCAGCCGTATCGACGAAGAGCTTCATTCCAATGCCTCCGCAACGTGTCCGTGAGTCAGCGTCGTCCTGCGAGTTGACAACCACTGGCGCGGGCGATGAGGTTCCGGCCGGGCGCCACGATAGCACAACAGCGACCCGACGTGGGCGGGGAATGGTGAGACGGAGGGTGTTGCGCGCGCCGTCCGTCCGGCGTGCAGGCGCGCCCTACGGCCCGGTGGTGGGTGCCTCTGTCGAAGCGGCCTGTTCGTCGGCTTGTGCCGTGCTCTCCGAAGAGGCTTTGGCCTGCGTGGTCTCGGGCTGCTCGTCGTCGTCTTCGGGCGTCTCGTCGTCGAGCTCCTCGTACCGGAACGGGAAGGCGCGGACCTCGTCCTTGTCGAACAACAGGGTGCAGTGCTTGACCTCCTCAGTGAAGTGGCGCTTGGCGCTGAAGAGCTTGACGAGCGTGCCTTCGTGCAGCTTGGTGTAGACGTGGCACTTGGCCGCGGCGAGCCGGCGGCGCTTCTCCCTGAGCGGGGTCAGCTTGGCCCGAAGCTCGATCAGCTCGTTCTCGAGCGTGCCGGCCTCCTTGAGCATGAGTTCGAGCCGATCCGTCTGCTCGGCCGAGAACGTTTGGCCGCCGGTCCCTGACAGGGTCACCTCGTAGTTGTGCAGCAGCTCCATGCGCCGCCGAGCCTTCTGGCCGATCGCGCGCTTGAGCACATCGATCTGGACGTCGTAGTTCGACGGGTCGCCGACGATCACGTCGGTGCGCGTGCCGATCTCGCTGCCGAAGTGACACGCGAAGACGTAATACCTGGCCCGCGCCACACCCCCGACGAGCGCTCCGGGACTCCCCATCACCTCGACGACCTGGCGGGCGTTGAGCTCGCAGTTGACGGCGCTCGAGTTGACATGGATGCGGCGCGCGTTGATCGTGACGTTCTCGCAGTGGCGGGCTTTCACGTCGCCCTTGGCCGTCACGCGGCCGGATCCTTTCGAGAAGATGCCGTACTGGACGACCACGTCGCCCTCGGCTTCAATGATGGCGTTGTCGACGCTGCCGAGGACTTCGACGTTGCCCTTGGCCGTGATCTCGAAGCCGGGCCGGACGTCGCCGCCGACCATCACGCTCCCGTCGAACTTGATGTTACCAACGCGGTAGTCAACGTCGCCCTCGACGAAGAACGTCTCCTCGACGCAGACCAGCCCGTCGTGCATCTCAATGTGGCCGCCGATGCTGGCGCGCAGCTCCAGACCGTCCTCGGTCATGTACGTATTGGTGCCCCGGGGCAGCCGAGGCTCCGGCTCGATCTTGTAGTCGATCTCGTCGCCGGCAACCGTCCAGCCCTTTTCGCCCGGCTTGCGCTGGCTCTTGAGCACGAGCACCCCGTCCTTCTCAACGTGGCTCAGCCGCCTGATGTCGCGGAAATCGACCGAGCTGTCCTCCCGGAACGTGA
The DNA here is from genome assembly GCA_964500825.1 of uncultured Verrucomicrobiota bacterium. Classification (GTDB taxonomy): domain Bacteria; phylum Auribacterota; class JABMQX01; order JAFGEW01; family JAFGEW01; genus CAYUZG01. The sequence continues at coordinate 1,992 of CAZCQN010000227.1, read as the reverse complement.
TGCAGACCTGGTTCGCATTGAACTGGTACTCGAGGGTCCCCGCGTGCTCGGTCCGAGGTTTCTGCCCCCTGGCGATCACAATCGGCAGGCCGGGCGTGTAGCTGCCGTTGACGATCGAGTCGACCGCCTCGGGGACGCTGCCCTTGACGATCTTCCGGACGCTCATCGCCCGCTCGATGGACTGCCGCGTGACCCGGCCCTGGTCGTACTGAATGAAGTAGGCGTCCATCTTCGGCGGCGACACGTAGACGCTGACCCGGACGCCGTCGAGCTCGAACACCTCCGGCTCGAAGATCACGTGGAACTCGCCCGTCTGTTCCTCGACGAGCTGCTCGCGGGTGACGCGCCGGAACCCGGGCACGTGATGCTTGATCAGGAAATGGGTCGTCACCTCGAGCAGCTGCCAGTGCAGCTCCTCCGGGACCGGATCGACCTTGAGGGCGAAGCCGTCCGGCGCGTAGCGCAGCGTCAGGTACTTCTCGATCGCGGCCTCGTCCTGCTTGCGCCGCATGTAGTCCTCGTCGTAGCCGATGCTGACGACCGCGTCGGACTTGAACAGGCCGAGCTTGCGCTGCGCGTGCTGGAGGACCGTGATCTCGACGTTCTCGGCATCAACGCCAAGCGTTCGGAGGCCGAGGTCGATGGCTTTCTCGACAGTCTCTGCAGTGAATTCGGCGACCTTCCTGGTCCCGCTCCGAGGCATTACAGCGTCTCTCCACCTCAGAAATTGTCCATGCGGGGGTTCGTCGCTCCCCCGCGGAGCAAGGCAGCCCGAGTCGCCATCCCACAAGAAGCGTGCCAGGGGTGGCCCAGGGAAGCCCGTGACCTGAAGACAAAGAAGAAAACTGAATGGCACGCGCCGATTTCCCACACGCCGGCCGGTGCAACACGTGCACCAACCAGGTGATCAGGAAACACCGGGACACCCGGACACCTGCGCAGGCAGCCGCGCTCTCGCGGAACCGGCAAATTCTGCTTGCACCCCTTGTCCCACAGGCGTAAAACCCCCCTTACCGGCGGGCGATTAGCTCAGTTGGTTAGAGCGCATGGATCACACCCATGAGGCCACTGGTTCAAGTCCAGTATCGCCCACCACTCTTTTCCTCTGTCCTTCAACTCGTTATGCATCTGTGCCGTTTTCGCCTCTGGCCGCTGAACGCCGAATTTCTGCCAGATTTCTGCCAGCCTCATCCCGTGAGGGGAACGGGTTTGCCAACACCGCAAGGGCGTTCGCTAAACCTTCTCTCGTCGCATGGCCATAGTGACCGCGCATTCCAGGGATCTTGTGCCCCAGCAAGCTTTCCGAGGAGAGATAGTCCACATTCTGACGCTGCATCCACGTCGAGGCCAGGTGCCGAGAATCGTGCAGGCGCAGGTTCGCGAAGCCAGCGCGTTTCCGCGCCCGCTCCCATGCGTGCCGCAGCCGGTTCCGATGGTGCGGCCCACCGAAGTAGTACCCGCCCGACGTATCCTGCCGCACAAGAAGCTCCACAAGGTGCGGCGCTTTCGTCAAGACGAGTGTCCGGTTCTCACCGTTCTTCGTGCGCCTGAACGTCAGCTCGCCGAGGAAGAAGTTCACATCCTCGAGCCGTAACTTCAGCGCCTCGCCGACGCGGCAGCCCGTGTCGCACAGGAACAACACGAACTCTCGCAGCGTCGGCTGGTCGGGGGTCATGTCACGCGGCCGGTCCGTTCCGGTCGCGTGCGCGTCGCCGCTTGCACCGCGTACGAACCGGCCCACAGGCGTTAACCAGTTCCTCGAACTCCTCTTGGGACAACAGATCGACATGCCGCTTTTCCATACGGTCCAGCGTGATGCGGCTCGTCGGGTTCTCGCCAAAGACCAGTCCGTCTGCCCAAGCACAATTCCACACGTGCCGGAACAGCTCAAGGTCGGCGCGAACGGTTCTTGGCTTGATCGGGCGCCGTCGTGTTTGGCCTCGATGAGGCGGCGCTCGTAGTCGTAGGCGTACTCGTTGAGCGTCGTCTCTC
>CAZCQN010000226.1:0-3592 GCA_964500825.1 uncultured Verrucomicrobiota bacterium | reverse complement strand
CCAGAACGCGATCGGCTCGCACATCCCGCTGTAGCGCCCGCGAAGGAACCTGGCGGGGGTATCGTCTGTCCAACGGCATGTGGCGTTGTGGTCATCCCTTGGGGGTGCATGAACTTACGCGGTTGACAGGCTCGGTACCCGAGGGTACATGATGCGTGGTCTTGACGAGGGCCTGTGGGACGCTGCTGCCGGCCCATCATCGGTGGGCAATCCTGTCTTCATTGTCGTGTTAGTCGGCAGCACGGAGCAACAGGCGCTATGACGAGACCGGTGGCCATCCTGGCTGCTTCGTTCGCCATCCTCATCCTGGCGGCCGGGCGTCCTTGTGCCGCCGCATCGGAGGAGACTGGCGCCGGCGATTCCGCGGGCGACGCGTTGGCCGAAGCCCTCGCGCGCTACGCCGGTGATGGCGCCGACTACCAGCAGCGCATCAAGGAGCACCTGGCCGCCTGCGCCCAGGACAAGCAGCTCACCACTGCGCAGACGCGGCGCTACTCGAACGCCTACGTCCACGCCGGCTATGCCTCCTACCGCAGCCGCGATGTGCGTACGGCGGCGTACCGGTTCAGCCAGGCGATCGCCGTCGACCGGACGAACGCGCTCGCCTACTACTGCCTCGGCCTGCTGCAGCGCCGGTACAACGGCCTGAAGCCGGCCGTCGACAACCTGCGTGCGGCGGCCAATCTGGGCGGGCCACTCAGGGACGCCTGCCGCGAGCAGCTCAAGCAGATCGTCCAGTCGGTCAACGAGCAGGCCGAGGCGCTCGCGGACCGCGGCTGCTTCATCGAGGCCGCGCGCGGCTACCGGTTCCTGGTCGGCAACTTCTACGGCCGTATCAAGGAAGACGCACTCAAGCGGCTCAAGGCCTCCGAGGACGAGGTGGCGGCCGAGCGGATGCTCGTCGAGGTGCGGCGCAAGCTCAGGATGGGCCTGCGGCCGGAGGCGCGCAAGCTGCTCAAGGCGCTGATGACGACCTACTCGTGGACGCGCGCCGGCGAGACGGCCAAAAAGCTCTACCGCGACACCGGCAGCCTCGAAGTCACGGTCCGGAGCGAGTCGCTGGCCGGCGAATACGCCGCGCGCGAGAAGTGGATCGACCTCGAGACCGCCAACTGCATCGTCTACTACAAGAGCACCGAGAGCGCAAAAACGGTCGCCAAGCGCGTCGAGGAGACGCTCAAGCGCGTGACCGAGCAGCTCCAGTACACGAAGCTCGACTGGCACAGGGAGAAGTGCAAGGTGTTCGTCTTCGACGACGCCGACGCCTGGACCGAGTTCGTCAAGGAGTCGGGCACCTCGAGCGAATGGGCCGCGGGCTTCGCCTACGGGGCGCTGCGCGAGGTGTACATGCACGCCGGCGACCCGGACGACATGCTCAACCGGGTGCTGCCCCATGAGCTGACGCACGTGATCCACCGCGAGTACGCGGGCGACGAGGACGTGCACCTGCCGCTGTGGTTGCTCGAGGGGCTCGCCTGCCACAACCAGTTCGCGGGCAAGGGACAGCTTCTCGGGCTCGCCCGGGGCGCGGTCGACTCGCCGCATTTCATCCAGCTTGGCCGGCTCACGGCGTTGCGCAACTACCCGCGCAATTCGGGCGAGATCGACCTGTTCTATGCCGAATCGCTCGCGCTGGTCGAGTTCATTTTCGACCGCTTCGGCCACGAGGGCCTCGTGCGGCTGCACAAGAAGCTGCGCAAGACGGACGAGTTCGACAAGCTCGTCAAGCGCGCGTTCAAGATGAAGGTCGACGAGTTCGAGCGCGAGTGGCTCGAGTACGTCCGGACGGCCGAAAATTAGGGACAGGCACCTATTTTGGGAAAATAGGTGCCTGTCCCTAATTTTCGGAATAACAACGGCCCCGCAGGGTAGCTGCGGGGCCTCGCTCTATGTGAGGGGGGGTGCGGCCTGTCGCTATTCGTCAGTGCCGGCCTTCCTGGGTCCGCGCGGGCCCTGGCGCATGCGGTTCTGGCGCCACCGGCGCAGCCGCTCGCGGGCAGCGGCGAGCTCTTCCTTCGTCGCGAGCCCGTCGCCGTCGGCGTCGATTCGCTTGAACGCCTCATCGCGGCCTGGGAACTCGTCGATCGAGAGCGCGCCGTCGCCGTCGGCATCGAGCTTGTTCCACGCCTCCTCGCGCGCCTGCTTCGCGTGTGCCTGCAGCTCCTCGGGGGTCACGACGCCGTCGTTGTTAGCGTCGAGCTTGCGGAAAGCGTCGGTCCATTCGCCCTCGCTGATCTGGCCGTCGCCGTTGGCGTCGAAGCGGTTGATGAGCCCCGCGCCGCGCTCGCCGCCGCGCGGGCCGCCGTGCGGGCCTTTCGGCTCGCCGCCCAGGGGGCCGGCGGCCAGCACGATGAGCGGGAGAGCGAGCAGTGCTGCTGTCAATCCGAACCATTTCCAGCGTTTCATCGCTATTGCTCCTCTGTCGGGTGAGATCTCTTGACGTTCACCCCTTGAACGCGCGGCCGTCTGGCGAGGTTTAGCGCAACGAGGCAAGGACGGGGCGACAGGGGGTATCAGACGGGTTCGCAGCGCTCGTGCTTCCTGCTATACTTGGCGTACGCGTAGCGAGGAGGGCGCCATGAACCGCATCTGGGCGATCGGCAAGAACACGTTTACCGAGGTGATTCGGATGCCGGCGTATTCGATCGTGCTGGCCATCGGCCTCGGTCTGATCGCGCTCTCGCCCTCGTTCACGATGTACAGCCTGAGCGAGGGCGCGAAGCTGGTCAAAGAGATGGGGCTGGCGACCGTGCAGCTCACCGGCCTGCTGATAGCCGCGCTCTCGGCGGCGGCCTCGGTCTCGCGCGAGATCGACAGCCGGACCGCCACCACCGTGCTGAGCAAGCCAGTGGGCCGGCTCGAGTTCGTCCTGGGCAAGTACATCGGTCTGGCGCTCGCGCTCGCCGTCGCGTTCCTGCTGCTGACGGTGACGGTGCTGCTCGCGGGCCGTCACGGCACGCTCGACACGGTGCGGGACAAGTACGACTTGCCGGTTGTCGTGCTGGGTCTGACGGCGCTCGGGGTGGCGCTTGGGATCGGGTTCGTCGGCAACTACTTTCTCGGCTGGCACTTCGGCGCCACGTGCGTCTGGGCCGCCGTGCTCCTGTTCCCGTTGGCGCTGTTTGCCGTGTGCTTCGTCGGGCCCGACTGGTCACGCCACGCCTTCGGCAGCCGGATGGACCCCCAGCTCATCGTCGGCTCGATCCTGGTGCTGTTCGCCATCATGGTCGTCACAGCGGTGGCGCTTGCGGCCTCGACGCGGCTCAAGGTGGTCGGCACGCTGGTGGTATGCGCGGCCGTGCTTGTGGTGGGGCTGCTGTCGGACTACATGTTCGGCGGCGCCGCCGAGGAGGGGAACGTGTTTGCGCGCATCGGCTACGCGCTTGTGGTCAACTTCCAGCACTTCTGGGTGGGCGACGCGGTGATCAGCGCTACGCCGGTGCCGATCGGCTACGTGCTCGAGGCGTTCGCCTACGCCGCCCTCTACTCGCTTGGCGCGCTAGCGCTGGCGCTGTTTTTGTTCGAGGACCGCGAGCTCGCCTAGCAGGCTGCTGAAAAACCCTGCCGGCGCCAGAGAATCTCCATCTGTTGC
>CAZCQN010000225.1:0-3597 GCA_964500825.1 uncultured Verrucomicrobiota bacterium | reverse complement strand
CGTCGCGCGTTCCGCGCGCGCGGCGACCCGCCCCACATCTCGCAGTCCAAGTATTTCGTTGATGACCATAAACGGCCTTGTGTAGAAAGCATGTCCCCGTGCTCTCTGTGTCCCCCCGTGGTTCATTCACAGGATCATGCAAGGCGGGCGCTCGAGCCCGATGAGATGCTCGGCGATCTGGATCGCGTTGAGCGCGGCGCCCTTGCGCAGGTTGTCGCTGACGACCCACATGTCGAGCCCGTTCTCTTGGGAGATGTCCTCGCGGATCCGACCGACGTAGACCGGATCCTTGCCTGCGGCGATCGTGGCGAGCGGGTAGAGGTGCTCGTCCGGGTTGTCCAGCACGATGATGCCCGGCGCGGCGCTGAGCAGCTCGCGCGCAGCGTCAGCCGTCAGCTTGCGCTTGGTCTGGACGTTGACCGCCTCGCTGTGGCCGCGCTCGACGGGCACGCGGACGCACGTGGCCGAGATCCGGATCGCGTCGTCGTGGAACATCTTGCGGGTCTCGTTGACCATCTTCATCTCTTCGGACGTGTAGCCGTTCGGCCCGAAGCCGCCCGAGTGCGGGATGTGCGGGATGCAGTCGAACGCGATTTGGTGCGCGAACACCTCGGGCGGGTATTCGCCGCCCGCCAACAGCGCTCTCGACTGCTCGTACATCTCGTGGACGGCCTTGGCGCCGGCGCCCGAGGTGCTCTGGTACGTGGCGGCGACGACGCGCACGATGCCGACGGCGTCGTAGATCGGCTTGAGGGCGACGACCATCTGGATCGTCGAGCAGTTCGGGTTCGCGATGATGCCGTGGTGCTGCTCGATGTCCTCCGGGTTGACCTCGGGCACGACGAGCGGCACGTCGGGCTCCATGCGGAACGCGCTCGTGTTGTCAACGACGACGGCACCGGCCTTGACTGCTGCGGGCGCGAACTCGACGCTCCGCGAGCCGCCGGCGCTGAACAGGGCGACGTCGATGCCGTCGAACGCGTCCTTGGTCAGCTCCTGGACCGTGATCTGTTTGCCTCGGAACGAGACCGTCTTGCCGACGCTCCTCGACGAGGCGAGCGGCCGGAGCTCGGCGACCGGGAAGTCGCGCTGCTCGAGTGTCAGGATCATCTCGGTGCCGACAGCGCCCGTGGCCCCGACGACGGCGACGTTGTAGGCGTCCTTGCGCTGGAACGTCATCATCTCGTCCTTTTAGTAACCTGCTCACGCTGTGCTGCGAACGGTCGTCCTGGGGAGGCACGCGAGGCAGGGGGAAAGCTGCCGCCCGGAAGCGGACCGAACGCCGCAAGTCTACTTGAGTTTCTTCTCGACATCCACAAAGACGTCGGCCAGCGGGTTGACGTGGAACTCCTTGCTGCGCTTCGGCGGCTTTGCGTCGGCCCGGGCTTGGTCCGGGCCTTTCCGCCGCTTCGGGCGGGGCGGGCGTTTCGGCTTGGGGCGCGGCTTCGCCTTCTTGATCGAGAGGTCAACCTTGCCGTCGTCGGCCACGGCCGTGATCCGCGCCTGGACGACCTGGCCGATCTTGAGGTGCTCGTTGACGTCCTCGACGAACTCGTCGGCAACCTGCGAGATGTGGATCAGGCCCTTGCGGCCGTCGGCCAGCCGGACGAACGCGCCGAAGGGCGCGATCCGCCTCACGGTCGCATCGACGACCTCGCCTACGGCCGCCAGCTTCGGGGCTTCGGCCGGCGCTTCTGTCGGCGTCACCGGCGGCGCGGCTTGCCCTACCTTTGCGGGCGGCGGCTCGGTTTCGGCCGGCGGTTCGGCTGCGGGCGGTGTCGGGGCGGCCGCCCGCTCAGCGGCCGCCCGCTCAGCGGGCGCGTCGTCGGAGGCTGACGACTCTCGAGGCGTCGGCTCAGCCGCGGCGGGCTCCGGCGTCGCAGTGTCCGGCGGCACGGTGTGGTCGTCGGACGACCGGGGCGTTGGCTGGTCAGGCTGGGAATGGAGAGGAGAGCTTGGCCCTCCTTCGTCTTGCGGCACGGCCTACGGACTCCTTTGGCCGGGTGGCTGAGCTTGACCTTGGCTGGCTGTATCGGGTTCCTTGTTGAACACGAAGACGGTCTCGCCAGGCTTGGCCCAGTGGAGCTCGTCGCGCGCGACGCGTTCGATCCACGCGTCCGTGTCCGACTCGCTGATTTCGCGCCGGAGCCGCAGCACGGCCTGCTCGGCCGCCTGTTTTTTCGCGCGAGCGGCGTCGATCTCCGTCTGGCGCGCGTGAAGCTGTCGCACGCCGGGTATGAGCACGGCGACGCTGAGGCCCACCGCTCCGATCAGGATGAACGGAAAGGCGATGCGTGCCACGCGTGGCGGCGACTTCTTGTTCATAGCGTTCCGCCGAAGAGCGCCTCGTCTCCAAGCTCCTCCTCGATGCGCAGGAGCTGGTTGTACTTGCAGACGCGATCGGTCCGGCACGCCGACCCGGTCTTGATCTGGCCCGTGTTGCAGGCGACCGCGAGGTCGGCGATCGTTGTATCCTCGGTCTCGCCCGAGCGGTGGCTGATCACGGCCGTGTAGCCGGCCTTGTGCGCCATCTCGATCGCGTTCAATGTCTCGGTCAGAGTGCCGATTTGGTTGACCTTGATCAAGATCGAATTTGCCACCCCGCTCTCGATGCCGCGCGCGAGGCGTTCGGTATTCGTCACGAACAGGTCGTCGCCGACGAGCTGGACGCGGTCGCCGCACCGCTCGGTGAGCGCGCGCCAGCCGTCCCAGTCGTCCTCGGCGAGGCCGTCCTCGATGCTCACGATCGGGTAGCGGTCCATCAGGCCCACGTAGAAGTCGATCATCTCGTCGGCCGAGCGCTCGACGTGCTCCTCGGCGCGCAGCATGTAGGTGCCGTTCTCGAAGAACTCGCTGCTCGCCGGGTCGAGGGCGATGCTCACGTCGTCACCCGGCTTGTACCCGGCCTTGTCGATTGCCTCGATGATGACCTGGAGCGCTTCTTCATTCGACCCGAAACGGGGCGCGAAGCCGCCCTCGTCGCCGATATCGGTGTTGTACCCCCTGTCCTTGAGCACGCGCTTGAGGTGGTGGAACACCTCGGCGCCCATCCGGAGCGCCTCGCGGAAGTTCGGCGCGCCCTTCGGCACGATCATGAACTCCTGCAGATCGACGTTGTTGTCGGCGTGCTTGCCGCCGTTGACGATGTTCATCATCGGCACCGGCAGCGTGTTGGCGTTCACCCCGCCGATGTACTGGTACAGCGGAAGGCCGACCGACACGGCCGCGGCCTTGGCGGCGGCGAGCGACACGCCCAGGATCGCGTTCGCGCCGAGCTCGCCCTTGTTCGGCGTGCCGTCGAGCGCGATGAGCGCCCGGTCCAGATCGGCCTGACGCGTCGCCAGCATCCCCTCGATCTCGGGCCCGATCACGTCGTTGACGTTCGCGACCGCGCGGGTGACGCCCTTGCCAAGGTAGCGCTCGGGGTTGCCGTCGCGCACCTCGACGGCCTCGTGCTCGCCCATCGAGGCGCCCGACGGGACCGCGGCTTTGCCCAGCGTGCCGTCGATAAGGGTCACCTCGACTTCGACGGTCGGATTGCCGCGTGAGTCGAGGATCTCGCGCGCGTGGACGTCGATGATCTCGCTCATCGTCCCT
>CAZCQN010000224.1:0-3603 GCA_964500825.1 uncultured Verrucomicrobiota bacterium | reverse complement strand
GCCGCGCTCGTCGAGGAGTTTTACTTCGTCGCGCTCTATCAGGCCTTCGTCGAGTCGCTCGCCGCCGAGAACGGCATGCGGCTCCAATCGATGGAGGCGGCCAAGCAGAACATCGACGACACGAAAGAGCAGATCCGCGCCCGTGCACGGCAACTGCGCCAGGACGAAATCACTGCCGAGCTGCTCGACGTGATCAGCGGCGCCGAGGCCGTCGAGTCAGAATGACGGCGACCGGGCGTCCGGCGTGGTTCATGGCATCAGGCTGCTGTAGTTCGTATGGTTGACAGGGGACATGCCAACGAGTTGAGCTACGCCGTTCGGGGGCGTGCCGTCGGGCGGTACGTCGGCCAGCTCTGTCTTGTCCTGGCCGTGCTTGTGTCCGTGCCGCTCGTTGTGTCCGTCGTGGCGGGCGAGTTCGCGTTCACGTTGCGGGCGGCTCTGAGCGTGGTGGTGCTCATCGGCGTTGGGGCTGTGCTCGGCCGGCTGCGGGCGCCGCGCACCATCCAGAACAACGAGGCGTTCGTCATCTCGAGCCTCGTGTTCCTCATCGCCCCTGTGATGATGCTCTGGCCGATGATGACCGGGGGCCTCCGGTTCGACGACGCGCTGTTCGAGACCGTCTCGGGCGTGACCACGACGGGGCTCTCGACGGCCGGCAGCATCGAGAGCAAGCCGGTGTCGTTCCTGTTCTCGCGCGCGTGGATGCAGTGGTACGGTGGGCTCGGCGTCGTTGCCTTGTCGCTGGCGCTCGTGATCCGGCCGGGCGTGGCCGCTAAGCGGCTGTCGGTCGCGATGGGCGAAGAGGGCGATCTCGTCGCCGGCACCCGCGCCCATATGCGCCGCGTGCTCACCGTCTATCTCGTGCTGACGGGCTTCGGGTTCCTCTTGCTCCTTGCGTGCGGGGCGCGGCCGTTCGGTGCGGTGACGCATACGCTCGCGGCCGTCTCGACGGGCGGGTATTCGAGCTACGACGCGAGTCTCGTCGGGCTGGGCGGGTGGCCTGTGCGCGCCGCCGCCATGTTCCTCGGCCTGGCCGGGGCGATCTCGTTCACGCTCTACTACCGCGTCGCCCGCGGCTGGCGCGGCGATCTGGCCGCCGACCGAGAGATGAAGACGCTCATCGGCGCCGGTCTCGTCGTGGCCGCGCTCCTGTGGTTCTCGATGCGTTTCACCATGCACCTGCCGTGGGGCGAGGCCGTGGGGCACGCGCTGGCGATGGGCTTCTCGGCCCAGACCACGACCGGCTTTGCCACGATGAACGTGGCCGACCTGAGCGCGGCGTCCAAGCTCGTGTTGATCGCCGCGATGTTCATCGGCGGCGACCTCGGGTCGACGGCCGGTGGGATCAAGATCATCCGGCTGCTCGTGCTCGCCCGGCTCGTGCAGGTGCTGTTCCGGCGCACGAGCGTGAGCAAGCACGCCGTCATCGAGCCGCGGCTGCGCGGCCGCCGGGTCGAGCCGGCCGAGGCCGTCGACGCGCTGCTCATCATCCTGCTGTTCGGCGGCGTGGTTGTCGTCTCGTGGATCGCGTTCCTCGTCGCCGGATACGACCCGCTCAACTCGCTCTTCGACGTGGTGTCGGCGACGGGAACGGTCGGGCTCTCCACCGGCGTGACGAGCCACGAGCTCGCACCGTTCCTCAAGGGCGTGCTCTGTTTTGATATGCTTGCGGGGCGGCTCGAGGTGCTTGCCCTGCTCGTGCTGTTGTACCCGAGGACGTGGATTGGAAGGCGCAAGACGGTACCATGAGAGTAGTGTTCATCGGAGCAACCGAACTGGCCGTGCGCACGACGCGCCTGCTGCTGGGCCGCAAGCACGAGGTCGTCATCATCGAGCGCGAGCGCGAGGTGATCGATCGCCTCTCCGACGAGCTCGATTGCGGCTTCCTGCACGGCGACGGCAGCAAGCCCGACACCCTGCGCGAGGCCGGCCCGGGCCAGACCGACGTGCTGTTCTGTCTGACGGCCAACGACCTAGTCAACATCATCGCGAGCGTCATCGGTAAGTCGCTCGGCTTCAAGCGCGTCGTGACCAAGATCGACTACGCCGAGTACCGCAACATCTGCCGTGAGCTCAACCTGGACGACACGATCGTGCCGACCGAGACGATCAGCCGTTACCTGGCCGATCTCGTCGCCGGCCAGGACGTGCTGGAGCTCTCGACGATCATCAAGGGCGACGCGCGGTTCTTCTCCTTCACCGCGAGGGGCGACGACACGGCGAGCACGATCGGCGAGCTCGAGCTGCCGGCCGACACGCGCGTCGTGTGCTACTACCGGCAGAACGAGTTCGCGCTCGCCGAGCCCGACGGCCGCCTCAAGGACGGCGACGAGGTCGTCATCCTCACGCGCAGCGAACATCTTCCGGCTTTGCGCGAGCGCTGGCAGCCGCGCAGCCGGTAGGCGGGCGCGTGCTTGCGGTTGGCGCCGATCGGCTCTATAGTGGGTTGGGAGCGCCCTTCGCAGTGTGCAGTCGTTCCTAAGGGCGGTTCCAGCACGTGCCGATGCAGGGAGTGCTATGATCGGAGGTTCCCCAACCGTGTTCGCCTACCTCGATCCCAGCACGGGCAGCTTCATCATCCAGCTTGTCATCGCCGGGCTCCTCGGGGGGTTGTTCGCCATCAAGCTGTTCTGGAAGAAGATCGGCGCCTTCCTCAAGCGCGTGTTCTCGAGAAAGCGCGAACATGAGCAGCCTCCGGAGTGACGGCGAGGTTCCCGGATCATTCCGTGACCCGAGCGGATTCCTGTTCTGGCGTGACGGCGTGCTCTATCGCCAGGTCAACGCCGTCTACCGGGACGACTACGATCTGCTGATCCGTTCGGGTCTCTATGAGGCGCTCGTCGGCGACGGCCTCCTGGTCGAGCACGAGGAGGTGGACGTCGAGCCGGCGCGCCCCGAGCTCGCCCACAAGATCCTCAAGCCCGCGCCCGTGCCGTTTGTGTCGTATCCGTACGAGTGGTGCTTCAGCCAGCTCAAGGACGCCGCCGTGGCGACGCTGCGCGTGCAGAAGCGGGCGCTCGAGTTCGGGATGTCGCTCAAGGACAGCAGCGCGTACAACGTTCAGTTCGTGGGCGTGCGGCCGGTGCTGATCGACACCCTGTCGTTCGAGCACTACCACGAGGGGCGACCGTGGGTCGCCTACAGGCAGTTCTGCCAGCACTTCCTCGCGCCGCTGGCGCTCATGGCGCATCGCGACGTGCGGCTCGGCCAGTTGCTGCGCGTCCATATTGATGGGATTCCGCTCGACCTGGCGAGTTCGCTCCTGCCGCTGCGGACGCGGTTCTCGTCGCTGCTTATGCACGTGCACCTCCACGCGAGAAGCCAGAAGCGCTTCGCCGACAAGCCCGTGAACCTCGACAAGCACCGGATGAGCCGGCTCGCGTTCCGCGGGCTGGTCGACAGCCTCGAGTCCGCCGTCACACGGCTGCGCTGGCGGCCGCACGGCACCGAGTGGGCCGACTACTACGACGAGACCAACTACTCGCCGGCAGCATTCGAGCACAAGAAGCAGCTTGTCGCCGAGTATCTCGACAAGGCGAAGCCCACGAGCGTGTGGGACCTCGGCGGCAACGTCGGCGTCTTCAGCCGGCTGGCGAGCGACCG
>CAZCQN010000223.1:0-3648 GCA_964500825.1 uncultured Verrucomicrobiota bacterium | reverse complement strand
CGTCACCGTCAGCACGCCCGGCTGATCGACCCCGTCGAAGTCGACCCACCACACACGGCCCGACTGGATCACCTTCCTGCCCTCGGCAAGCACGATCCCACCCGGAACCGGTGGCGCCACCTCCTGCCTGCGCCCGCACCCGGACGCCACGACAACAGCCGCCAACAAGACCAACGCAATACCAACCCGTCTCATTCGGCCATTTCCTCCTGCAACAACAGGACGATACCGGTCGAAGATGCACCCTTATGCCATGAGAGCGGTGGACAGGCAAGACAGAACGCCGGCCCCGCCGTCGGCCGACGAGCCTACTGCGGCAGGATGATCTGCCCGACGGCGTGTGTGCGCAGGTGGTCGTACGCGCCGGCGGCACAGGCTTCCTTGCGGGTCACGGCAGGATAATCTGCCCCACGGCGTGGGTGCGTAGATGATCGTATGCGCCTGCGAAAAAATCCTCGATCTCTTCCTGCGAGAAATCGGCTGGGCGTTCGGCGGGCGTATTGATATCGATCTCGGCGATCATCGCCGAGTCGTCGTTGGGATTCTCCTTGTTCCGCACCGGCTTGAGCCGGATCCAGCGGTTCGCTGCGATGTCGGCCACGCTCGTGTGGTGCAGCGCGTTGAGCTGCAGGTCCGTCGCGCCCTCGAACACACCATCGCGCAGGTACGCCCCCAAAAGATGCGCGTTCGCGCTGAACTCGAGCTTGATGAAAAACTGCACGACAAACCCGAGCCGCCACACCGTCGCCGGCTGCTTCATCGTCAGGTACTCGGCGATCTGCCCGAGGATCACGTCGTACGCGCCCCAGACCGGCGGCAGCGTCGTCGGCGGTCCACCGCGGAAAAGCTGCCGGTAGTCGAGCCGCTCGCGCGCCACGTTCAGCAGTTGCTTCTCGTCGTTGGTCTTCAGCACGATGATCGGCACGTGCGGCGGCACTTGCTGCCGCGCCTGCGGCCCCGCGCCCTGCGGGCGCGCGCCTTGCGGCACCGGCAGCACGGCCGGCGGCCCGTCGAACAGATTGCCGCACGCGCTGTTGAGCCCCTGCGCCACCCCGAGCGGATTCGCCAGGTCGAACTCCTTGACGAAGAACGCCCCCTGGATCGACACCACACTCAGATCATCAATCGCCGCCATGCCGCCATCTTAGACGAGCCCGCGGAAGGGAATCAACCACCGATTTGCACAGGCCGGGAGGTTGCTCGCGGGCGAATCTGGACGATCGCGTTCCAGGGCCGAAGGCCCGAAAGAACCTAGCCCGGGGCGTCAGCCCCGGGTTATCGACGAGAAAACATATCCATTGAGCCCTGAAGGGGCGACAGAAGTCTCCCCTGAAACACGACGTTATCTTAGCCCGGAAGAGTTTCTCAGCAGCCTGCTAGTCTCTCGAAACGTTCCCCGAGCCGCCCCGCACGTTCCCGCGCCGGCGCACATCCGGCCCACGCCCGTTGGACCGGCGTGATCGTTTCGTGAGCGTCGGCCCGCTCGTCGTGTCTTCGGGACTGGACGACACGCCCGACGGCGCAGCTTCGCCTTCCCGCACGCGGTAGAAGCGCTTCTCGTTCGCCGCCACGACGCCCACGTCCGTCCACGACGACACCTCGCCAACCGTAACCTCATCCCACGTTCCCAGATCCGCCGACCACTCGACGAGGTAAGGGAGGCCCACGCGCGCCTTCCAGCACACCGTGACGTCGTCGCCGCCGCGCGTGATCGCGTACACGTAGGGCGCCGGCGGCGCGTGATACCCCATGTCGACCACCCCCGCATCCGGCTCGCCGTCCTGCCGCGTCGTCAGCTCGTCGAGCCCCAGGTTCGCCGCCGTATCGCTCCCCGCGTCCACACACGGGCTCGTCGCCGCCTGCCCCGTCGCCACATGGCTCAAGTAGTAATCGTGCAGCGCCCCCGGCACAAACAACGGATCCTCATCAAGACATGTCGCGGGATCGAACCATCCATACGAACTCCCGTCCTGGATGTCGGAGAACCGTATGTCGTGGTTGAACGAGGACGAAAGATGGAGGCCCGGGCTTCCCCAGAGAATGCTGTTCTCGACACACACGTAGCCCACCTGATAGCAGAAGACCGCGTTGTACGTGCTGTCCGCGATTGTGCTCGAGACCACGGTCACGCTGTCGGCAGAATCGACCATGACACCGAACGAGCCTTTGACAAACAGGCAGTTGTCGACCTCCAGGCTCCCAGCGTTGTAGCCATGGACAGCCTCAGCATGCCCCTGCCCGACAACCACCGTGTTCTGGACGGTCGCCGAACCACCGCTCCAGCACGAGATGCCCTTCGCGAGAGGGTCCGTGTCTATCAAGACGCCGCGAACCGTCACGTGAGAACCATCATCAAAGCAGTAGACGCCGTAGAAACCTGTGCCGCCGATGAACCCCCCGTCGATCAGCAGCGAAGTCCCTTGGTAGCACTCAATGGCGAAGCTGTCGGGCGACACGTCGTAGACCGTGCAGTCCTGCATGATGGGGCTTCCGCCGTAGATGAACTGAAGGGCACCTGTCATTGTCCTTGGTGTCACCGTGACCGTGCATCGCTCAATGGCCGGTGATGCTTGATAGGACAAGACCGCGGCGCCATAATGCGCCTCGCACTCCCGAATGACGCAGTTGCGGACGGTCGCACTCGACGCTGAGCAGTAGACAGCACCGCCTGCGGAGGTCTTGATCGTCTGGTGGACGTAGTCTCTTGGGCCGTACCCGCCGACGATGGTGAAGCCGTCAACAACCGTGTCCCGCGTCTCGCCAGTTGAGAACACCACCGCCCGGTGGGGCTCCTCGGCGGTCCCCTGACAGTCAATCATCGTGTGTTCCGGGCCGTTTTGGCTCCTCAACGTGACGGCCTTGCCGGAGAACACCAGATCCCGGTTGCCGTCGCCGGTGTAGGTGCCGTCGAGGACGAGGACGGTGTCGGTATCGACCGCCGCGTCGATCCCCTCCTGGATCGCGTCGAACGGGTGCTCGGGCGAGCCATCCTCGAGCGGGTCGCTCACCGTCGGGTCGCCCGGCCCGGGATCGCCCGGCGCATCGTCATCAACGAGGGTCGTTCCCGCCTGCACCGACACACACAGCCCGAACGCAGTGATCATGTAGACGAGCAGAAAGGTCGTCTTCACGACGGCCCCCCTCGGTATGCTATTGCCTGCGATACTGCCAGCAATCCCCATGTGGGGGATTATAGCATTCCAGTGCCCAGGTGGCAAGCATTCCATGCCCTGGACGTGCACACACTTCATACGCACGACCGGACAACCGACCCCTTCCTTATCCATGGAACCCCGAGTCCCCCCTATGCCCTGCGGCTGATCCCCCTCACGCGCCGGTCACATACGACATCCGGACCGACGGCCGCGGCGCCTTGCGCAGTTGCCACGCGATCGCCGCCGCGATCACCCGGTCGTCGCGGCAGCCGGCTTGTGCGCCCGTGCCGCCGCGCTCGTCGTAGACGAAGGTGAGGCATTCCTTCACCAGCTCGGCGCTGTTGACCCCCAGAAGACCTTCGGCGAGCGCCTCCGCGAGCCCGTCGATCATGACCGGCTTCGTCTTCGCATTCGTCTCCCAGCCGAGCCGCCCGCGCGTCGTGCCGCGCGCGTCGTAGTCGCGGTGCGCGTAGAGGGTAGGGTAGGCGTGCTG
>CAZCQN010000222.1:0-3664 GCA_964500825.1 uncultured Verrucomicrobiota bacterium | reverse complement strand
TTCAGCACCCAGATGGCCTACGGCGCCTCCGGCTGGTCGATGTACATGTTCCGCAACTACTCCCCCCGCCTCGGCCGCTGGACGCAACGCGACCCCATCGGCCTCGCTAGCGGCTTGAATCTCTACGCCTTCTGTGGCAACAATCCCCTAAATCGCGTCGACCTTCTTGGGTTGCTGTTCGGCTGGGACGTAGGGGGCAGCATCAAGAGCGGCTGGAATGCCGTGACGGGCGTCGCCAGCGATGTGGGCAATGCTATTGCAGGCGTCGCCAGCGATGTGGGCAACGCCGTGGTAGGCGGCGCCGAGAGACTCGTGTGCAAGGTCAGGCAGGGACCGCGCACAGCCGGCGTGGTCATCGAGGCTGTTGTCGCGGACATCACGGATTTTGTCAGCTCAATAAGTAGTGATGACATATGGACTGCATTGCAGGTGGCAGGCATTTTCCTCGCTGTGGTAGGTGGTGGCTTAGCGGGTGCTGGCCTTGTGCTTGCTTTTGGGGCCTACGCGGTGGCAACCAGCACGATAACGGCCTTGATAGTGGGCGGTTTCGCCCTCGGAGCCGCTGGAACTGGGATCGCGATTGTGGCGGGAATGAACACGGTTAAGGATGTTCAAGAGGGGTCCGCCAGTGACCCCGTGGACGAGTGGAACGACACTATAGATGAAAACTGGGAGAACAAGCCGAGTGATGAGGACTGGTCCCGGTAGAGCTCTCGAACGGAGCATGACCTCACGTCTGCACCACGTTCCGTTATCGTGGGCACGGCCCAGCGTGATGACAGGGCCAAGAACCCGTACCCTGAGCACGTCACCCGGGAGCCTGGGGACTGGAGCGATCTGCTCCTGGATGTGTGGCGTTAGGTTTGCCGTGCGCTCCATCTGACGATGACTCATCACTGGACGGGAGTACACTCTGAGGAATGAGGTATAGGGGTACTCAGCCATGCATCTAACCCACACTCGCGAGCAGAACGTCAGAACCATCATACTCGGTGAAATCAGGCACGCCCGCGTAATCGTTCCATTCCTGGTCGGCTATATCGCTATGCTGACACTCGGTGTGATCCTGTTCGTGATTGTGTTCACTCCTTTCTTGCTTCAGAATGGCAAGGAACCAGCGGCGTCCGCGGAGGGACTCAGTCGGCCGGAGGCACTCGCGTTGGTCGTCGCTGTGATTCTGCAATTCATGATCATCCTGCCCGCTGCAGCCTTCGGGTGTTTGTACTCGCGCCACCTGTTTTACCGCGTTCTTCCGCGTATCCTGGAGGCTGTGAAGTGCTTCGAAGCGCCGTCAGATGATCCGGGTCAAGGTGCGCGTCAGACCACAGACGCGCCCGGGTCGGAATCGGGGGACACCATACGTGCCTCCCGATAGGACGACCTGGAACGCGTGGTGACGCTAGCCAACCAGCTCAACGCCGGCGAGCTGGTCAATAGCTACACGTACGCGTTCAACACCAAGGGGTTGCGCAACAAGGTCACGTACGCGAACGGCAGTTGGGCCGACTTCACCTACGACGTCGTCGGGCAGCTCACCGACGAGCACTACAAGGACGCGCAGGACAACTCGCTCTTGCAGCTCACCTACACGTATGATAAGGCTGGGAACCGCACGGAGAAGAAGTACGACAACGACGGAAGCCGGGTCGAGACGTACACGGTGAACGGCTACAACCAGCTCACGGCGGTCGCGGGCACGGCGCGCGAGTACACGAACGTCTGCGGCTTGCTCGACGAGTCGAACGTGGATACGGTGACGGTGACGAACGCCTCGTTGAGCGAGGACGCGCCGCGCGTCGATCTGATGCACGACTACTTCATCGGCCGTAAGCTGCCTCTGCAGAATGGCGACAACAACATCGAGGTGACGGTCACCGACCTGGCCGGCAACTCGACGACGGCCGGCTCGGGCGGCACGTACGACTTCGACCAGGAAGAGGACATCAACGTCAAATACGAATACGACGTCCGTGGGAACATGGTGCTCAAGCAAGTCTGGGACGGCGAGGCGTACGTCGACAAGGAACGCTACTTCTACAACTACGACAACCTGATCGAGTACATCTGGTACGCGAGCGGCGATAACGACGACAAGCACCCACACTTCGTCTACGACGGCCTCAACCGCCGCGTGCGGATCAAGTACGGGACGGTGACGCTCGATGCGTACGACCAGTTCGAGGACTTCGACGAGAACACGACGAAGGAGTACGTCTTCCTCGGGACGCAGCCCATCATCGAGTACGACTACGACTCAGGCGAGGAAACGCGCGAGGTAGCGCGCCAGAACTACTGGGGCCTCGACATCGTCGCCGGCATCGGCGGCCTCTTGTACCAGAAGGTGCCCGGCGGCACGCCCGCATACTACTACTACCACTACGACGGGACTGGGAATGTAACGGCGATTACGGATAGCACCAAGACTGTAAAAGCCCTCTACGAGTACGACGCCTTCGGCAACATCATCACGAAGGCAGGCACCCTCGCCAACGACTTCACGTTCAGCACGCAGATGGCCTACGGCGCCTCCGGCTGGTCGATGTACATGTTCCGCAACTACTCGCCCCGCCTCGGCCGCTGGACACAGAGAGATCCGATCGGCCTGCCAGCTGGCCTCAATCCATATGGATACTGCCGTAATCAGGGGACCAACGCAGTTGATGCTCTGGGCTTGTTCGGTATCTCCTGCGCTGTCTCGTCCCTACTTGATGCTGTGTGGGCCATTGCATCTGTTGTCCTCGGGGGCGACCCTCTGGGGATCGGTGGGTCGCCACCGACGGGTGATAGCTACGGCATGTTCGTGGACTCGGATCCGACCAAGCCTCCGTCAGGAACTCCGCACGTGTTCCCACCGCTGCCCAGAAGTGGCGGCGGCGGTGGTATCGGACCGGACCTTGCTCGTTGGGCGGCCAACGTCGACCAAGATGAACTTGTCGAGATGTTTGTGTGCACTACCGTTATTGTGGGATCCATCCTGACCGCTCCTGCGACGGGAGGTGCGTCTATCTGGATTGGGTACTCCCTCCTTGTGGGCGGCGCGAGTGTTAAACTAGGGCACACAATCGGCACGGCGGGTGAGGATTGACATGCATTCTCGGCCATTCAACCATGGGTGGTCCTCGATCTTTCAGGGACTTGTCTTGGGCGCCTACGTTGTTTATTCGATCGCCGTTGGGCGTGCCACTTGGCCACGCCTAGTCAGCATTCCCCTGCTCTTGTGTGCGATAGCTAGCGCAGCATACGTCAGCATCGAGTCTCTGATGATCATGCAGCAGCCTGTTAGCACGAGAGTCAAGGCTGGCTCATTGTGCATCGCTGTGGGCTGGTGGGGGCTATGCTATCTGATCCTGCTCCACGTTCTCGTTTAGGCGTGCCGTCACCGTGCGCGTTTCTTGGGCAATCGGTCAGAATCGCGGAAGCGGGTGTCGAATCCGGCCGGGGACGTCGTCATCGGGTATGACCAGTTCAACCGGGTCGAGAGCGTGAACGGAGTCTTGACGGGCGCGACGGACCCGGATACGCTGCTGTGGAGCTGGAACATGAGCTATAGCCGGCTCAACCAGATCAATGGCCCGAACGGCTATCAGCAGGTGTTTGGCTACGATTCGTTCGAGCGGCTCGAGACGATCACGGGCGACGGGAGCAAGGTGACCACGTACGACTA
>CAZCQN010000221.1:0-3673 GCA_964500825.1 uncultured Verrucomicrobiota bacterium | reverse complement strand
GCGGGCTAGCGCCAATACGGTTCACTTAGTGCCTGCGTTGCAGGTGGCACGGGCACCTTGCCCGTGGGAAACATGGGCCGGAGGCCCATGGCACATGGTAGGTGAACAGTATTGGGGCTAGCGCCGATCGCCCCGGCGCGCCGCCGTCACAGGGCGTCGACGTGGCGGTGGCGATAGACGCCGCGGCGGACTCGCTCGAGCACGCGCCACTGCTCCGGCACGCTGCTTGAGGCCGGCGCATCGACGCACATCGCCGCCATGGTGTTGCCGACCTCGGCGGGCTTCGCGTACGGCGATTCGCCCAAGAAGCGCTCGACCTCACGGATGCTCGCGTGCCCGCCCAGGGCCAGGACCGCCTCGGCGATGAGCTCATACGACGAGC
Organism: uncultured Verrucomicrobiota bacterium; assembly: GCA_964500825.1. Lineage (GTDB taxonomy): Bacteria > Auribacterota > JABMQX01 > JAFGEW01 > JAFGEW01 > CAYUZG01. The sequence goes on along the minus strand of CAZCQN010000221.1, from coordinate 3,291 downwards.
GCTTCGGCGGCTCGACCGCCGGCTCGGCGGCCACTGTGCCGACCGCCTCGCCCGGCTGGATTTGCTGGAGTCGGACCAGCGCGACGCGTGCGGCGTGCTGCTGCGCGGCCTTCTTCGACGGCCCGCTGCCCGAGCCGTAGACCGTGCCACCGATGCTGACCGCGACGTCGAACACCTTCTTGTGGTCGGGCCCGTACGAGCGCAGCAGCACGTAGTGCGGGATGCGCTGGAAGTTGCGCTGCGAGTAGATCTGGAGCTCGGCCTTGTAGTTGCCCGTGCTCTCGAGCTCGACACCCGGGCAGTGCTGCTCGACCGCGCCGATCACGAACGCGCGCGTCCGGTCGATCCCGCCATCGAGGTAGATCGCCCCGATGAGCGCCTCGTACGCGTTCGCCAGGATCGACTTGCGCATCGGCTGCCCGTCGAGCTGCTCGCCCTTGCCGAGCAGAATGTAGTTCTCCATGCCGAGCGCGACGGCCAGGTGTGCGCACCGCCGCCGGTCGACAATCGCCGAGCGCATTACGGTGAGCCGCCCCTCTCGCTCGTCGGGGTACTTGCCGTACAGATACTCGGTCACGATGAACTCGAGCACCGCGTCACCCAGGAATTCGAGCCGCTCGTTGTCCGACAGCGGGGCGTCGAACATCTCGTTGACGTGCGAGCTGTGAATCAGCGCCTCGAGCAGCAGGCGCGGCTCGTCGAACCGGTAGCCGATAAGCCGCTGAAACGCCTCGAGCCGTTCCGATTCGGATGTGAGCAGGTCAGACTCGTCCATGATCACCCTGATCTCGTGCGGCGCGGCGGCAGCGGCTCGTGTCGACCGCGTCAGTCGCCCGCGTCAATCGCCCGCGTCAGTCGCCCGTTGCCGGGCGGGGCACAAGCTCGACACGCAACGTCGCCGTGCCGCCGCTGGGCACTTGGACCGCCCGCGAGGTGCGTGCCGCATAGCCATCGGCGCTTACGGTGAACCGATGGCTGCCCGGCAGGAGATCGTCAAGGCGTGCCCGGCCGCCCTCATCGCGAACGCTCGCGCGCCCGTAGGCAGGCGTCCCGAGGTAGCTGCGCGCCAGCCCGTCGAGGCCGGGCCGCGGCTGGGCCGAGCACCACACCTCGTAGCGAGCGACCGGTTCATCGGTCGTGGAGTCCACCACTTCCAGCTCGACAACGCCCAGTTCCATGCGCTTGGCGACGACCCGCACGTCCTGCCGCCCCGGCTGCACGCCCTGGACCTTCGCGTAGTAGAAAGACTTGTCTCGACGCAGGTTGACCTGATCGGTCAGCACGAGCACGTCGAGCTGCCGGTCACGCGGCAGCGTCCGAAGCACGAACCGGCCGTCCACGCCCGACTCGGTCGCGTCGTGCTCGCGGCCGCGGCCATCGACGGCGACGACCGACCGGACGCTCAGCGGCTTGCCGGCCTCGTCAACCACCACGCCCTCGATCGTCAACCCGCCGTCGAGCGTGAAGTCGCAGGACTCGTCGACGCCCGAGACGATCTCGACGGACTGCTCGGCCACCACGTAGCGTTCGTGCTCGGCCGTGACAAGGTAGGTGCCCGGGGCCAGGTGCGCGAACGTGAACGTGCCGTCGCTCCCCGTCATGACGGCCGCGCCCGGATTCGGCAGATATGAATACGCCGCCGGCAGTGTCGGGCCGAGCGCGGCCCCCTCGACGGTGATCGTCACGGCCTCGGCCGGCTCGCCCTCGTCGTCGACGACCGTGCCGGCAAGCTGCCCCGCCTTCTTTAGAGTCAGATCAACGCGAATGAGCTCTTCGGTATCGGAGCGGACCGGGACGATCGAGAGCTCGTAGGCGGGGTGGAACGCCATGACCTTCAGCGACCGAGCCATCGTCCGAGGCGGGGCCTGAACGCCGTATCGCCCCTCGGCGTCGGACGGTGCCGGCTGGTGGAAGACGATCCGGTTGCCCGTGAGCAGCCAGATCGCCGCGTGCTCGACCGGCTCACCCTCGGGGCCGCTGACGGTCCCCGTGATGACACGCCCATCGCTCACGTTGGCGAGTATCTTCACCTGGTGCGGCTCGGTCGTGGCCTCGACGGTCACCTGCTGCCGACCCAGCACGCACTGCCAGTCGCTCTTGACCGCTTCGAGCTGGTAGGTCCCGGGCCGCAAGCCGGTGAACGCGAACGTGCCGTTCGGCGCGTCGGCCACGACGTCCGGCCGCGTCTCGTCGGGGAAGTAGTAGTAACGTGCGCGGTCATACTCGTACAGGCGCACGAGCATGCCGGGCACAAGCTCGTCGTGCTGATTGACGATCCTCCCCTCGACGACGGCGCTGCCCCCGTCAAGCTCGAACAACACGCCCTCGATCCGGCCCCCCTGGACGACCCGCACGTCGCGCTTCTCTTGCGGCGCGTAGTACGGCTCCTTCGGGAAGCAGAGCACGCTGACGGTTAGCTCTTCCGGCGGCTCGACCTCGACCGGCGCTTTGATGTCGAACCGGCCCTCGGCGTCGCTGATCGCCTGGGCCGAGCGGCACACGATGCGCGCACCCTCGACCGGCTCGCCCGTGTCGCGCACAACCACCCGGCCCGAGACAAGCGACACCGTCTCATCGAGAACGATCCGAAGCTCATACTGGCCCGGCCGGACGTCCATCGACTCCATCCGGTAGCCCTCTTTCTGGACGACCAGGATGCACATGGCAGCCTCCGGCGTGTCCGCGGCCTCGGCGCTCGGCACAGTCTCGATGTGCGGCACACTGGTGACCTCGAACCAACCCTCGGCGTCAGTCTCGAGCAGCTTCTCGAAGATGTCCTTCCCGATGCGGCGCCTGCTCGTCTCGCGCTCGCCGGCAGGCTCCAGGAACTGGGTGAGAAGCACGGCCACCTCGGCCTCGACCACAGGCGCGCCCGCCCGATCGACAACGTGCCCGCGGATCACCCCCTGCGGGACGCGCGGTCTCGGCTCCTCGCCCTCGTCGCCGGCGCCGGTTGGGCGTTCGTCGTCAGGCGTGACGCCCGTCGATTCGTCCGAGGGCACGCCGGCCTCCTGACCGCTATCAGGTGGCTCTCGCTCCTTGCCGGTTCCCTGGTGTGCCTCACCGTCTTTGGACGGGGAACGTCCCCGCCACGAAGCCAGGAGCACTGCGACGACGATCAAGGCACCGCCGATAATGAGAAGATACTGATGATTCCGTTTCATGGGTGTTCTATCCGTTGGGGTATCAAGCGTCTAATGCCGTCATCTAGCAGGCTGCTGAAAAACCCTGCCGGCGCCGGAGAATCTCCATCTGTTGCGGAATGCTTCTGTCGCCCCTCCGGGGCTCAAG
>CAZCQN010000220.1:0-3675 GCA_964500825.1 uncultured Verrucomicrobiota bacterium | reverse complement strand
CCAGACGGCCATCGACGCGGCGACCCCACTCGCCGTCGTCAAGGTCCTGCCGGGCCTGTATACCGAAGCGCTCGTGATGGCCGACGGCGTCTGGGTCGTCGGCGCGGGACCGGAGTGCGCGACCATCGACGCGGGCAACGCGGCCGAGGGCGTGCTGTTCGACGGCATCAGCTCCGGCCTGCTGGCCGGCTTCACCGTCATGTCGGGCGGCACCGACTACAACGGCGTCAAGCTGGTCGACTCCTACGCGACGGTCCGCAACTGCGAGGTCACGGCCAGCAAGCACGGCATCGGCTGCGCCGACTCGGGCGCGCCGCACCTGGTCAACTGCCTCGTCGCCGACAACGACAACAGCGGCGTCTGGGCCAACGGCACGGCGGCGCCCACGCTGCTCAACTGCACTGTGGCCGATAACCCTGACTACGGCGTGGCGCGCTGGGGCGGCACGATCGCCATGACCAACACGATCTCCTACGGCAACGGCAACGACGTCGCCGGCATGCTGACCGAGTTCACGGTCCGGCACTGCGACGTCGGCGACGGCGACTTCGCCGGTACCGACGGCAACATCTCGGCCGACCCGCTGTTCGCCGGCGGCCCCCTGCACGCCTACTACCTGAGCCAGCTCGCCGCCGGCCAGGGCGCCGACAGCCCGTGTGTCGACACGGGCGACCCGGCAACGCACACCGGCCTCGATCGCCAGACCACCCGGACCGACAGCACGCGCGACACGGGCACGATCGACATGGGCTACCACGCCGGCTACACGCTCCGGGTCGTGTCGATCGCCCACGGCAGCGACGTCACGATCGAGTGGAACGCCCAGCCCGAACTCGACTACGTAGTCGAGTGGTCGGAAGACCGCGAAACCTGGCACGACATTGACGTGGGCGAAACCGGCTCGTGGACCGACACTTACACGGCCGGCTACGAGCGCAAGTTCTACCGCGTCCGAGAGAAATAGGCGCCCGCCCAAGGCTGCGAGGTTCGAGGCGAACGCCGCGCGATCTCGCGCACATCGGGGCCGCTCCGGCCGCCAAGGTACGGCCGGAGCGGCCCCGATCACGCCTCCACCCCTCAGCGCCCGGCGCTGGGTGCACCTTGACGTGCGTCCGCCAGGCAGCTAAGCTCTGGGGCCTGATTCGCGGCGGAGAGAGGAACGTGAGCAGCAAGCGACTACACGAACAGATCGTGGCGGCCGGGTTCGGCGGCCAAGGCATCATGTTGCTGGGCAAGCTGATCGCCTCGGCCGGCATGCTCGAGGGGCGCCACGTCACCTACATCCCGAGCTACGGCGCCGAGGTGCGCGGCGGCACGGCCCACTGCAAGGTGATCGTCAGCGACGATGAGATCGCCTCACCTCTGGTGAGCACCCCCGACACGGCGCTCGTGATGAACCAGCCGTCGCTGACGAAATTCGAGCCGCCCCTGAGGGCCGGCGGCTTGCTCGTCGTCAATACGTCGCTGGTGCTCGCCGCGCCAACGCGCACGGACATCGAGGTCGTCCTCGTGCCGGCGACCGAGAGCGCCGACGAGCTCGGCGCGATCCAGGCCGCCAACATGATCATGCTCGGCGCCTACCTGGCGCGCAGGCCGATCGTCAGCCCGAAAACGATTGTCAAGGTCCTGCGCCGCATCCTGCCGAAGCGGCGCCAGCACCTGATCGGCATCAACGAGCACGCGCTCGAGCGCGGCGCCGAGATCGCAGGGCAGGCATCCGCGGCCGAGGCCTCGTAGGCCGCCGGCAGGGCACGCCCGCGGTGAGCGCGGAAGGACCGCCGTGACGACTGCCACCAGGATCACGCTTGCCCGGTTTTTCTTCGTGCCGCCGCTCGTCGTGGCCGTGTGCGGGGCGACGTGGTGGCCCGAGCGGGCAGTCGCGCTGCGCCTCGGGGCGATCGCGCTCTTTGTTGTGGCGTCGGCGACGGATTTCCTCGACGGGTACGTCGCCCGCCGGTTCGGCCAGCACACGCGCCTCGGCGCCGCGCTCGACCCGCTCGCCGACAAGGTGCTGCTCGGCGCCGCGATCTGGTCGATCTGGGCGTGCCGGGCCGCGTACGACCCCGTGCCGCTGTGGTACCCGGTCGTCGTCTCGGCTAACGACGCCGTGCTCGGCCTCGGCTACCTGGCCGTGCGGTCGCGGATCGATCCCGGCCGGTTCCGCGCGATGCCCTGGGGCAAGGTGGCAACCGCCGGCCAGATGCTCGTCGTGTGCTGGCTGCTCTTGCGGCTGCCGCACGTCGGCGTTCTGATGCCGATCGCCGGCGCACTTACGGCCGCCTCGGGCGCGGCGTACGTCGTCCGCGCGGTTCGGCTCATGGGCGCGTTGAACAAGTCCCGTGTCCAAGGTTTGCTTTGACGAACAGCCCTTGTGCAGGAATGATCTCTGCACAGAGGCTGTGGCGGCTTCAGCCGCCATGCCCGCCGAAGGCTCGCCACAGGCGGGACGAAGGCGGATTGCCACCGGCTTCAGGGCCTGTTGAAAAAGCCGAAATGCCGCGTCGAACAAGGATGTCCCGAAGGGACTCCATAGGAAAGCCCAGGGTTCCGGCGCCTCCGAAGAGGCGCGCAAACACCCTGGGTGTGGTGGGCACGAAAGCTAGGTCGTAGCCTGAAAGGCTTCCATAGAAGCCCTTTTTCAACAGGCCCTTCAGCCGGTGGTCGAGAGGCTGTACTTGACTTGGCCTGAGCCCGCTTCAGCCTCGGGCCGCAGGCACGCCTTCTCGACATGCGGCTTCAGCCAGTGAGGCACGATGCCTGAAGGCTTGTGTCGAGAAGCCGGCTGAAGCCGGCTATGCGATTACTCTGGGGCGGGTCTCACCCACCGGCTGAAGCCGGCAGCACTGAAGAATGGAACGTTGAAGCAGAGCAGAGCGCAGGGCCGAAGAAGGAACCCGGCAGCCGTGAAGCCCATCGTAACCTGCACGGTTTACGCAACAGCCTCTTGTGACAAGCCCTAACAGCCAACATGCAACTGCAAACGCAGGATGCGGAAGGACCGTCGGAACCATGACGGAAGCAATCATCGTTCAATGCACGGCGCCATCGAAGGACGAGGCACGGCGGATCGCGCGCGCGCGCGTCGAGGCGAAGCTCGCCGCCTGCGCGAGCATCGCGGGCGAGGTCGAGTCGCACGACCGGTGGCAAGGCGCCATCGAGCAGGCGACCGAAACGCTGCTCGTGATCAAGACGACGCGCGAGCGCTTCGACGACGTGCGCCGCACGATCCTCGAGCACCACAGCTACGAGGTGCCCGAGATCATCGCCTTGCCCGTCGTCGCCGGCCACGAGGCGTATCTGGCGTGGCTGGCCGAGTCGGTCGGCGGCGAGGAGGCGGGCCGATGAAGGCGCATGCCGAGTGCGTGCCGTGCGTCTTCGCCCAGGTGCTGCGTGCGGCCCGGCGCTTCACCGACGACGAAGAGCAGCTTCTCCGCGTGCTGTCGCGCGCGATGGAGTTGCTCCACGACCAGATCGATTCGGGCACGCCGGCCGACCTGTCGACCATCGGGCTTCGGGCCGTCACCGACTGCTTCGGTGTCGCCGACATCTACGCCGCCGAGCGCGCGCACACGAACGAGGTGATGCTGGCGTTCGAGCCCGAGCTGCGCAAGCTGATCGACTACTCGAGCGATCCGGTGCGCACGGCGCTGCGGATCGCCGCCGCAGCGAACATGA
>CAZCQN010000219.1:0-3777 GCA_964500825.1 uncultured Verrucomicrobiota bacterium | reverse complement strand
CTACGGCATCGTGCCGTGGTGGGGCACCGTGACGATGACCAACGTGATCGTCTACGGCAACGGCGACGACGTCGGGGGCGATTTGGCGCGTTTCACGCCGACGTGCTGCAACATCGGCGACGGCGACTTTGCCGGCACCGACGGCAACATCTCGACCGACCCGCTGTTCGTCAGCGGTCCTCTGCACAGCTACTACCTGAGCCAGACGGCAGCGGGCCAGGGCGCCGACAGCCCGTGCGTCGACACGGGCGACCCGGCGATGCTCACCGGGCTCGATCGCCAAACCACGCGGACCGACAGCCTGCGTGACACCGGCACGATCGATATGGGCTACCACGCCGGCTACGCGCTCCGGGTCGTGTCGATCGCCCACGGCAGCGACGTCACGATCGAGTGGAACGCCCAGCCCGGCCTCGACTACGTGGTCGAGTGGTCGGAAGACCGCCAGACATGGCACGAGGTCGACGTGGGCGAAACCGGCGCGTGGACCGACACCGACACGGCCGCCTACGCGCGCAAGTTCTACCGCGTCCGAGAGGAATAGGCGCCCGGCCGCCAGGCCAGGATCCCGCGCGCGCCGCCAATGGGCCAGGGGATCTCTGAGCTTGCATCTGCGTGCATGCCGTGCGCCACCCACGTCAAGGCACGGGCTTCTTCCTGCAGCCCGTGCCTTGACGCTCCCGTAGGACGGTGCTAGATACCCCCAGGTGTTCCGGAGGCCGCCACGTACAAACCGTCTTTCTAATACATCTGCCTCGGGAGTGGTCTTCGGACATGGCAACCAGGGCTGCGCGATCGCTCGCGCGTCTTTCCGCACTTTTCTGGCGCCGTGTACCGATTACCCTAAGTGAGGCAGACCGGACCCGCCACTGTGGAGGGAACGATCCTATGGCACGCTGCCGACGCTTTCTTATCGCTGCTCTCGGCCTCTTCGTTGTGCTGATGCCCGTGCTCGCGCCCGCTGCCGGCGCGCGGCGCGGCGACCGACTCGCTCCGGGTAGCCCACCGGCGAGGCCCTACCACCGCTGGCTCGAAGCGCAACCGCCGACAGCGCCGCAGTCGGCCAGCATCGCCTACCGCACACCGCCGGCGCCCGAGGCAGAGGCCGCGGGAGGAATCCAAACCTCACCCACCTCGGACGTACGCAATTACCTCGTCATCATCAACTCAAACCTCTACAGCAGTGGCTCCGTGCAGAACGCCATCGCCACCTATATCAGCGACGTGGAGAGCGAGGGCCTCACGGTCGAGCTGATCGAGGTGTCCGGCGGCACACACGCCAGCCTTCGCAACACGCTTATCTCGAAGTACGGCACGCTGGACAACCTCGAGGGGTGCGTCTTCATCGGCGACCTCCCCCCGCTCTGGTTCCAGTGCGGATGGGACGACAAGTTCCCCTGTGAGCTGTACTTCATGGACTTGGACGGCTCCTGGAGCGACACGGACAGCGACGGGGTCTATGATCTGCAGGAGGCGGGCTCGGGCGACGAGGGACCCGATATCTACTGCGGCCGCATCACAGCGTTCAACCTGAGCAAGGAGCCGGGTCAGACCGAGATTTCACTGACTGTCCGCTACCTGAACAAGGTGCACGACTACCGGGAGGGCCTGGCCGTTTCCAACGGGAGATGCTGTCTGTATGTCGACGACCCGTGGCGGTGGTGGACAAATCAGTACCTGATTGAGATCTGGCAGGCGTGGCAGTTGGTGGACGTGTACGATGACCCGTACGAGACGATCGCCTCGGACTACCTGGAGAAGATCCAAATCCCGTACGAGCACCTTCGGATCAACGTCCACTTCGGCGGCTGGGGCCACGGCTTCGCCATCCCGCCCGAAGAGCACGGCGGTGATGTCCATGCGGAGGACATTATCGCCGACCCGCCGCAGGTGCTCCTGTATCACCTGTACTGCTGCGTGGCCGCCCGCTGGACTTGGCCCGACATCATCGGCGTCTGGTACATCATGACCGGTGAGGGAGTCGGCGTCCTCGGCTCGAGCAAGAGCGGCGGGATCAACAACGCCACCGAGTTCTACGGACCCGTTAGCGAGTGGAAGCCGATGGGCTACTCACTCATGTACTGGTTCGACAGCTTCGCTCCATACAGCGACGAGGAGCGGGATTGGACGATGGGCATGCTGTGGCTCGGGGACCCGACGCTGACGAAGCCGCGGCAGGCGCCGAGCGAGTTTGCGCTGACCGCGCCCGGCGACGGTGCTCAGTTCGGCAGCCCCGACCTGCTGCTGTCGTGGGAGACCTCCACGCCCGTGGCCCCCGATGAGACGGTCACCTACACGCTGATCGTTGACAACGACTGCTGGTTCAGCACGCCGGAGCTCGTCGTCGAGGACCTGACCGACACGAGTTACACGATCTCGCCCAGCGACGGGCTCACGGGCACCTGGCAGTACTGGAAGGTCATCGCCAAGACCCCGTTCCGAAGGAGCCGCGAGTGCAACCAGACGTACACCTTCTCGATCGCCTATGACGACGACCACGACAGCATGCGCGACGACTGGGAGAACGCCAACGGGCTGGACCCGGCCGACCCGATGGATGCCTGGCTCGATGCCGACGGCGACGGCCTGCTCAACATCGAGGAGCAGGACCTCGACTCGGATCCGCACAGCCCCGACTCGCCCTTGTTCATCTACGTCGATGCGGCCAACGCGGGCGATCCGGCCCAGGACGGCTCGATCGCCCATCCCTACGAGGCCATCCAGATGGGGATCGACGCGGCGACCGGGCCCGCCGTCGTCAAGGTGCTGCCGGGCCTGTACACCGAAGCGGTCGTGATGGCCGAGGGCGTCTGGGTCGTCGGCAGCGGGCCGGCGGTGACCACCATCGACGCGGGCAACGCGGGCGAGGGCGTGCTGCTCGACGGCATCAGTTCCGCTGTGCTGGCCGGCTTCACGATCACGTCGGGCGGCACCGTCTACAACGGCGTCAAGCTGGTCGACTCCGACGCGACCGTCCGCACCTGCATCGTGACAGGCAGCCTGCACGGCATCGGGTGCGGCAACTCGGGCAGGCCGCGACTGGTCAACTGCCTTGTCGTGGACAACGGCGACACCGGCGTCTGGACCAGCGGCACCGCGGCGCCCACGCTGATCAACTGCACCGTCACCGACAACCCCAGCTACGGCGTGGCGCGCTGGAGCGGCACGGTCGGCTTGATCAACACGATCGTCTACGGCAACGCCGACGACATCATCGGCACGCCGTCCGACTTCACGGTGCGCTACAGCGACGTGGGCGACAGCGCCTTCGCCGGTACCGACGGCAGCATCATGACCGACCCGTTGCTCATCGATCCCGACAACGGTGACTACCGGCTCCAGCCATGGTCGCCGTGCATCGACTCGGGCACGAGCCAGACGGCGCCCTCGGTCGACCTGCCGGGCTCGGCGCGCTACGACTTCCTGAGCCAGCTCAACACGGGCGGTGGCGCGATGCCCTACTACGACATGGGCGCCTACGAACTGCTCGACGCCGATCGCGACGGCATAGCCGACGAGTGGGAGAACGCCAACGGGCTCAACCCGGCCGACCCGGCGGATGCCTGGCTCGACGCCGACGGCGATGGCCTGCTCAACATCGAGGAGCAGCACTTCGACTCAGATCCGCACAACGGCGACTCGCCCTCGTTTGTGTTCGTCGATGCGGCCAACGCGGGCGATCCGGCCCAGGACGGCACGGCGGCGCACCCCTACGAGGCGATCCAGACGGCCATCGACGCGGCGACCCCACTCGCCGTCGTCAAGGTCCTGCCGGGC
>CAZCQN010000218.1:0-3922 GCA_964500825.1 uncultured Verrucomicrobiota bacterium | reverse complement strand
CGGCCTTCTTGGCCTCGGCGTACAGGTCGCGCTTGCCGTAGCTCGTGATGTCCCGATAGAAGATCGTCACCTCGCACTTCTTCTCTCGCAGCGCGAGCGCGTTCGTGAGCGCCTGATTGCAGCAGACGCGCGAGCACCACGGGTGCTCGGCGTTGCGGGAGCCGATGCATTGGATCATCACGGCACGTTTCGGCGCTTTGCCTTGTCCGAGCCGTTCCTGCAGTTCCCGCTGCGTGACCACGCGCTTATCCTCGCCGTAGAGGAACCCGGTCGGTGTGTGCTCGTTGGCACCCGTGGCGACGACGATAATGCCGACGTCGGCGGTCGCCTCGCCGTCCTGGGTGTTGACGACGGCGTGGAAGTTGCCCGCATACCCTTCGAGCGCCGTGAGCGTTGACTGCTTGTGCACGGTCACGCGCGGCTCCGACTCGACCTGGGCGGCGAGCTGCTCGACGTACTGGCGTTCCGCCTCGCGCAGGAACGGAGCCTGGCCGCCGAGCGTTGCCTCCTTCTCGACGAGCGTGACCTCGAATCCGCCGCCGGCAATCGCCTTCGCAGCGGTGAGGCCGGCTGCGCCGCCGCCGATCACGAGCGCTCGCGGCGTGAAGGTGTCCTTGGGCGGCGCTGCGGCCGAGGAGCGGCGCGCGACCTCGACGGCGCTGCGGACGAGCGCGACGGCCTTGGTCAGCATCTTGTCGCGGTCGGTATGCACCCGGATGATGTCCTCGCGGAGCCGCACGTACTGGGAGAGCAGCGGGTTGAGGCCGGCCATCATGACCGTCTTTTGATACTTCAAGAGCTTCTGGAGCGGCGTGCAGACCGCGAGCACGACCCGGTTGACCCCGGAGGCCTTGATTGCCTCGGCCGTTGCCTTGATCGTCGGCGGCGTGCAGCAGCCCTCGATGATCTCCGCGTGCTCGACGCCGGGCATCGTGAGCGACTGCTCCCGCAACGCCTCGAGGTCCATGCGATCCGAGAACGTCCCGTGGCACGAGCAGATGAAGACGCCGACGCGCGGCGCTTCGCCCTTGACGCTGCGCAGCTCGGGAGGCGACGGCGGCACGAAGTTCTTCTCGCCCAGGTAGCCGAGTGCCTCGGGCAGCACGGCGCAGCCATCCCAGACTGTCTCCGGGTTGCCTTTCGGCCCGGTGAGCTCGCCGATGGCGAAGATGCCGTCGAGGTCAGTCTCGGTCGACGAGAAGGGCCGGATGTTGCAGAAGCCGTTCGCGTCCGGCTTGACACCGCACACCTTCGTGAGCTCCTTCATGAGCAGCGGCGGCTTCTGGCCGGTGACGAGGATGGCCAGCTCGACCGCCTTGCTCTCCGAGGCGCCTGCGCGGTCGTACTCGATCACGGCCTCATCGCCTTTGGCGGCGATCTTGAGCGCGTCGGCTCGCACCACGTCGACGCCCGCGTCGAGCGCCTTGAGGTACCAGCGGTAGTGCTTCTTGCCGAACTCGCGGTAGTCGCCCAGGAAAATCGTGACCTCCGCCTCGGGCAAGATCTCCTTGAGTTTCACGGCGCGGTAGGCGGCGCTCACGCAGAGGTTGGCGTTCTCGTACTCGACGCCGGGCGCGTTGAAATGCGGTGTGACGACGATGCCGTAGCTCGACGGCACCTTGCCTGACGGGAGCTTGACCGAGTCGCGCACGAAGTTGGTGAGCAAAGACCGGCGCGCGACCTCGGAGTTCCGGATAACCGAGGAGGAGGTGCCCAGGCTGAACGGAGCGAGGTCCTCGTCTGTGGGTTCATCAAACTCGGTGGCGAGGAGGATGGCGCCTACATCCGTCTCGACGGTCTCTTGCGGCCGGTCGATCGTGATGCATTTGGTCGGGCAGACGGCCTCACACTCGCCGCACTTGGTGCAGTGCTCCTCGTCAACGACGTAGATGTTCTCCCAGCCCGCCTCGGGGTTGACCCAGATCGCCTTGCGGTCGCCGACTTCGACCGGGCACGCCTCGACGCACCGATCGCATTCGATACAGGCGAAGTTGTTGACCGGCTGGTTCCTCTTGGTGAACTGGACCTTGAAGTGGCCCGCCTCGCCCGAGACTGACAGAAGCTTCGCGTTGTAGTTGTCCTGCAGGCTGCCGAGCGCCTTGAACAAGCGCTGGGGCATGTGGCCGCAGATCCAGCAGAAGTCGAGCGGGAGCTGCGCGAGCGCCTGGTACTTGATGTCGTCGACGTAGCGGCCGCGGTTCAGCAGGACGACCTTGTGCCCTTCTTTGCACAGAGCATAGGCGGCGCGGTAGCCAGCGAGGTTTGTCCCGTAGATCAGGACCGTGCTTTCGTTGTCCATCCTCGGTGTTTCCTATCGCGGTTCGTCTACGAGCTTGCCCGCCTACGGCGGGGTGAGCGAGCATGTCCCGGTGGGGCACGAACCGCTCGACGAGGAAGCACCGCTTTTGCCTACACCAAAAGCCGAAAGGAGCTTCGCCATCTCGCTGCTGCCACACTTGGCGCATGTGTGCTTGGCATTGGTGCCGGCCTTCTCCAGCACCTCGGCCACGTGGCCACATTTCTTGCATTGATACTCGAAGATCGGCATGGTCCTGTCTCCTCTTGGCTGTGCATTCAGAGCGTCACGCCTCACCTGCGGCTGGGCGTTTCCTTGGGCTCTGCGGGAGCGCCGAGACCGGTCTCCTCCTGGCCGGAGGACGCTCTCCCCAGTTCCTGGTACAGGTCGAGCAGGCCGGCGCGGATCAGCATGAACGCCTCGAAGAACTTCGGGTTGGCGATGCTATAGCAGGCCTTCTGCCCGCACTTGCGGTACGTCACGGCGCCCCGATCGCGCATCACGGCAAGGTGCTGCGAGACGTTCTGGATGGTGAGACCGAGTTCGCGCGCAATATCACTCACATACCGCTCGCCGTTGCCGAGGAGCGAGATGATCCTGAGGCGAGTCTCGTGCGAGAAGACGCTGCAGAACTGGGCGTGGCGCCGGAAGAGCTTCGGGTCGGTGCTTGACACAGAGTCTCCGTTTATTGCAGGATTTCGCAAGTGGCAGACTGCGTCATTGATACTCGGATCCCTCTCCTGTGTCAAGTCGCAACATCCCTGCTGCGCCGAAGCCCGGCAACTGCAAGGCTCTATGGCTGCGCCGCCAGAGAAGCCTTCCCTGGGTCCAGGCGCGATGCTGCCGCGCTGGCCATTCCGGCGCTCCAGACCTGATGGCTCGGAATGTGTCCTGGCTGGAGGCGTTCCTGAATGAACGACATCTGTAGTGAGAAGGCGAAGCACAATGCAGGACGCCGACGGCCAAGGTGACGGCGGATTGCTGCAGGAGCGCGATCGGAAGGCGCGCTCCATTCTCGGTGTGGCTCCGGCTGCCGGCATGCCGGAAATCCGCCGGGCCTTTCGTCAACAGAGCCTGGCGTGTCACCCGGATAGGAACCCGAGCGACAAGGACGCCGCGTGGCGGTTCCGGCTCGTTTGCTGTGCATATAAGTTCTTGACCGAAGGCGACATGTGCCCCCAACTCGATAAAGCACAGCCATCGGCCGACACCGAGTCTGAGGCACAACGGCGGCTCGACAACGACTGGGCGTACTGGTGCTGGTGGCGAGAGAAGTTCTTCGAGTAAGACCCCGGCGATGTGCCGGTGGGGCGCTAAGACTTCGAGCGCGGCGGACGACGTACGCGTCGACGCCGACAGCGCGGATCGCACGGGGCAGGTGACCGTGGTGGAATTGCCGAAAGACTTCTACGAGCGGGTCAAGCCGGGCCTGCATTCCAAGATCGGCCGCGAGCTGCGCTCCGCCCAGCGCATCCTCGACCTGGGTTGTGGCTCCTGCGAGCTGGTCCGGCACCTTGCCGACCGCAACGACCAGGAAGTAACGGGCATCGACATCTCGTCAGGTCATTTCCCGGAGACCCGGCGCACCGACCAAGGGGTTCACTTCGGATGCCTCGAGAAGGACGC
>CAZCQN010000217.1:0-3947 GCA_964500825.1 uncultured Verrucomicrobiota bacterium | reverse complement strand
CGGGGCTCAAGGGTCTCTTTTCTCGTCGAGAACCTGGGGCTTACCCGCCTTCGCCTTTTTCAGCAGCCTGCTAGTGCACCAGATCGCAAGTCCAGGGGCGTATTCGCCAAGGGACGTGAGCCGCTGGGTGGCATGGGCATCTTGCCCATGCTCCACGGGCGGGACGCCCGTGGCACTGCACCCTCACGCGGATACAGGCTCAATGACGATACGTCGTCGTACTTGCGAACGCGTGTACTAGGCGGACGGCGGGATGCGGCCAGCGGGAATGAATCCTGTCGTTACTCGGCGAGCTCGCGCTGCCTGATCGCCTCGCGGATCTCTTCGGGCGTCTTGGCGTTGATGAGCTGCGAGCGTAACTGCGGATCGCTCATGAGGCGAGCCACCTGGGCGAGTGCGCGGACGTGCGGCCCGGGGTTGTTCAGCTCGGCGATCAGCAGAAAGACGATCGTGGTGGGCTTGCCGTCGGCGGAGTCGAAGTCCAGACCTTCGCGTGTGATCCCGAGCGCCGCCGTGAGCGCCGAGACGGCCCCGCTCTTGGCGTGCGGCACCGCGAGACCTTCCTCGAGCCCGGTGCTCATGGCGCTCTCGCGCTCCATGACCGCGTCGAGCACGGCATTCCGGTCGCTGATCCGGCCCGATCGGTCGAGCACGTCGACGAGCTCCTCGATCGCGCCGTCCTTGGTCTCGGCCCCGAGATGAGCTACAATGCAGTTCGGTTCGAGCAGTTCGTACAGGGACATCGCCGTGTCCTTGATGCGCGTCACACCGCGACAGGGCTGCCGCAACGGGGCAGGACTCTAGGGCGGCGCCACCGCGAAGTCAAGCGAATCCTCGGCCGGCAAGGAGGCAGCACGGAAACATGAAAGGCGTCGTACTCGCCGCCGGAAAAGGCGTCCGAATGCGTCAGCTCACGGCGCGGTTCGCCAAGCCGCTGCTGCCGGTGGCGAACACGCCGATCCTCGGCTGGACGCTCGGCGCGCTCCGCGACGCCGGTGTGCGCGACGTGCTCCTCGTCGTCGGCCACCTCCAGGAGCAGGTCCGCCACGCCGTCGCCGACGGCGCGGCGTTCGGCCTCCACGTCGAGTACATCGAGCAACCGAAGATGCAGGGCACCGGCGAGGCGGCCATGTGCGCGCGCGACTTCACCGGCGGCGAGCCGTTCGTCCTCGTCTTCGGCGATGTCGTCACGCCGCCGGTCAATGTCCGTGCCCTGGCCGCCGAGTTTCGCCGCCACCTGCCCGACGCCGTCATGGCCACGCACCGCGTCGACGACCCGTACACGGGTGCAGCCGTGTACGTCGACGACGGCGTCGTCACCCGGATCGTCGAGAAACCGCCGCAGGGCACCTCGACGACGCCACTCGACAACGCCGGCATCTTCGTCTTCACGCCGCTCGTCTACGACCTGCTCGACCGCGTTGAGCGTTCGCCGCGCGGCGAGTACGAGCTGACCGACGCCCTCCACATGCTGACCCGGAAAGGCACGACGCTGCGCGCCTTTGAGCTCGATGGGTTCTGGTCGAACGTCACCTCGCGGGAAGAACTGCTGCGAGCCAATCGCCACATGCTCGTGCACCTGCGCGCTACCGGCGCCTGCCCCGATCGGGTCGGACTCCATCCGTTTGCGATCGCGGCCGACACGGCGCACGTCGGCGACTGCGTCATCGGGGAGAACGTCTCGATCGGGCCGGGCAGCACGATCGGCGACGCCGCCGCGCTCACCTGGAGCATTCTCTGCGAGGGTGCAACCGTCGGCAAGGGCGCGACCGTCGAGTATGCGTTCCTTCTGCCGGAAGCGAGTGTCCCCGATCGCGCTACCGTGATCGGCTCGCCCGACAAGGTGAAGGTCGTCGGCCCCCGAGACGGGGGCTGAGGGCCCGCCCGGGGCCGCCTAGAAGGCTGCTGAAAAAGGCGTTCCACCCGACTTGTGTAAGTCAAGGGCCGGAGGCCCGGCAGAGGGTCGCCTGGGGCGCCTGCCCGCCGAAGCCTTGGCGAAGACGGGTAAGCCCCAGGTTCTCGACGAGAAAAGAGACCCTTGAGCCCCGGAGGGGCAACAGAAGCATTCCGCAACCGATGGAGATTCTCTGGCGCCGGCAGGGTTTTTCAGCAGCCTGCTAGCGGTTGGAGTCGCGGGGACGGCCGCGCTCGCGCGGCGCGCGGCGTTCTTTCGAGACGGGCGGCTTCACGACGGATTGCGCGGCCGACTCGGTCTCCTCTTCCTCATCGGCGAGGCCTTCGTACTTCTCGTAGATCTTCTGGAGGAAGAACGAGTTGCGCTCCGAGCTGATCGCTGTCCGGTAGAATGCCCGCAGCAGATACACGCCCACCCAGATCTGGAAGATCACGACGAGCAAGAGCGGGATAGCGGCTTCGAACGCGAGCCCAGGGACCATGAACGTCTCGCCCTCCGGGGTGGTCACCTCCATCTTCTGCGACGCGCGCCAGAAGCAGTAGACGACGACCAGCGCCGTGAACGCGATATCGAGCAGGATGAAATCCTGGATGCGCCGGAACAGCGTGTCGGTGTTCGTCGGCGTACGCTGCCGGATGCCCACCGCCGCCTTGATGACGCGCAGCTTGTTACACTGGACGCAGAAGGTGCTCTCGTCGTTATTGAACTCGCCGCACTCGCACTGCCACATGGGACGGACCTTCTTCGCTTCGGGAATCCTGTCGTTACCCGATGCTAGGTGTGCCGCCCGATTTGGGTCAAGCACTTTCCCCCCACCGCCGCGCGCCTCCCAAGACGCGTTGATTCTTCTCGACTCAACATGGTAAACAACTCGCAACAACCCCAAGACACAGACAGGAAACACAAGCGGCTCAAGAGAAGGAGAAGAGCTATGAGACTTGTATGGGCCATCGCGCTCATTGCCGTCCTGGTCGCTATCGGCGGCGTTGGTGCGTGGCAACTTGCCACAAACCACGGCCTGGCGCAGGACGCAGCCGGATTCGGCCCGGCCGAGGAGGTCGCCGACCTCCCGCAGATCTGGGTCGAGGCGATCTTCATCCAGATCGACACGGCCGACCTCAAAGACGTCAAGACGCATCTCGAGAACACGCTCGATGCGCAGACAGGCGACATCATACTGACAGGCCTGGAAAAGGAAGAGCTGCTGACGGCGCTCAAAGACCAGCCTTCGTTCGAGGTCCTCGGCTCCGCTTCCGTTGTCTCACTCTCCGGGCAACAGGCGCTCATGCAACTGGTGGAGGAGGTCCGCTACCCCACGGAATACCAGGCCGGCACACCCGAACCGGAAGGTGCGAGCAGGGCCAGGGCCGGCGAGGCCGTCGTCGTGCCCAGCGTGTTCGAGACCCGACGTGTGGGCATCGCCCTCAGTGTGTCACCCGTCGTCGCGACGGACGGCAAGTTGATCACCCTGCTGCTGCTGCCCGAAGTGTCGCTCCCCAGCGGCTGGGTCCACTTCGGACCGGACAAAAGATTCTCGCAGCCGGTCATTACGTCGTGGAATCTGACGACGACGCTCCGCCTCAACGACGGGCAGACCGTCGTGCTCACCGGCGTGCCGACGAAGAACTTCGAGCAGTCGACCTTGCTCAACCCCCAGGTCGGCCAGACGCTCAAGGGCAGCAAGTCGTCGCTCGTTCTGGTCTCAGCCAAGATCATCGACACGGGCGAAAAAAACTAACCCGGCCGGGGCTCGACCAATTGGCTTGCACACAGTTGCGACGCGCCGACGGCCGTCGTGTTCAGACAGTGTGTTGGACAAGACCGTTGGAGTTGCCGTCGCCGGGCAAGCTCTTGGATCGGCGAGAATACCTTCGGCCAGCCGCTCGAGGTGGATCGCGAACACGCGCGCAAGCCCCGCCAGGGGCGTCTGGCAGTAGCCTCGGGCGCCAGCCCGTGGGAAGCGGAATCAAGAAACACCCCGAGCCCCGTCAGGGGCGATTGAGCCCAGAGCGCACGCGTCCTCAATCGCCCC
>CAZCQN010000216.1:0-3994 GCA_964500825.1 uncultured Verrucomicrobiota bacterium | reverse complement strand
CGCTTTCCACGGGCTTGCGCCCGAGGCTACTACCAATCGCCCCTGACGGGGCTCACGATCCGGAGACACCTAATCGCTCACGAGTGAGCCGCAGTTCGCCCAGGGCTTGGCTCGCCTCCCGCTTGGTTGCCGTTGTTGGCTTGCTCGTGGTTTTTCTCGAAGCGGGCGTGGAAGAGGTTGAGGCAGACGGGGAGGAGCAGCAGGGTGATGAAGAGGGAGATGAGCATGGTGAAGGCGGTCATGATTCCGAAGTAGTTTGTGGGATTGAAGTTGCCGAGCGCGAGGACGATGAAGGCGCACGACAGAATGAGCACGGCGTACGAGATCGGCTGGCCGACGGTGAGCAGGGTGCGGTTGATGGCGGTGCCGAAGTCGCGGGCGGCGACGTGCTCGCGCCGGTAGCGATGCAAAAAGTGGATGGCGGAATCGACGACGATGCCGATGGCGACGCTGGCGATCATGACGGTGGCGCCGTTGAGGGCGATGCCGACCCAACCCATCATGCCGAGCGTGATCAGGACGGGCAGCATGGTGGGCACCATGCTGATGAGGCCGATCTTGACGGAGCGGAACACGACGGCCATGACGATGGTAACGGCGATGAACGCGAGCACGATGCTGCGGATCTGGCCGCTCACGAGGGTGCCGACGACGTTGGCGTAGAGCTTCGTGTTGCCCGTGATGCGCACGTCGAGCGAATCGTCGAAGAAGCGCGCATTGGCCTGCTCGATTATGCCGCACGCGTCGAGCAGGATGCGTGAGGTGACGTCGGTGAGCCGGATGTTGATGCGCGTCGAGGTGCGATCGGCGCTCGCGAGCCGCTGCGTCAGCTCGCGTGCTTTCGATAGCGCGGCGAGCATCTGGGCCGGCGAGAGCCGGCCGCTCTGTTCGAGCTCGGCGCGGATGCGGTCGCGCTCGTCGTCGTAGTACGGGGCGCAGATGACGGATGCGACGTGGTCGGTCTGCTCGGTCATGTGGTCGGCGAACTGCCGCACCTGGCGTTGGATTTCGGGCGAGAGGATGTTCGGCTCGCGGCTCGTGACCATCACTTCGAGGCTGGTGATGCCGAGCCTCTTGCCGTCGAAGCTGCGGTACGCTTCCACGATCGGCTCGCGCGTCTTGAAGTAGCTGACGATGCGCGTCTCGACGCGGAGGTGGGTGATGCCCAAGATCGCGGCGGCGGCAATGGCGGCAGCGACGATGAGCGTCGTCCACGGATGTGTGACGCAGACGCGGCTGCACCGGCCGAGCAGTTGGAGGACGGGGTGGTGGTCGCGTCGCGCTTTGCGCAGGCCAACGGGCGAGCCGAACGCGGCAAGCACAATGGGCAGCAGCGCGAGTGCGAAGACGAACGACAGCATCGTGCCGAGCGCGCCGAAGATGCCGAACGCCTGAATCGGGCCGACCCGGTTCGCGGCGAGTGAGCCGAGCCCGATGGCGGTCGTCAGCGACGTGAGGAAGCACGGCCGCCCCATGCGCCACGCGGTGTTGAGCACGGCGTCGTGCCCGGCGGCGCCGTCGTGGGCTTCTTCGTTGTAGTAGACGAAGATGTGGACGGCGATGGTGACGCAGACGGTAATCAGCACGGGCACCAAGATCGCCGTGACCAGGTTCATCATGTAGCCCGCCAGAACGAAGACGCCAGAGGTCCACACAAGCGTAACCCACACGAGGACCATGATGACGACCACGGTGCGAAGGCTGCGGAAGATGCCGTAGACGGCGACGGCGGCGAGAAGCTGAGTGACGCCAAGGAAGATAAAGAGGTCGGACTTGATGATCCGGGCGAGCGACTCGCGCAGCACGGCGTTGCCGACGAGGCGGACCGTGTCGCCCTCCCCTACTTCGTCGTCGAGGGTCGCGCGGATATCGTCGATCGTGCCGCGGGCGACGAGATCCTCATCGTCAAGGCCGTCGGCGAACGTCACGAACAGGACGGACGTCGTGTAGGGGCCGTGTGCGGCGCCGGCCTGGCGCGCGATGAGGTTTTCGCGCACGATGCGGTTGGCCGTCATCTGCTCGACGAAGCGATCGAGCGCGGCCGGCTCGGCCGGGCCGTCCGCGAGCAGGTCGGAGAGCTCGGCGAGCCGTCCGTCGGCGGTTGGGTAGGCAATCGTGGCGAGGCTCAGGACGCGAGCGACGTCTTGGTGCTGTTCGAGGCGGCGCGTGATCGCGAGCGTGCGGCGCAGCGCGGCCTCGTCGAAGCACGAGCCGGCACACTCGATGCCGACGGCGAGCATGGTGTCGCTGCCGAATCGGTCGAGGAACTCGCGGTAGTGGGCCCGGTCGGGGTCGTTCTTGAGGACGAACGCGCGCGTCGAGGCATCGATCCGGATCCCCTCGGCGGGCAGGTGGAGGAATCGCGTGACCGGCTCGGGGAGGAGGCGCCCACCGATCGCGAGCCCCATGTAGACGGTCCCGACGAGGATAACGACGAGCACGACGAGGCGATGGCGAAGACAGAAGCGGGTGAAGCCGTGGAACGGCCCACACGGACCGCTGCGTTGAGGGAAGGGCTTGTCGCTGTTTGCCACGTGTGCCCACAACCGGTGAATGAGTCGCTGTGAGATAGTATGGGTGCGGGCGCTGACATGTCAAAGGCTTTGCTGAGCGGCTCGATCGCGCCTTTTCGGGCATTGCGGTCACGGGGCGCCGCGTGACTAGGCTGCGGCGTATGTGCGCGCAGAGGCGCACACCGTGGCGCCTCGGCACCGCTGGGACATGGCGGCCCTCGGCACAATGAACGGCTCGGGCGGGGGCCGGGTAAGAAAGAGTCTCGGATTTTGCATCAGTTTTTGCTTGCAAAATCGGAAGGGAAATTGTGAATTAGATCGCGTGCGGGATATCCGGAATTCGGACGGTGGGTATTATCAGGTTTCGTAACCGGGAAATGGAGACGGCCCATGGCAAGGAAGAAAAGGAAAACGTCAAAGAAGAAGCGAGGGCGGCGTCCGGGCATCGCCGGGATGAGCATCGCGCAGCTCGAAGCAGCAGTCGCCAGGAAGAAGGCGGGTGAGGCCCGGAAGCTGCGGGACAAACGTGCGAAGCTGGCGAAGAGCCTTGCGGCGCTGGACCGCGAGATCGCCGCGCTCGCCGGCCGCGCACCGGCGGCTCCCAAGAAGCGCGTGGCGCGCAAGGCGCGTGTAGTGCGTAAGAGGCGTCGCTCGAAGAAGAAGGTCGTCAGAAAAAAGCGCGGCCGGCGCAAGAAGAAGGCGGCCGGGAAGCGCATCCGCAGCACGTCGGCGCAGATCGCGCGCGTGCAGGCGTCGGTGCTCAGGGCGCTCAAGAGAAAGAAGAACGGGCTGCTCAAGGTCGGTCTGGCGAAGGCCGTGCACGCACGTCCGCAGGCGCTCAATACGGCGCTGAAGAAGCTTATCGGCGCCAAGAAGGTCAAGACGAAGGGCGTGACGCGCAATACGCGTTACTTGGCCGCGTAAAACGCGGCGGACGGGCCGCGTAAGACGCGGCGGACGGGCCGCGTAAGACGCGGGAGTCGGCCGCGTAGCACGCGAACGGCCGGGGCGCTGCCGCAGGCAGTGACATGACGACGAGCCGTTCACATGAACCGGGGGAAACGTACCCCGACGAAATGGAACACGCCGAGAACGGGACGCCGCGATCTGGACGACGTGCGCGGCGCGGGTGGTTAACCGCGCTCGTCCGGATCGTGGCGTCCGTCTTCTGTCTGTTCACGTTGGCCGCGTATCTTGGGCGAGCCGGTTGGGCGTTCGACGTGTGCAGCCATTTCCGCCCTCAATACATGATCGCGCTCACGGTCTGCATTGTCGTGCTGGCCGTGGTGCGGGATCGGCTTTTTGTCGCAATCGCCGGGGCGTGCCTTATCGTGAACGCCGCCGAGATCGTGCCATGGTACTTCGGCGCGGACGCGCCGCGGAGAAACGATGATTCGCCGCGCTTGACGCTGCTGTGCGCGAACGTGTGGAACGTCAATGACGACCATGACCGGTTCCTGGCGCTGATCGAGGAGCGCGAC
>CAZCQN010000215.1:0-4045 GCA_964500825.1 uncultured Verrucomicrobiota bacterium | reverse complement strand
CCATCGTCGCTGCGAGCGGCATCGTCCCGTTCGTCAGGCCCTTCGACAGCGCCATGATGTCGGGCTCGACGCCCTCGTGCTCGCATGCGAACATCGTGCCCGTCCGGCCGAAGCCGGTCGCCACCTCGTCGAGAATGAGCAGCAGGCCGTGCTTCTCGCAGAGCTGCGCAATCCCCTTAAGGTATCCCTTCGGATGGACGATGAACCCGCCCGCGCACTGGATGAGCGGCTCCATCACGACGGCGCACGCGCGCGCGGCGTTCCCGGTGATGATGCGTTCGGCCTCGTCGAGAGCGGGCCCGGGATCGCTTCCCGACGGCGACGGGATTGCGACCGACTCGAACATGAGCGGCGCGAACGTACCAGAAAACTCCGGCACGTGGCCGAGCGACATCGCGCCAAGCGTATCGCCGTGGTAGCCGTGCTCGAGCGAGATGAACGTGTGCCGCTCGCCGGCCGGCTCGACGAGCCGCCAGTACTGGAACGCGAGCTTGAGCGCGACCTCCATCGCCGTCGAGCCGTCGTCGGAAAAGAAGACCTTTGTGAGCTTCGGCGGGGTGATCTCGACGAGCTTCGCCGCAAGCTGCGCCGACGGCACGTTCGCCAGGCCGAGCATGGTCGAGTGCGCGACCCGGTTGAGCTGCTCGGCGAGCGCCTGGGCGATCTCGGGCCGGCCGTGGCCGAGCACGTTGACCCACATCGAGGAGAAGCCGTCGATGAACTCGTTGCCATCGGTGTCGCGCAGCATGCAGCCGCGCGCCGACTCCATCACGATCGGGTCGGCGTCGAGCCAGTCGCGCATCGGCGTGAACGGCTGCCACACGCAGCGCTTGTTCAGCTCGACGATCTCGTCGCGGTTCATCGTATCCTCAAGGGGTTTCTGCCGCCCCTACGGGGCTTGGGTTATCCGTTGTGTCGTCGAATCCCTGGGGCTTACGCCCCAGGCTATCACCTTTCGGGCCTTCGGCCCTGGGAGTACATGGATTCGGACGGCGCTGGTTTCGTATCGCCTCCCGGAAGCTTACTCGACGGGCTTTCGGGTGTCGGGGTCGATGAGCAGCGCGCCCTGCTTGCACAGCGGGCACTCGGCCGGTTCCCACGTGCTCATCTTGACCGTGGCGAGCGAGACGAACGGCACGTCGAAGCGTACCTCGCCGCCGCTGCGGTCGATGATCAGGCCCGCGGCGACGACCGTGCCGCCGGCCTCGCGCGCCGCCGCCATCGCCTGGCGGACCGAGTCGCCCGTCGTGCTCACGTCGTCGACGACGACGACGGGCTCGCCGGGCTCGATGCGGAACCCGCGGCCAAGCCGGTGCTGGCCGCCCGGTTCCCCGGGGCCGTCCTGCTTCTCGGTGTACAGGGCGCGAATGCCGAGCGCGTGCCCTACGGCGTACGCCATCAAGATGCCGCCGACGGCCGGCCCGACGACGACGCGCGGCTTGTAGGACCGCAGCTTCTCGCCGAGCGCCGTGCACATCGCCGTCACCACGTCCGGGTACTGGAACGCCTGCGCCATCTGGATGAACTGATCGCTGTGCCGGCCCGAATGCAGCAGAAAATGCCCCTCGAGCCACGCGCCCGTCTCTTTGAGAAGTGCCCGAACGTCAGTCGTCATCACTGTCTCCCCGTCTCGCTTTCGCTGCCCGCTTCTGTCTCATGCGCTCGACGAGGTGGACCGCATCGAGCACATCGCGCTGGCTGATCATGCCGATCAGGTGCGTGTGATCCTGCGCGCTTACCACCGGCAGGTTGGCAAGCTCGCCGGGCTGGTTGGCAAACTTCCCCATGACCTCGCTGAGCGTGTCCTCTTCATATACGACGGGAAAGCCGGATGACGCAAGGTCTCGCGCAATGACCAGCCTGGCCGTTGCCGGATCGAACGTCACGGTGCGGACATCGGACAGGGTGATGCCGCCGGCGAGCCGCCCCTCTTTGTCCAGGACGGGAAACAGATCGGAGCTCGAATGGGCGATCGCGCGCACGATGGTGGACATCCGGGCCTTCTCCGACAACGTCTCGACGTGGGTACGCATCACGTGACGCGCCGTGACACGCTCGAGCGGCAAGGTGTGATAACTGGGAATGCCAAACGCACGCCGCACCTGGGCGACGGCCACGCCGAGTGCTTGCGCCACGCCATGCTCGGCGACCAGGCTGATCAGCTTGACCTCACCCACGCGCACGATCGAAAACTTGACGGCCAGCGGCCCGACGAGCTCGAAGAACGCGACCGACGCCAGCGCCAGCGCCACGACCGTTGCCGCTCGGCCGCCGGGCTCGGCCAACGCCAGCACGTGGGCCAGGCCGATCGTCACGCCGCCCGCCGGGAGCAGGGCCCACCCAAGGTAGAGGCGCACCTCGCGCCGCTGGTGAGCCAGCCTCGTGCCCAGCTTGCTGCCCAGCACGATACCCACCATGCGCGCGGCGATGTACGGCGCCACCAGCAGGCTCACGGTCCGGATGGCCGACAAGCGGATGGCCGCGCCGGCCATGACGAAGAACAGGCAGTAGATGAGCATGTCCACTCGCTTGACCCGGTCGAAAAGCTGCGCGCCTTTCGTCGACGCGTTCGCGTACGTCGCGCCGAACGCGATCGCGGCGATGAGCGGATCGAACCCGCGCAGCGGCGCCAGGTGACGCACGCCGATCGCGACCAGCAGTAAGGCCAGCGTGACCGCGATCAGCTCACTCGTCGACGCCGACACTCGCTCGTACGCTCCCAGCACCAGGCCGAACAGCGCCCCGAGCACGATCGAGCCCGCCACGCCGCCGATCACGTGGAGCGCACCCAGATGCCCGGGCACGGCGAGCGGAAGCGTCAGGTCGAACAGCACGAGGCCGACCATGTTGCCGAGCGCAACGACCGTCAGCAGCATGTGGGTTAGCGGCCCGTCCGAATCGTACTCGCGCACGACAAGAACAACGGCCGCCGGCGAGGTCGTCACCGCAATGACGGCGAGCAGATGGGCCGTGCCCGGCTCGACACCGGCTGCCAGCATCGCCGCCAGCGTCACCGCGAACGTCACGGCGATCACGCAGCCCATTGTGACCAGAACGCGCCGGCCAAGCTTGCGGAACGTGCTCGCGTGGAACTCGCGTCCGAGGCTGAACATGATCAACCCGAGCGCGAGCCGCTCGACAAGCTCGAGGCTGCCGAGGTCGTGCTCGGTCAGCAGCCTCAGCGCGCTCGGGCCAAGCACCATGCCCGCGAGGATGTAGCCCGTGACCTTCGGCAGCCGGAGTCTCTTGACAACCGCGCCCGCGAGCAGGGCGGCAAGCACTGCCAGGCCGCTCTCCAACAGGACTTTCGGATCCATCGCGTCGCTCCGCCAGAAACCTGCCGATTGCTGCAAGGTATACGCCCGACGTGAGAACCGACAACAATTTTATTGACACGCCGCCGCCTGCCGCCTATCTTTTGCTGAAAACGACGCACCATGACTGCGTGGCTCTCATGACGCGCACCGTCGTATAGCCCGGAGGGGTTTCTGTGCAGCTTGGCAGCGTGCTCGAGTTCCACTGTGTGGCGGAAGGATGCCGCCACGCGATCAAGTTCGCGATACTCGACGTCAAAAACGACCAACGCCTCACGTGCGCCGCGTGCGGCCAGAACTACTTCTTCAACAAGGAGCTGGTCTCCTCCCTGGCCAAGTTCGACAAGCTCTGCCGCGCCATCCACGAGTCCGAGGCGATCCTGGGCGACACGAACGTGGCCGTCAACGTCGCCGGTCACGAGGTGAAAATCCCGTTCCGCCTCCTGCTCACCCGGCTCAACACGAGCCTGACGATCCGCATCCCACAAGAAATCGACGGCAAGACGATCGAACACCCGATCGACATCCAGTTCCGCCTCCAGCCACTCACCGACGTCGAGTAACCCTTCCGCCCCACAATCTTCGTCTCTTGTCCTGCACAACGCCTCTCGTCGCTCGGAAGCAAGCACGACGGAATCTCAAGCCCCCGCAGGGGGCGGTATGTTGTAGCCACGGGCGTTAGCCCGCATTTCTCACAGGTGGAGCGCGCCAGGCTGCTCGCTGCAACGGAG
>CAZCQN010000214.1:0-4051 GCA_964500825.1 uncultured Verrucomicrobiota bacterium | reverse complement strand
GACAAGGTCCGCGACCTGCCGCTCTCGTCGGTCAACTGGGAGTCGGCCAGCGTTGGCTGGCAGGAGCCGACGCGCGACTGCGCTCCCAACGAGGAGAAGCCGCGACGGCCGCTCGAGTCCAGCGAGCGGTTCCACGAGACCGGCCTGTGGGCCCACGCCGACTCGAGCTACGTCTACAACCTCGACGGCAAGTGGAAGCGGTTCACGAGCGGCTATGGGCTTCAGAATCTCGTCGAGGGCTCGGTCGTCTTCGTCGTCAAGTGCGACGGCGAGGAGCGGTTCCGCTCCCCGGTGATCAAGGATTGGGCCGAGGGCCGTGTCGAGGTCGACCTAACGGGTGTCGATCGGCTCGAGCTGATCGTCGAGGACGGCGGCGACGGCGACTGGGGCGATCTCGGCCTCTGGTTCTCGCCGAGACTGACGCGTTAGACCGGCCGGGCGGCATCACAGTCGAGGGGCACGGCATGAAGCCGCACATTGACGGGACATCGTTTCGGTCGATCACGATCGGCGGCGAGGAATACAGCTACGACGTGGTGATCGACGCCTCAGGCGCCGTGCACAAACGCCAGAAGGCGTTGTCGAAAAAGGTGACAGGCACATCGCACATCGTGTCGAAGGACGAAGCCAAGCACCTCCTCAACCAGGGCGCCGAACGGCTCGTCATCGGCACCGGCCAGTCGGGCGTCGTGCGCCTGAGTGACGAGGCGGTCGCGCATCTCAAAGAGAAGGGCTGCACCGTCTCCGTTACACTCACCCCCGAAGCGATCGAGCTCTACAACGCGGCCGACGAACCCGTTGCCGCCATGTTCCATCTGACCTGCTGACGGTGTGCTGGCCTCCATTGCACCAGGCGCACGTACCGACCACGGGACGCCGCAAGCCCCGGCAGCATTCCTGCCGGGGCTTTTCTTGTGCCCGCACACCCCGCAACGGGCAAGAAGGACGAAGAGAAACCACGGAGGGCACGGAGAGCACGGAGAGTTCCCCAACTCCGTGTGCTCCGTGACCTCCGTGGTGAATGCCTTCCGCCCTACCGCGGCGGGATCAGCTTCGTCGTGAAGATCGAGATCAACCCGCCCAGGCCGACGTATCCGAGGATCACCTCGATCGTGACAAGCACTTCGCCCAAGTGCCCCACGGGTGTCACGTCACCAAAGCCGAGTGTCGTAAACGTCACGACCGAGAAGTACATGTACGTCATCAGGTTGGGCTCATAGCCTGCCTTGAGTCGCACGACTTCTCCGCCCAGCCAACCCCACTCGTGGCAGCCGTGATAGATGAGCCCGAAAAGCCCCGCGAGAAGAACGCACCAAGCCACCCATAGCAGGAAGCTGCGCCCGCAGTTGCACGAGACCTTCCACAGCCAGTAGAACACCGGGCAGCGCTCTCTGACTCGGTGGATGGAGTTCGACTGGCGGACCCACTTGTCGAAGAGAGGATCGCTGTAGCGGATGCCGCGAACGTCAAAGCCGTGAAAGCTACGGGGGTCTGGCTTCCTTCCTTTCGCGCTCCTCCACTCGGCATTCCAGAAACTCGTTTCCTTGAGCAAGACGTCGCTCAGGTTCGCCCCCCAAATGTGTGCACTCTCCATTACCGATTCTTTCAGATTGGCTTTGGAGAGATTCGCATGGCGCAGATGAACACCGACGAGCGCCGCACCTTCGAGCTGTGCACTCCCCAGGTCAGAGTGCTCGAAATGCGCCTGCGTCAGATCAGCACGGCGGAGGTCAACCCTGTCGAGCTTGGCATACTCGAAGTGCACCCCTTGGAGCACCACTTGAGGCGAATCTTGCGCTGGAGCGCAGATGCCTCGACCGGATAGGTCAATGCCTCTTAGGTCAGGCCCTCGCCATTGTTTCTGACCAAGTGTACCTACGTACTTCAGCCACTTGGGGCGCGAGTGCTTAGGCGTGCTCGCGTTTAGCCACTCAACCACCTCATCCACCTTCTCGTCAGACCACCGGTTGCGGAGGGACTCAACCTCCTTCTTGGAGTAACGTTCTCCTAGCTCAATGTCGTAGACGGGCACCTGCCCTTGAACGTCTTCGGCCAGATCTCTGCTCGGCTCATCGGACGCCGGGCTGCCATCCTCCTCCGACATGCGGCTCTCCTTCCCTTGAATCCTTCTGTGTGTTTCGGCGAGTCCACGGACTGCTACCGGGGTGGTATCAGTTTCGTCGTGAAGATTGAGATCAGTCCACCAAGCCCGATGTAACCGAGAATCACCTCAAGGGTGACGAGGAATTCGCCCAGCAAGCCTGTTGGAGTCACGTCGCCAAACCCAAGCGTGGTGAACGTCACTATGGAGAAGTATAGGTACGTCGTCGGGTAGACGATCCGGCCGGGTTCGTTCGTCTGGCTGAGATCCACGGCGCCCTCGAGCTCGACGACGGGCATGCCCCAGAAGTCTGCGCACAGCCAGAACAAAAGGCCGAACAGAACCGCTACCGCCGCGCACGTGATCGCCCAGCGCCGGAAGCTCCGCCCGCAGTCGCACGTCCCCTTCCACAAGAGCCACAGCGGCGGCGGCCAGTTCGCCAGCAAACGAAAGAGTCGCGGCGCTCTGCAGGCCATCCACCTCCACGGATTCCACCAGATCTCGCGCTTGGCGTGGATGAAGTTGGCCTGCCTGACCCATTGATCGAACAGCGGGTCGCTATAGCGGATACCGCGCACGTCGAAGCCGCGGAACAGCCTTGCCTCCGGGTCGCGCCGCCGCTCGTCGCGCCACACGACGTCACGGAAGACCGTATCGTCCAGGTAGACGTTCGTGAAGGCCGTCCTGAGAATCCACGCCCCCGTCAGGTCGGCGTGCTCCAAGCGGGCCTCCGAGAAATCGGCGTGCTCTAGGCGTGCCCAGCGGACGTCGGCATGCTGCAGGTGCGCTCCGTGCAGGTTGGCGTGTTCCAGGCGTGCCCCGAAGAGCCAGGCGTGCTCAAGCTGTGCCCGGACAAGACTGGCGTGCTGGAGAGATGCGCCGAACAGGTTGGCGCGGTCCGAGTGCGTCTCGTTGAGGTTAGCGTGATCGAGGCGCGCCTCCCTAAGGTTGACATCCTGAAGGCTCGTCAAGAACAGGTTGGCATGTTCCAGATGTGCTTTGGTGAGGTTGGCGTGTTCCAGGTGCGCTTCGATGAGGTTGACGTGTTCCAGGTGCGCTCCCTCGAGGTACGCGTGCTCAAGACGCGCCCAGCGCAGATCAGCAGGGGGAGATTGCGGGGTTCGAGGGGTCGCCAGGTATTCCCCGAGTGGAATTCGTCGCAGGTCGAACACCACATGCGTCGTCGCGTTAAGTGTCCTTGGGTCCAGATCGAACTCCGTTGTCGTCGGCACGCATTCCGGGATGGAATCCCCGGGCGCTCCGCAGGAGATCCACTGCGCCACCTCCTCCACCCTTTCGTGCTCCCAGTACTGCAAGAGCCTCTCTCTTTCCTCAAGCGTGTACGTCTCGCCCTCCTCGAGCTTCCTGAAGGGGATTTCTCGCAGGCGGCCTTCGGGCGTCATCCAGGCGGGTTGTTCTTCGTGGGGCGGCGGCTCGTCGGGCGGTTCGTCGGCCATGGGAGGGTTCCTCGTTCGGGCTTCGAGTCACGTACGCGGATGCACGTCGTTGCGCGTCGATTGTAGGGCGAAGGCACAATACCGGGCAAGCGCAAGAGAGCTCCGGGAGGAGCGATTGGCAGTAGCCTCGGGCGTCAGCCCGTGGTCGATGATCGTCCACCGCGATCCCGAGCCCCGAAGGGGCGATTGAGGAACACCCCTGCGGGGGAAGGTCTCAGTCGCCCCCAAGGGGGCTCTATCGTGTTGGGTTCCGCCGCGTACCACGGGCTTGCCCTCCTTCGCCAAGGCTTCGGAGGGTCTGCGCCCGAGGTTACTCCCAGACGCCGCTGGCGCGGCTAGGGCCAAGTGCAGTGCTCCCTGTCCTCCCCGTGTCCCCGTGGTGTGGATTCCCTCTCTGCGGGCTCTGCGGCTCTGCGAGAGCCTCTTCAGTCTTCGAGATGGGTGCGGAGGCGGGCGATGAGGGGGGCGGGGTCGGCGTGGGGGAGGCCGAGCT
>CAZCQN010000213.1:0-4138 GCA_964500825.1 uncultured Verrucomicrobiota bacterium | reverse complement strand
GCACCCGCTCGGCCCAGGCACATTTTTCAGCAACCTGCTAGGGGCGATCGGTGCGCGCGTTGGGCCGGCGAGGCCGCCCGGGCTGGTGCGTCGGCAGTCTGACGGACACAGTTGTCCCCTGGCCGGGCTTGCTGCTGATCTGGATGGTGCCGCTATGGTCCTCGACGATGCTGTGGCAGATGGCGAGCCCGAGGCCGGTGCCTGTGTCCCTCGTCGTGTAGAAGGGATCGAACGCGCGCTCGATGTCTTCGCCCGTCATCCCACCGCCGGTGTCGGCGAAACGCAGGGTGACCGTCTTGTTCCGGCGGTTTGTCTTGGCCGTTACGGTCAGTGTCCCGCCTGCTTTGGTTGCTTCGAGCGCATTGATGCAGACGTTGACAAACACCTGCTGGAGCTGATCGCTGTCGCACCAGACCGCGGGCAGCTTTGTGGGGTAGTCTCTGACGAGGCGCTTGTGTTCGAAGTCGAAGCGCGAGGCGACCAGGTCGAGCGCGCCATTGAGCGCGACGTGCAGTGGATGTGCGTCGAAGGATCCGGCGGTCGTCTTCGAGAATGTGAGCAGGCCCTTCGTGATCTTGGAGATCCGGTCGGTCATCCGCATCAGCTTGGTGCAGAGCCGGGTCACGAACGGGTCGCTCTCGTGGCGCCGCATAAGGCGAGGCAGGTCGACCGAGATGACGGCGAGCGGGTTGTTGATCTCGTGCGCGACGCCTGCGGCCAACGTGCCGACCGACGCGAGCCGGGCGGTACGCTGGAGCTGGCGCTGGAGGAGCTTCTGCTCGGTGACGTCGCGCAGGACCACTTGCGTCGCGGTCCGTCCCTCGAAGGTGACCAGCGAGGAGTAGGACTCCATCGTGACCTCTCGAGCGTCGGCAAGCACCGCACCCACCTCGTTCACGTTCGAGACGGGCTTGCCCGCCTCACGCGCCCGGTAGCGGCCTCGGACGCGGTTTCGATCGGCCTTGCTCACGAACTGCTCGAACGGTCGGCCGTAGACCTCATCGGGCGAATAGCCGGACACAGTGAAGAACGTGCGGTTGGCGAACTGGATCTTGTTGTCCTGGATGATGATGAAGCCGGCATCCAGGTTTTCGATGAGCGTGCGGTACTTCTCCTCCGAGTGCTTGATCTCGTGCTCGAGGCGCTTCGGTTCCGTGATGTCTCTGACGACGGTCACGACCTGCACGACGCCGCTTTCGCCGAACACGGGGATCTTGCGGGTCTCCGTGATGACCTCCCGGTTGTCGAGCACGGTGTTTTCCTCAGTGACCAGGGGACGCCCCGATTTGAACACCTGGGCGTACTCGTCCGGCAGCGTTTTCGGGAGGAAGGGGAACGCGTCCGGGACCCGCTTGCCCAGCGGGTCGCTGTCCTGGCCAAGCTCTGCGAGCCATTGCCTGAACCGCCTGTTTGCCAGGATGATGCGAAGGTCCTTATCGACGACGTGGATTGCGTCGCCCATCGAGTCGATGGTTATGCGGTACTTCTCTTGGCTCTCGCGCAGCGCCGCCTCGGCCCGCTTGCGCTCGGTCAGGTCGCGGCACACAACCATGAAACACGGCTGCCCGCCCGCCTCGATGACGTTTGCGCTCGCCTCGGTGTCGATGATTCGTCCGTCGCGGGCTCGGCCTTGGCCTTCGACGACAAACTGGCCGGCCATCTCGAGTCTCTTCCGGAGTGCTGGCAGCGCTTGTCTTGTTTCCTCGGTGGTGAGCTCGGCGATGTTCCTGCCGACCAGTTCGTCGCGGCTGTAGCCGTAGGTCTCGCAGGCCCGCCAGTTGCAGTCGAGCAGTGTCAAGTCGCGGTCCAGGAGGAAGATTACATCGTTGGCGCTCTCGAACAGCTTCCGGTACTTCTTCTCCGACTCCCGGATCTGGCGCTCGAGCTTCTTGCGTATGGTGATGTCGCGGCAGGTGACGTAGACGAGCTGCTGCCCGCCGATCTCGATGACGCTGGCGCTCACTTCGACGTCGAACACCGAGGCGTCACGCCGTTTGTTCTGTGTCTCCGCAGTAGCGCGGCCTTCGCGTCGTATGCGTTCGCGGAATCCTCGCAACGCCTTCGCCGCCTCGCCGCTCAGGAGCGCCTGGGCGTGCAGCCCGCACATCTCGCTGCGCGAGTAGCCGTACAGCTTGCAGGCGGGCTTGTTGCAGTCGAGGATGTTGCCGTCGAGATCCTCGAGGAAGACCGGGTCGCTTGCGTTTTCGAACAAGGTCCGGAACTTCTCTTCCGACTCGGCCGCTCGCTCGGTCAGCCGCTGCAGGGCTCGCTCGTGCTCGGTCCTGTCCTCGACCAGGATCGTGAAGGCGGTTCGTCCGCGCACGCCGCGCCCGGCCGTGATCGAGAGGCGCGCGGGGCGGGTCGAGCCGTCGCGCGCGGTGATCTCGCCCTCGACGTGATCTTCGCTTCCCGTCCTGACGCGCGCGCCCAGGGCGCGGATGGTCGCCGGCGTGAACAGGCGCGAGACAGGCTGCAGGTACAGCTCCGGCTTGTACCTGTAGTACGTGATGGCGGGCCGCTCCGGGCCCATCGTGTATCCGAGTGCCCCCGCGATCCCGTTGCTGACGCCGGCCATGAGCACGCTCGACGAGAAGCGCGTCCTGGTCACGTTGTAGGCATGGACACACCCAAGCCCGGTCTGATCGAGGGCCAGGAGCAGGAACTCGCCGTGTCGGCGCAGCTCCTCGATGCGGCCCGACAAAAACGCCAATGTCACGTCCCGTCCCGTAAACAGCAGCGTTCGGATCGTGCCACGGCGATCACGTTTCGGGCGCACCGAGAACTGAACATGGTGGCCGGTGTCGTTGATTTGCATTGCCATGAACAACCTGGCCGGCCCGGGATAGGGGATCCCCTTGAGGAAATGGTCGATCACGACGTCGACCGTGCTCTCCTCCTTCGACAGCACGGTGTAGACTCGACACCGCTTGAGCTGCGCGACGCTCCGGCCCATGAGCCGCGCGAGCGTCTCGTTCGCGTCGAGGATGCGCCGGTCCCCGTCCACCTCGAATCGGACGACCGGGTTCCGGAGACGCTCGAGATCGTCATCGAGCGTCTTGATTCGCGCCTGGAGCGCGGCGATTGTCTCTCGTGTGTCGGTCGTGTCAGTGCGTGCCATGGTGGCTTCGCTTTCTATGGCATGTGGTTTTCCCTGTTCGCGAAAGCGGCAGGAGCCGGCGCCGCTGCGCCCGCGAATCGCCGACACACGCGACGTACGATTCCCCCGTGCCTTCATTGTAGCGTGCCTTGGCGGCCTCATCAACTGCGGGCCTCCCCAGGCTTGCCGCAATAGGGTTGACGGATGGGCGGGCGCCCGATACTGTGTGCCGCGCACTTGGCTATGACGAGAGCACGGAGGACGCGGGCAATATGTGGCCGGTCGGAGGTGACAGCGTGGAAAAGGAACAAGGCCGCCCATCGGAACGGATCGCCGAGCGGTTGCTCAAGAGCCGGACGATCCTGCTCTCGGCCAGTATCGACGAGGAGACGGTCGAGGACGTGATCCGAAACCTCGTGCTCATGGGGCAAGACAGCGAGACCGAGCCGATCACGCTTTACATCAACACGCCGGGCGGGGCGGCCGACTGCGGGCTGGCCGTCTACGACTTGCTCCGGTTCATGCGGCCGCCGGTGACGACGGTGGTGACCGGGCTGTGCGCGAGTGCGGGCGTGATCGTTTTCCTCGGGGGGGGGGACGATCGGCGGCTTGCGCTGCCGAACGCGCGCTTCATGCTCCACGAGCCACGTTTCCTCTCGGCCTCGTACGGGCAGGCGAGCGATCTGGCCATCACGGCCAAGGAGCTGCTCAAGATGAAGGACCGCTACAACAGGATCGTCGCCGACGCGGTGGGCAAGGCCGTCGAGCAGGTGGCCAAAGACACGAGGCGCGATTTTTGGCTCTCAGCCGACGAAGCCAAGGACTACGGCCTCATCGCGCGCATCGTCCATTCGCGCGACGAGCTTTGAGAGCGGGCCACGGATCGCACAGATCAGCGCTGATTGCGGGCGACGGGAGGACCGTCGCCCGTTGTGCATCCGGCATGCCGATCTGTGGCTGCCCTACACGGAGCGGGCGCGCACCAGGGCGGCGCGCGTGTAGTCGGCGATCCGCTCCCACGCTTCGTCCTCGAGCGCGTGG
>CAZCQN010000212.1:0-4182 GCA_964500825.1 uncultured Verrucomicrobiota bacterium | reverse complement strand
CGGGTCGGCTATCTGCACATCAAGGCGATGGACTTCCTGTCGCTGGTCAAGTTCCGCAAAGACCTGTGGGGTTTGAAGCAACGCGACGGCCTGATTATCGACGTGCGGCACAACGGCGGCGGCTGGGTCGACCGTCAGTTGCTCGACGTCCTGAACCGCCGACCGTACCACACAATGCAGCCGAGGGGTACCTCGTCGAGAAGCAGGCTTCCCGAGGAGGCGTTCTACGGCGTTAAGGTGGTGCTCATCGATTCATTCTCGTTCAGCGATGCCGAGGTATTTCCCGACGGGTTCAGAACGCTGGGCCATGGCAAGATCATTGGGGAGCCAACCGCCGGGGGCGTGATCGCAGTAAGCAGTTACAGGCTCGTTGATGGAAGCGTGATCCGGATGCCGAGGTGTGGCATCTGGCGGCTTGATGGGACGAACCTCGAGAACTACGGCGTGCCGCCCGACATCCTGGTCGAGAAGCGGCCGGAGGATGACCTGAACGGGACGGACCGCCAGCTCGATGCGGCCATCGAGCACGTGCTGTCGGAGATCGAGGCGGCGGGCGAGTAGGCGCCTAGGCGGGTTCCTGGTCTTTGCGGAGGATCTGGTCGATCTCGGCGACGCCTTCTTTGATGGCGGCTTCGGGGTTGATGTTCTTGGCGTTGCGGGCGCGGTTCATCGCCTCGACGATGGCGAGGGTGTCGGCGTCCTCGGAGGCGGCGGCGGTGTCGAGGTCGTAGTCCTCGAGCGTGCCGAGGATGTGCTCGAACTTGTCCATCTGGAACTGGCCTTCGACCGTGGCGGCCTCGACGAAGCGCTGAAGGTCGGCGAGGTCCATCTTGGTCAAGAGGCTGGAGATGGCCGTTTTCTCGAGGAGCTGCTTGTTCTCCTTGACGTGGATGAAGCCGGCGACGATGCGGAGCTGGCGCGAGAGGAGCTTCAGGGTCTGGTCGAAGTTGCGGGCTTGCTGGTCGAGCTCCTTGATCTTGCGGGCGACGACGATCTGCTGGCGCTGCGAGGGCTCGTCGGTGCCTTTCTCGAACAGTGTCTGCTTGCTGTGTTCGAGCTCTTCGAGCTTCTTGATCTGGCGCGCCTCTTCCTGCTCGACGCGGATGCGCTCGCGCCGGAGCTCGTCGAGGGAGACCGACTCGAGGGTTTTCGCCTTGCCGCCGAAGAGGGTTTTCAGCACGTCCGTCACGCCCATCGTTGTTCTCCTGCGTTCGGTTGCGCGTAGTATAGCCGACTACGTTTGCGATGCAAACGCTTCGTAGCGTCGGACGATTTCGGGCGAAGTCTCCGGCCGGACGGCCGTGAGGACGGCCTCGAAGTCGGCCATCGTGAGCGGCCGGGTCTTGAGTTGGTACGATTTCAGTCTCTCGACGTCTTGGTCGACGAGGTCGGGGTTCGCCTCGTGGAGCATGCGGTTCGTGGCCTCTTTGCAGACGCGGGCGATCTCGCGGCCGCTGTAGCCGTCGGTCGCGGCGGCGAGCGCGTCGGCGTCGGCGTCGAGGCGGTAGCCTTTCGCGTCGAGATGGACGTGGAAGATGGCGGCGCGCGCGTCGCGGTCGGGCAGCGCGACGTGGATGCGCTTGTCGAAACGGCTCAGCGCGGCCGGCTCGATGGCCCACGGCGCGTTGGTGGCGGCGATCGTGAGGACGGCGTGGCGGTCGGTCTTGCCGGCGAGGCCGTCGAGCTCGGTGAGGACCGCGGACAGCATACGGCGTTCGGCGCCGCTGTCGCTCTGGTCGCGCGGGACGCTCAGCGCATCGAACTCGTCGAGAAAGATGACGCACGGCGCGTGCCCGGCGGCGTACGTGTACACGGCCGCAACGAGCTTGGTCGATTCGCCGAAGTATTTCGACAGCACGTCGCCGGTGCGGACGTTGAGGAACGTGGCGTCGATCTCGTGCGAGGCGGCCGCGGCGAGCAGCGTCTTGCCGGTGCCGGGCGGGCCGTAGAGGAGGATGTTGCGCCAGCCCTCGACGTCGAGGCCCGCGGGCGTCTGCACCACGCCCAGGGCGAACGCGCTGCGGATCTCGCGCTTCGTCTCGTCGAGGCCGCCGATGTCGTCCCACGTGACGCGCGCGCGGTACACGAGCGACTCGATCGCCTCGGCGTAGTCGTCTTGGGGGCGCTCGCGGGTGCGTGTCCGTGCGGGGCGCGTCGGCTCGCCGGGCCGGTCGGCCTGCGCCGTCGATTCAGCGTGTGCCGTCTTCGCATCCGCCTCGGCGAGGTATTCCTTGGCGCTGTTGAGGCGCCGGGTTTTTTCTTCGAGGGTGGGCGCGTACTTGGCGTAGTCCTGCATGAGGCGCGCGCACTCGCGGTACGTCGCGGACGCCTCGTCGAGGCGTCCGGCGGCTTTCGCCGCGCGCGCCTTGTCGAGCGCCTCTTGCAGCGCCCGGTATATCTGCCCGCTCAGGTCGACGGCCATGGTTGTGGAAGGAGTGTGGCTGGATTGCGGGTCGGGTGCCAGCTTCAGGTGTCAACCCGACTGGGGCCAGACATACTCACCTTTCGCGTTGATGCAACCGGAGTCGCGCCCGGTAGAGGACGCGCGCCGTATGCGTATCTTCATCGTGTGCGTCGTAGCCGGCACTTGCTCGGACACCACGACGGCGTGCCCGCGCGGTGCTGCGTTTACTTGCTCGGCTCCCAGACGAGGCGGCCGTGCCGGTCGATGTAGCCCATCCTGTCGTCCACGGCAACTTGGGTGAGGCCGCCTTTGAAAACGAGCGAGACAAGGTCGAACTGAGGTTCAACGATCATCTTGCCCGTTCTGTCGATGTAGCCCAGCTTGCCGTTGACCTTCACCGCGGCCAAGTATGGCTCAGACTCCCCGTAGTGGAAGGCCACCTCGTATTGCGGCTTGACGACGAACTCTGCCTGCTTGTTGATCACGCCGTACTTGCCGTCGATTGCGGCGCAGGCGAGACCCTGAAAGAACCAGACTGCGGTGTCGAACTTCGGCGCGATGACCAGCTTGCCTGTCTTGTCGATGCAGCCCCATTTGCCGTCCATACACACGGGGGCCCAGTCGGTCCAGAACCAGAGCGCCTCCTCGAAGCGCGGCTCAACGGCGAACGTGCCCTCCGTGTCAATGAAGCCCCACTTCCCGTCGATCTGCACCGCCGCTAGCCCTCGGGAGAATGAGTGGGCATGGTCGAATCGGGGTCCGATGATGAGTGCACCTTCGCTATCGATGTAGCCGTACTTGTTGCCAATCCTGACCATAGCACGCTGCAGAGGGTCATCGATGCTGAAGCTGAACGCAGCGTCGAACTGCGGCTCGGTGACCCACTTGCCTTGGCGATCGATGTAACCCCACTTGCCGTTGACGCATACGGGCGCGCGCCCGTGGCGAAAGGACTCAACAGAGTCGTACTGGGCATCGATAAGAACGCGCCCCGTGCGGTCGATGCACGCGTAGTGGTTACCGATGAGCACCCAGGCTCGGCCCTCACAGAAGCGGCGGTCGTCAGTCTCGGGCGGGATCTGGTACTGCGGCTCGATGGCAAGCCGGCCCGTGCTGTCGATGTAGCCCAGCTTGCCCTTGAGCACGACGGCCGCCATGCCGTCGGACATCATGTCAGCTTCGTCGTACGTGGGCTCCACGATGACTCGGCCCAGCTTGTCGATGTAGCCCCACTTGCCGTTCTGTTTGACGGGAAAGAGGAGGTCAGCGTCCCGGTCCGATGGGGCATCGGGCTGGGCGAAGATGTCGTCTGGGCTGGCGAGTGCACGGGGCGGGGTCGGGTACGGTAGACAGCTCAGGGCGCCGACCACGAGAATCACGCACGCGCTAACGGCTCCGTGACGTCTCAGCACCATGCGTCTCATCCCTCTCTGTTTCCTGGACACGGCCTCAAGACTGCTGTGCAAAGACATTGTAGCGCGCCAGCATGTCGCTGGAAACCGTGGGCTTGACGATGGCGAGGGCGCGGTGGAGGTCGTCGCGGGTGAGGGCGGCTTCGGCCTCGCCGTCGATGGCGCGTTCGTATGGGAAGTCGGTGGCGGTGTCGATGACGCCGCGTGGGCCGGCGATGTCGGCGCCGCTGTAGCCGTCGAGCTCTTGAGTGAGCTCGTCGAGATCGACGTCGCCGGCGGTTGGGATGCCGTCCAGTTTGCTTTCGAGGATCGCGCGCCTGGCGGCGAGGTCGGGGAGGCCGACGTAGATCGTGCGGCCGAAGCGGC
>CAZCQN010000211.1:0-4312 GCA_964500825.1 uncultured Verrucomicrobiota bacterium | reverse complement strand
CGCCACGCGCCGAGGCCGGCGACCATGGCGGCGTTGTCGGTGCACAGCTCTTTGGCGGGGAAGTAGACAGGCACGCCGCAGTCGGCGCCGGCGTCGGCGAACATGGCGCGCAGCGTCTCGTTGCGCGAGACGCCGCCGCAGACCACGGCCGACTGCGCCGCGAACTCCTCGGCCGCCCACATCGTCTTTCTGACGAGCGGCTCGAACGCGGCCACCTGGTAGCCGGCGGCGATGTCGGCCCGCTCGGCGTCGTCGATCAGGCTGGGGTCGCGCGGCGACCCGGCATAGCCCTTGACGTGGTAGAGGACGGCGGTCTTGAGGCCCGCATAGCTGAAGTCGTAACTGCGGCGCCGCATCATGGCGCGCGGGAAGTCGATCGCGCGCGCGTTGCCGCCGCCGGCGAGCTTCTCGACGAGCGGCCCGCCCAGGTACGGCAGCCCGAGCAGCGTGGCCACCTTGTCGCCGGCCTCGCCGACCGCGTCGTCCACCGTGCCGCCCAGCCATCGGTAGACGCCGAAGTCCTCCATCAGGAACAGCATCGTGTGGCCGCCGCTCACGACGAGGCCGATCGCGGGAAACTCGATCGTGTCGCTCGACATGACAGCCGAGTAGACGTGCGCCTCGACGTGGTTGACACCGATGATCGGCACGCCACGTGACCGCGCTAACGCCTTGGCGAAGCTCACGCCGACCAGCAGCGCGCCGATCAGGCCCGGCCCCTTGACCACGCTGATCAGACCAACGTCATCGAGCGCCACGCCCGCCTCGTCGAGCGCGCTCTCGACCGTCTGCGAGATCACCTCGACGTGGCGCCGGCACGCGAGCTCCGGCACAACGCCGCCGTAGCGCGCGTGCAGGTCGAACTGCGACGCGACGATGTTGGACAGAATCCGGCGCTCGCCCTCGACCACGGCGGCCGAGGTCTCATCGCAACTCGTCTCGATTCCAAGCGTCAGCATCAAGCCATCCCGAATACAGCGGTCCAACGGGCAGGTCTCGAATCGGCCTGGAGTCTATTGTGGCCGAATGGCCCTCGCGTGCCAAGGCAGGAGTCGGCTCCGGCGCAACGCTACTCGATGATCTCGAAGATCGAACCGGCAGGCCGGCGTGCGGGGGAGCGGGTGATCGGGCGGCACGGCCCGACGGCGACGAGGGCGACGGGCCGGAGATGATGGGGAACGTCGAGCACGGCCCGGACCGCGTCCTCGTCGAACGCGCCGACCCAACACGCGCCGTAGCCGAGCATGTTGGCGACGACCAGCAGATTCTCGACAGCGGCCGCGGTGTCCTGATAGCAGTACAGCTCGCGGCCGCGGTCGCGGTACCTGGCCGCCGAGCGCTCGGGCTCGGCGCACACGACGAAGACCAGCGGCGCGTGCTCGATGAAGTGCTGGCGGTAGGCCGCGGTGGCGAGCCCGGTCCGCACCTCCCGCTTCGCCACGACGTAGAAGAACCAGGGCTGCATGTTGCCCGCCGACGGCGCCGAGCGCAGCGCCTCCATCAGCACGTCGACGTCCTCGGGCGCGACGGGCTCGCCG
The DNA here is from genome assembly GCA_964500825.1 of uncultured Verrucomicrobiota bacterium. Taxonomy (GTDB): domain Bacteria; phylum Auribacterota; class JABMQX01; order JAFGEW01; family JAFGEW01; genus CAYUZG01. The sequence continues at coordinate 2,774 of CAZCQN010000211.1, read as the reverse complement.
GTGAACTCGCGGGCCGAGTGCCGTCTGAGCACAAAATCGACCGCTTGCCGACCGTCCGTCATGGCTCCGCCTCTGCTCCGGAGAACTGGGTGGCCGCCGCTATTCTCCCACGGTCAATGCCTGGCCGGTCACGTAGCTTGCGTCATCGCTCGCCAGGAATAGCACCGCGGCCGTCGCGGCGGCGGTTTCGGCCTCGTGGTCGGTCGCTTGGTCGCTTGGCGGCACGTCGGGCAGCTCGGCCGGGCAGACGGCGTTGACCCGGATGTTGTACGCCGCCAGCTCGAGCGCGAGCGCGCGCGTCAGGCCAAGACCGCCCGCCTTCGACGCGGCCAGCGCCGAGTTGCCGGCGCCGCCGGATCGGTCGGCGACGGAATTGACCGCCACGATGGCGCCGCCGTGCTCCTTGAGCGCGCGGGCCGCGTGCTTGGCGCAGATGAAGTAGCCGACAAGATTGCGCTCGATGACGCGCCGCCAGTCGTCGGTGTTGAACTCGGTAACCTCGCCGCGCCTCACGGCCCCTTCGGCGCTGACAAACACGTCGAGGCGCTTGTAGAGATCCAGCGTGGCCTGGATCATCCGCTGCACACTGGCTTCGTTGGTGACGTCCGTCTGGACGGGAATGACGCGCGCCGGCGCCGTCTCGTGCAGGCGGTGGACGGTCTCGTCGAGCGCGACCGCATCGGCATCAGCCAGCGCCACCGAGGCGCCTTGGTCCAAGAACGCCTCGGCGATCGCCGCGCCGAGGCCGCGTGCCGCGCCGGTGACGATGACGACCTTGTCCTTGAATCGCTCGCCCATCGCTCAAACCGATCCGGATTGCGGTCCCCGCCGGTTGTGATTGCCGGCTGCCGCATGGGCAGCCGAGCGGGGCGACATACTAGCGCAAAGTCCGCCGTGTGCAAGCAAGAAGAACGGGGCCCTGTTGCGCGGCCCCGTTGCTTCCTCCGGGGGAATCATGGAGGAGCGGATCTCCTCAAGAGGAGGAATGAAGGGGCATGTGAACGATGTCGCGGAGAAGGAAGCCTCGCCCGCATGGCCCTCCTGAGATCATCTTCCACCTGGAGGCGGTCACGGATGGTGGACAATGATTCTCCTGCTTTTCTCTGCCTCCTGCTGCGTCCTCGGCACGGTAATGATCAACACGCCGTCTTCGTACTTCAACGTGATCTCATCCAGGACTGCGTCGCGCGGCAGCGTGATGGTCCGCTTGAACTGCCCGTACACGATCTGGCGCTGCACGCGCTCGCCCTCGTGCTCTTCCTTGATGCGCTCCTTGCGTTCGCCGCTGATCGACAGAACGTTCTCATCCACCTCGACGACGATGTCCTCCTTGTCCATGCCGGGCGTGTCGAGCGTGAGGACGTACGCCTCGTCGGTCTCCTGCATGTCCATTCGCAGCGTGAACGCGAAGCGATCGGGCTTTGGCCCGATCTCGAACTGGGAAAGCTGCCGGTCGCGCGGCCGGTCGCGCTCGAACTCCCTGAGCAACTCCTGCATGTGCAACGGCCACTCACGAGGCAACTCGCGCTCGAGCTTTCTGAGCAACTCCTCGAGCTCGGGCGGCGGCCCCGCCTCATCGCGGTCTCGGAACCGGCGCTCCCACCGCATGTGGGGGAGGTCGCGATCGAACTCGCGGAACCGGGGCAACTGGCGCCTCAGCTCGTCCATCTGCTTCTCGATCGCCTCGAGCCGCTCCTGCATCTCGCGGATCGCCTCGTCGATGGCCGCGTCGAGGTCCTCGCCGTGCTTCTCACGCAGATCGATCCACAAGTCGCCGGGCTTCTCGTCGTCGCCCTCAGCCGGCTCCTTCTCCTCCGCCTCGTCGATCTTCTCGTCCCCGTCGCCGGAGCCACCCGCGCACCACGCGGGCTGGACGAGGACCGCGCCGGCAAGCGCGAGCACGAGGAGAACGCCGAACGGCACCAGAATCTTGCGAGTCACGCCTCTCATTGGTCACGCTCCCTCATGAACATCTCACCCACGTATTCAAACCTGTTATACGAGCGGTCCTGCAGGCGGTTCCGCCGGTCGCGCCATGTCTTGACAGGCCGACTCAGCCGGGGACAATGGGGGCGCGAGCCGCCGGGCGTGGGCGCCTAACAACCTCGCGGCCGGCTCGTTACAGGCGGAACCACAACGATGAAGATCATTGTCGCCACGACGGCCGGATTCTGTATGGGCGTGCGCCGCGCCGTCGACATGGTGCTCGAGGCCGCAACGAACGTCCCGGGCGAGCTGGTCACGATCGGCCCGCTTATCCACAACCGCCAGGCGGTCGAGATGCTCGAGCGGAGCGGCGTCCGTGTCGTCGACGACGTCGGCCAGGTCGCGGCGGGCGGGACCGTGGTGGTGCGCGCCCACGGCGTTCCCCCACGCACACGCCGCGCGATCGAGGAGGCTGGCCTGGCGTGTCTCGACGCGACCTGCCCACTGGTGCTGCGCATCCAGCGGATCCTGAGCCGATACGCCGGGAAGGGCTACACGGCCGTCATCGTGGGCGACCAGGGGCACGCCGAGGTCACCGGCCTGCTCGGTCACACGGACGGGCGCGGCGTGGTGGTCGAGTCGATGGCCGACCTCGACGCCGTCCCGCACGACGAGCCGCTATGCGTGGTGGCCCAGAGCACGCAGAACCGCGAGTTCTTCAACGAGGTCGTGCGCACGCTGCGCGCCCGAGGCGGCTCGATGCAGGTGTTCGACACGGTCTGCGACGCCACCGTCGAGCGCCAGAACGAGGTGCGCCGGCTCGCGAAGCGCTGCGACGCCGTGGTCGT
>CAZCQN010000210.1:0-4347 GCA_964500825.1 uncultured Verrucomicrobiota bacterium | reverse complement strand
AGCATCATGGCCAAGATCGCCAAATGTAAAGAAGCGTTAGACGCACCACACTAGCGTTCATGGGGTAGCACCCTGGGTTTGGCAAACACGAAGGACTCGTAGCCTGAAAGGCTTTCATAGAACCTCTTCTCAACAGGCCTGAGTAACCGAAGTCAGGCCATTGAAGCTCGTGCAACACCCGCCAAGCCTGGGGGTGCTGTTCTTGTGAGGGTATCAGAGGCGAAAACCTGTGAAAAAGAGCCTTGACCACGCCGCAGGCCCGGGGTATATAACCCGCTGAGGTTGCGTGGAGTAGGGCGGTTGGCAGTTTCCTGCGCTGTTCCCCTAATCCGTTCGCGTGCACAAGGCTGTAGACGATCACTCTGTCGCTAGCCGGCAGTGTTGTGGCTGCGGGTTTCGCGGTCACAGGGGTATCGCTGAGCGACTCATCGCACGCGATTCGGGGCTCGCAGGGAAGTCGTCCTTATTGTTCAATGCTTTTCCGTCCTGCCGCGGCGCCGCGGCAGGCCACGCCACCCACGCCCCGGCGGCCTGGAGACAGGCGACGCGCCCGCGAGCGGGCGGTCGTCGAACCGGAGCGTGGAACACCACTCGACCTCAGGCTGTCGGCAAAGACGTCGCCTAGAGCGAAGCGAACGACGATGACCAGGTGGAGGCGGGCTGCAAGTCACCGAGGCTACGAGGTGTTCAGCCCGGAGTTCTACCTCGGTCGGGCCGATCGCATCGCCAGGCGGCTTCTGGGTTGCGTGCTTGTGAGGGTGCTCGGCGCCCGGATCGTCGCCGGTCGCATCGTCGAGACCGAGGCGTATTTCTCGACGAACGACCCCGCGTGCCACGCGCACCGGGGCATGACCGAGCGCAACCGGGTGATGTTTGAACAAGGCGGCGTCGCGTACGTATACTTTACGTACGGCAACCACTACTTGCTCAACGCCGTCACCGGACCCAAGGGCCGGCCGGCGGCGGTGCTGATACGGGCGCTCGAGCCGCTTGATGAGCTGGACCTGATGCGGGCCAACCGCCCAGGCAGACGTGACCTCGAACTGACGAGCGGGCCCGGCAAGTTGACGCAGGCGCTCGCCATTACAGGAAAGCTGAACGGCGCGGATTTGACCGATTCGCCGGTCATGATCGCCGCCCGGAACGGTGGCGAAGACGCCACGCGGTTCCGGGTCGGCCGGAGCGGGCGGATCGGCATCCGCGAAGCGCAGGACAAGCTCGCGCGGTTCTACATCGCGGGCAACCCGCACGTGTCTGTGCGAGGCCCGCGCGTCGCCCGCGCAGCCAAACATACAGGGAAGCCGCAATGGGCGGGCTGATTCCCAACGCGATCATTGACAGGATACTCGGGCAAGCCGACATCGTCGAGGTGATCACCTCGTACATGCCGCTCAAGCGGTCGGGCCGGAACTTCAAGGCCCTCTGCCCGTTCCACGAAGAGAAGACGCCGTCGTTCATGGTGCATCCCGAGAAGCAGATCTACAAATGCTTCGGGTGCGGCAAGGGCGGCAACGTCATCCACTTCGTCATGGAGCGCGAGCACCTGACCTTCCCCGAGGCGGTCAGGTCGCTCGCTGAGCGCTACGGCATCCCGGTCCCCGAAACGCGTACTGATCAGCGCCAGCCCGGCCTCAAGAAGGAGGCGCTGAGCCAGGCGGTCGCCATGGCGGCGAGCTTCTATCACCGCTGCCTCATCGACGGGCTCCGGGGCGGCAAGGCGGCGATGAACTACCTCGCCGGGCGCGGCATATCAAAGGCAACGGTCGAGCGGTTCGGCATCGGCTGGGCGCCCAACGCCTGGGATACCGTCCTCAACGAGGGACGCAGGAAGGACTTCAGCGACCAGGTGCTCGTCGCCGCAGGGCTGCTGGCGCGCAGTGAGAAAACAGGCAATTACTTCGACATGCTCCGCGCGCGCGCGGTCCTGCCGATCCGCGACGTGCGCGGCAACGTGGTCGGCTTCAGCGGCCGGGTGCTCGACGATTCCGAGCCCAAGTACCTGAACACGCCCGAGACAGCGCTCTTTAACAAACGAAACGTGCTCTTCGGCCTGCACGAAGCACGCGAAGCGATCCTGCGCGACAAGCGCGTCGTCGTCGTCGAGGGACAGCTCGATTTCATCTCACTGTTCCAGGGCGGCTTCGAGAGCGCCGTCGCCTCGCAGGGCACGGCGTTCACGCCCGAGCAGGCGCGCCTGCTGAAGCGGTACGCGAGCACGGTCGTCTTCGCGTACGACTCGGACACCGCCGGCCGACAGGCGACCGTGCGCAGCTTCGAGGCGCTCCTGCAGATGGAGCTCGACGTCAAGGTCGCCCCAATGCCGCCGGGCTTCGACCCCGACCGGTTGGTGCGCGAGCAGGGCGTCGAGGCGTTCCGCGACCGGGTCGACGCGGCAGTCGATCTCGTGGCGTTCCAGTACGACGTGCTCAAGGCCGAGCACGACGCGACAACCAACGCGGGCCGCGCCGCCATTGCCGCCGCCTTGATGGAGACGGTCCGCGCGGCGGCCAACCCGGTGCTCCAGCACGAGTACCTGCAGCGGAGCGTCGAGCTGACCGGCGTCCCGGAGGAGACGCTCCGAGCCGAATTGCGCAGGAAAGGCAAGGGCCGGTCGGAGCTCGGCCGACGAGCTGCCTCGACCGACCGTGCAACGAACTCGGCCGAGCGCGAGCTTGTTGGGTTCGCTATCAGCGCCGAGTCGGTCGGGCGCGCACTCCGCGAGCGAATCGCCCCGAGCGACCTGCAGGACGCCGACTGCCGCGAGCTCTTGGAAACCGTGTTCGAGGTACTTGAGGGAAGCGAGGCCGCGACCGTCGAGGCCCTCATGCGCCGCGTCGAGCGGCCCGAGCTGGGCCGCCTCGTCTCTGAGATCGCGCTCGGACTCCCGTCCGCCGATGGCGCGCGGCCCGAGCCGAATGACGAGATCATTGATGGATTAGTCAACAAAGTCCTCGAGCCGCGGCGCAAGGCACGGCTGAAAGAGCTCAAGGCACGAATTGATACCGAGGCGCGCGACGGGCCGGTGAGCCCCGAGCTGCTCGCCGAGTACCAGAAGCTGCGCGCCAGCGTTCGCCACTGGAGGTAGACAGACAACACAGGCTTGCCCGCCGTAGGCGGGTGAGAACTGAAAACGAAAACCGGGAAACCACAACTCCAATGATTCCGACAACCGTTGTTCCCATCAGGATGGGGGGAAGTGCCGGAAAATGAGCAAAGAAGACCGTAACAAACGCATCCGTGAGCTGATCCAGCTCAGCCGCGACAAAGGGTACATCACCTACGATGATATCCACGAGATGCTGCCGGCCGACATCGTCTCGCCCGAGGAGATCGACTCGATCCTGATCCTGCTGCGCGGCATGGAGATCGAAATCCTCGAGGCGGCCGAAGTCGAAAGGAAGGGCGCGGCCTGGCTCGCCAAGGTCAAGCGCCGAAGCAAAACGGCCGAGCAGGAAAAGATCGACGTGCTCGACGACCCCGTGCGCATGTACCTCAAGCAGATGGGGCAGGTGCCGCTGCTGACGCGCGAGGAGGAGGTCGAGATCTCCCAACGAATCGAGAAGGCCGAGGGGAAAATCAAGGAAGCCGTCAGCAAGTTCCGCCTCACGCCCTCGCTGGCCGTGCGGCTCGCGAACAGACTGATCAACGGCAAGGAACGCTTCGACCGACTCGTCAACGAGAAGGAGGTCAAAGACCGCGAGCGCCACATGAAGGCGTTGCCGCGCGTGCGCAACAGGCTGCAGACGGCCGACGAGAACGCGCGTGCCATCGAAGCCGAGTTGCGCAAGCGTACCCTCTCGACCTACAAGAAGCGCAAGCTGCCGAAGGACCTCGCCGCGGCCGAAACCACCATCCAGCGCGCGCTTCGCAGCCTGCACTTCAAGCAGAAAGCGTACGAGCAGTTCTGCGACCGCGTCCTCTCGCGCTACCAACAGATGCGCGACATCAGGAAGCGGATTGCCCGCCTCAAGGCAAACCGCTCGCGCAGCAAAGCGGCCGCCGAAGCCCTCCGCGACCAGCGCCGCGCACAGCGCCTGATCGAGGAAGGGGTCGGCACCAGGGCCGACCCCTTCATGAGCCAGGCCCAGGAGCTCGCCCACTGGGCGCGCGAAGCACACAAGGCCAAGACCGAGATGGTCGAGGCCAACCTGCGCCTGGTGATCAGCATCGCCAAGAAATACACCAACCGCGGCCTGTCGTTCCTCGACCTGATCCAGGAAGGCAACATGGGCCTGATGAAGGCGGTCGAGAAGTTCGAGTGGCGCCGAGGCTACAAGTTCTCCACCTACGCCACGTGGTGGATCCGCCAGGCGATCACCCGCTCGATCGCCGACCAGGCGCGCACCA
>CAZCQN010000209.1:0-4368 GCA_964500825.1 uncultured Verrucomicrobiota bacterium | reverse complement strand
AGGATCGGCAGGACGTAGCAGAGCGTCTTGCCGGAGGCGGTGCCGGTCACGACGAGCACGTCCTTGCCGTCGCGGACGCGGTCGATGGCCGCGGCCTGATGCGTGTAGAGCTGCTCGATGCCGCGACTCCTGAGCATCTCGACGAGCGGGGCGGGTAGGGGAGCGGACGTGGCCGCATACCGGGCGGGGCGCGCGGGCACCTCGCGCACATAGGCGATCTGGCTCTTGTAGTCGGGCGAGGACCGAAGCTCGTCTATGAAAGCGTCGACGTCCATGACATCCGCACAATCCAGCGAGTGCTGCGTGCCGCGACACTAGGCGGGCGGCGGGAGGCGCACCATCAGATCGGCGAGTGTGACGAGGTCGAGCAGGTTGTGCCGGAGGATCTCGACGATCTCGGCCGCATTCGCCGTTCGGACGTAAGCGTGGTACGCCTCGGGAATCTCCCAGCTCGGGATGTCGCCCTGCCTGGTGCGGCCGCAGATCTGGGTCTCGAGCGTCTGGAGCTTGTGGTTCGGGAGCGTGTCCTGCCAGGCGCGGCGCGCGGCGTGCAGCAGGTCGAAGTGCGGCAGGTCGAGCGAAAACGGGATTCCGTTCGCCGCGGCGCGCACCCGCACCAGCGGCAGGTCGAAGCTCTTGCCGTTGAAGGAGACGAGGAGCTTCTTGGTTGCCGCCCAGTCGAGGAACAGCGAGAGGATGGCCCGTTCCTCCGAGTAGTCGCGCGCGAGAAATTGCCTGGCGACAAGGCCGTCGGCCTCCCAGCTCATCGCGCCGACCAGGAAGATGGGCGTGCACGACAGGCCCGTCGTCTCGAGATCGAAGAACACGACGTCGTGCGGCGCGATCGACTCCGCGCCACACGCGTCGGCCATCCACGCTGGAAGCGCAGATTGGGCGTCCTTGAGCGCGTCGCGGAACGCTGCGTTGAGCGGGCTCAGTTCGCCGCCGGCGCTCAGGATGCTGCGCGTGATGACGTAGGCTTTCGCGCCGTGCGGCGACTCGGTGACGACGCCGTCGACGGCCTCGTCGAGCGGCACCGGCTTGCCGGGCAGGGCCCTCTGGCGAGGCGGCCGAATGCCCGGCTCGGGCAGATCTCGGCGGTAGACGATCGGCTGTACGGGCGGCGACGGCTTGGTGCGTCGGCGGATGTCCTTGCGGATCGCGTCGGCTTCGGTTGCGTTCTTCGGCGCTCGACGCAGCGGCGCGCGGTTGAGAGCATCGAGTCGTTTCCGGAGCTGTTTGGAGTCGGTCACGTTGGTCAGCACCTTCGGGAGCCCATGTCGGGCGCAATCCGCAGCCGGTTTTCGCCCTACATTCTACTCGACCGAGGCCGCTCATTTCAATGCTCTTTGGCAGCGGGGAACAGGTTCCGGGCAAATCTGTGCTATTATGTGAGGCAGGGCGCAGATTCGGTTCGCCGGGCGAGGCGTCCGAGCTGCAAGTGCCTCGGACGCAGCACGCGCATGACAGGTCCGCGACGATGACATCTGACCTTCCTGACATCGCTTCCGTGCAGAGCCTTTGGGACGATCTCCTGTCGAGCGATGCGCGTCGCGTTGCGGCTGCCTGCGCGGCAATCGAATCGCTGCGAACTGCGCTTCCAGAGGTTGACGAGACCTTCCTGCGAGGGTTCTGCCTCTACGGCGCGTTCCGGAAGTCTTTGGTTCGGAACGAAGCGCCGGACCGAGAAGTGGTTGAAGAGGCCATTCGCCGTTTCGAGGAGACGGCGAGCGGTGGCGGCGGCCCCATTGCAGGCATACGCAACGTGTGTCTTGCCGACCTGTTGGTGTCCGTCGACGAGTATCAGGCAGCATTGACCGTGCTTCGCTCCGTTGAACGAGCTGACTGCACGGATCGGAGCTTCGTCCACGCGAGATTGCTTCTTGCCCAGGCCATGGTCGAGACCGACCGACGCAGAGAGGCGGAAGCCGTTCTCCGTCGGCTATCGAGGATGAAGACCGATCTCGACCATCGCGCGCGTATCCTTGTCGAGATGCTGGGCCTGTGCAGCGGACGAGACCGGCGAACTCAGCGCCGCAAGTATGCCGGCGATCTTGAGATGCTTCTGCAGGAAGACAGCAGGCTGCTGCCGCCGGACGTGCTCTACGATGCACATGTGGTTTGTGGTTATTGCTGCGTCAGTTTCGCTGACCATGAAGGCGCAATCCGGCACTTCGAGAGCGCCATCAACATGCGAGAGCAAGTAGAGCACGTTCTTCGCAACCCGCACATCCCCTACACAACGCTTGGCCTGTTATACCTGCGACGTGAAGAGAACGCCTTGGCCCGCTCGATGCTCGAGACCGCATTGGGGAAGGCACAGGATCCCTCGGCGAAGATGAGCGCACACCTCGGGCTGGCCGCCTGGCATCGGAAGCAGGGCGATGCCGATTCTGCCATCGACCACTACCGTCAGGCGCGGGAGTTGCCTGAAGAAGGCGATGAACGTGCGCGGGTCACGTTCCTGATGGCCAACCAGTGCCGGCTCGCAGAACGCTGGGATGAGGCGTACCAGCTCTTCAGCGAGCTACTGCATACCGATGTGCCAGACGACAAGGTATGGCGTCGACGACGGGACAGGCACTTCTACCTGGGTCTTTGCCTGTTCAAGCTGGGACGTTGGGACGAGGCACGCCAGCACCTGAGAAGGCCCATCACGGTGTGGTCGCGCCTGTTCGGACTGAACCTCGGCATGGAGAACGCCGCCTATTTCTACCTGGGATCGGTTGCCGAGCAGAAAGGCGAGCTCCGGCGCGCCATCACGCTCTATCGGAAAGCGCGCAAGCACGCATGGACCGAGGAGAAGCTCTACAGGTCTCCGGACCCTCACAAGTGCGCCCAGTGGCTGGAGGACATCTACCTCTCAATCGCCCGGTGCTACGAGAAGCTAGGGAAGCCGAAGAGGGGCAAGGCATACAGAGCTACGGCAGCCCGCGTCCCGAAGTACGACAAGCAGCCTACGGCGGGTGGCAAGGACCCAACGCAAGGCGGTTCGTGATCGATGCGAGTGTCCATTCATAGTGGCGCCAGCTTGGGGAGATGTGGCGCGCCTACGAGTCGCCGTTGAGGCGCTTTTCGAGGGTTTTTCGGAGGTCGGCGAGGCGCTTGGACTTGAAGGCGCCCTTGGTTTCCTTGAGGACCTCGACGGTCTCGGCGACCGCGTCTCGGAGCGCTGAGACGCGTGGGCATTCGAGCAGGTGGCAGGCAGCTCGTTCGCCCTCGATGCCGGCAAGTCGAGCGGTGAGCTGCCGGACGTTGGCGAAGGCCTCGACGACGTTCTTGAACGTCATATCGAGAAAGAGGTCGATGGACACGGGTGATCCGGGCTCCGAGTCGTACTGCACGGCCTGCTCGAGCTGGGCGAGCTGGTCGCCCCAGGCCTGGAGCCGCGCCCCAAGGCTGCGGACGGCGCGCTGGAGCGACGAGTGCCGCAGGGCCGCGTGCACCTTCGAGAGGAGCACTTCCGGATCAATCGGCTTGACCAGGTAGGCGGCGACCGGCAGCTCGACGGCTGCCGCGGCGGTGTTCACGTCCGGCGAGCTTGTCGTGAGGATGGCGCGCACGCCCGGGGCGCTCTCAGGCAGCGCGCGGATGAGGGCAAAGTCGTTCTTTGGAGCGATCTCGGCGTCGACAATGAGCACCGAGTAGGCCGTCGTCTCGAGCATGTTGCGAGCGGTGTCGGCGTCAGTCGCGCAGTCGCAGCCGTATGCGTTGTTCCGCAGCAGGTCGGCGGTCGCCTGCCGGAACGGTTCATCGGTGTCAACGATCAGGATTCGACCGATGTCGCTCATCAGCTTCTCTGTTGCCGGTTCCGCCGCTGTTGTGGGCCCGACCGGCTCGGTGGCGACCGCGGGCCCAGACAGCAAGCATCCGTTTGCGTTTCGTGTCCTCAAATGACGATCGACGCTCCCTGGTTGCGTGAGAACATGCTCAACCCACAGGCGAGATAACGGAGGAGGAATGCTGCGCAGACCTCGTCTCCCCGGCCTGTGCGCAGGCTGGCGCCGTTCCCTGTCGGGCCAGCCGCCAAAGACGAAATGTCTCCAACAAGACGCGTACCAACATGGGCGATGATGGCCCCCTGAGTAAGGAATTGGTCGTGGCATGAAGCACGTGCACTTGCCCTGACGCTGTAAGTCACGTAATGGCAGCCGGTCGATGCCTGTATGCTCATGGACAATATGAGACCCGATGCGGAATCACTTGAGCTTGTGGGTGATTGCAGCTCGGGCGACAGCGGTTACGGCGATGCTTCTCGTCTGTCAACCATGATTGGGAGGCGTTTGTCTCTGGGGGTCTGTTGAGAAAGAGGTTCTATGGAAGCCTTTCAGATACTATGGAGGCCATCCCTCTCGGGGTGTATACCCC
>CAZCQN010000208.1:0-4383 GCA_964500825.1 uncultured Verrucomicrobiota bacterium | reverse complement strand
CGTTCATGCACTTGGAGAAGAAGCGCAGCCCCGAGAGCCCCGCGTACGCGAAGAACGCCACGTGCAGCAGCTTGATGAAATGGTAGCTGCGCGTCGTGAGCGCGAAGAAAAACGCGACCGTCGCCGTGCTCGCCAAGATGATGGCGGTCACGGCGACCGAGGCAAGCAGCACGGTCACGAGCTGGCGAAACCCGAGCCGCGGCCCGACGAACGTGTTCGCGACGTAGATCGGCGGGACGATGATCACCAGCGTCAACACGAACAGCGCCGGCACCTTGATGGCCGAGGTCAGGATCATCAGGAACTTGCTGCCCGTGGGCATCGCGGACGCCTGCAGCAGGTTGGTCGCGCCCATCACAGCGCCGTAGACGGCCGCCATCGCCAGCGCGATCCCCAGGAAGATCCGCGCGATCCGCCACACGTCGACGTTCTGCCGCAGCGACTCCAGAATCGATCCCGGGTGGTGGAGCATGTAGTCGAGTCGCTGCCAGAAGCCGCGCGGGAACTCGGCCGGTTCGTAGTGCTCTGGCTCGGGCTCCGGCTGCTGGTCGTCCGCCGACGCGGCTCCGAACGGCGCTCCGAACGGCGCCTGAGGCGGCAGCGTGCCCGGTGGCTGTCCGGGAGGTCGGCTGTTCTGGTCCATAATCTCTCCTCCGTCAGCAATGAATCCGGCTGCTCCGACCGCGGTCAGAACAGCATGTCCAGTATCGCTTCGATGAATGAGCCGCCGATCGGGCGGAACAGTCGGTACTCGAGCGTCCACGTGCCGATCCACGGCCGCAGCACCCACGACATCTGCGACAACACGAACGCATACAGCACCGCCCACGACGCGATCAGCGACGCGGGAACGCGCCGGCCCACCCTCGCCGCCGTGGCCCGGAAGATCAGCGCGATCTCGACGACGCTGAGCAGCGCGGCGATCGCGAACACGGCCACCTGCAGCAGCACGATGAACGGGTAGCCGGCGCGCGAGGTGGTGAACGTGAAGAAGAAGCTCACGGGCGCGAAGCTGGCGAGCGCCAGCGCGTTCGTGCTCGTCGCCACGAGCAGCAGCCGCCCGCACTGGCCCGTCGAGAGCCGTTGCCGGTGCAGGCAGTTGAGCACGTAGAAGACCGGGAAGCACACGGCGAGCGTCGTCAAATAGAGAAACGGCAGCTTGAGCGCCGAGATCACACCCGGCAGCGCACCCCGATACAGCCCCATGCTCAGGCCGTAGAAGCTGTACAGGACGGCAACCGCCAAGCCGAGACGCCGCGCAAGCGGCCTACCCCCCTCGCCGGCCAGCACGAGCTCGCCGGCACGCGCGGGCCGCACCAACGCGCCAAACCAGATCGAGATCTCGTCAGCCCATCGCCCCATCCAAGTCGTCCAGCCGCTTTGACGTGGGTACAGTTCAATCACCACGGCCATTGTCTATGACGCCGGGACCCACGGGGCCGGTTCCGCTCATGACTCATTCCGTTGGCGCGAAGCAGAGGACAGCCCCAGTCAGTCCGGTGCTTCGGTCCGGGCGACACAACAACGGGGTTGGCACGGGCGTGCCAAGTCATGGCGGTGTGTGGGGATTCTCAACAGCACGGGCCGCTCGGCGCTCATCATCGCGCCATCGGCTTCAGTCGTCGCACTGACGGTTTCAGTCGTCGGCAATCTCAAAGACGCCGTCGTGGGCGTCCTCGAGGAGGATTTCGACGCCGTCGCCATCGACGAAGACGATCGTCCAGCCGTCGTCGAGCACCCAGTCCGCCTGCGTGCCCGGCGCCATGGTGGCGCTCGCGTCGATGTCGCCGTCGGCGTGCTCGTCCACCTCGACGAACACGGTGTCGGACGAGTTGTTGATCACGATCAGGCGGGTCGAGGCCCAGCTATCGTCGTCGCAGCCGCCAATGGCGACAAGACCGATCCCGGCGAGTAGCGGCAAGACAAGAAGCCAACGTTTCATGGCGCGCGCTCCTTCGGTGACGAGCTGATTCCTTCAACAGATTCGACGTTCGCGCGAACGCCCTATTCAAGCCAGGTCGAGCAGGCTGTCTCCTTACTGAGCGCCATCGCCGAACCGGTTGTACGACACCAGGTCACACAGTTGCTTTCTGGGCTTCGGCTTCGAGGGCGCAGCATCGGGATAGCCGACGGCTAGGAGCACGACAATGTCGTGTGACCGCGGTACTTGGAGCACCTTCCGGACGCCCCGCTTGCTGTACCACCCGATGTAGCACACGCCCAGCCCGAGCTCGGTCGCACGCAGCACGAATTGCTGGCACGCGATCCCGCAGTCGATCAGGTAGTACTTCGTGCCTTGGATCGCCCGGCCTAGCCGGTTGGCGACGATGTCGGGCTTGGCCAGGACCGCAACGATCCCGGGCGCCTTGGCGGCGAAGCGCGTCGGCCGGTAGACGCCCGAGAAGGCCGCGTCCGCGAGCCGGGCCTTCACCTGCGCGTCATCGACCACCACGAACCGCCATGGCTGCGCGTTCTCGGCCGAAGGTGCAAGCCGGGCCGCCTCGAGGCACTCCTCGATCAGACCGCGTTCGACCGGCCGGTCGGCGTAGCGACGCACGCTCCGCCGCGCCCGGATCAGGTCCATCAAGGGCATCGCGCTCTCCCAGGTGCGTTCTTCCTGACGCTACCCGCCGCTAGCGCGGCTGTCAATCTGTCTTGAGGTGTGCGGCGGCTGCCCGCTCGTGGCGCGCCTTTCTTTGGTGTTCGGCTCTTGCGCTAAGGCGCAGGCGATGCTACAATAAATGAGAAGAGAACAACAGGCAACGGCCATGGAACGTCCCACGTGCCTAGTCCGAGGGAACTCACACAAACGATGGGGAAGCAGGTGCACGGCCGCTGCCGCCAATCTCGCTTGATACCCTTTCCGTGCCGCGGATGCGCAGCGTCAGCTTCTGGCGCTGAGTCCCAGCCCACACCGCATGAGGTTGTATTCCGATGACTCGCTGCTTCCGTCTCGTATCATTTGCCCTGTCCATTCTGTTCATGACCGCGAGCCAGGCGCATGCCGCGGGCCGGCTGAGAGCGGGAGACCCGCCACCCGATAGCTACAGGCGCTCGCTCAGGGACCGGGCGCCACAGGCGCCGATGGTGGTCACACCCGTCTACCGCACACCGGCCGTCCCGGACGCTGAAACCCGAGCAATTGAGCCGCGCCCGCAGGCCGGCACCCGGCGCTACTTGATCGTCGTCAACGACGACCTGTACGAGTACATCCAGGACCTTCTCGGCTTGTACATCGGCGACGTCGAGGCTGAGGGCCGCACGGTCGAACTGGTCCAGCTCAGCGGCGGCACGGCGGTCAGTCTGCGCAATCTACTCATCAGCAAGTACAACGAGGCCGACAGCCTCGAGGGCTGCTACTTCATCGGCGATCTGCCGGTCCCTTATTTCTCACCGGGCACGGACTTGTTCCCGTGTGAGCTGTTCCTCATGGACATGGATGGCGCCTGGAACGACTGGAATGCTGACGGCATCCCCAACGAGCATGCCGCCGGGTCCGGCGACGAAGGGCCCGAGATCTACTGCGGCCGAACCGTGGCGCACGATCTGTTCCTGGAGTATGGCCAGACTGAAGTGAGCCTCATCCGGCGCTACCTGTGCAAGGTGCTTGACTACCGCCGGGGCTTTATCACAGGCACAGGCCGAGCCTGTGTCTACACCGATGACGAGTGGGAGTCCCAGCACGAGCGGCAGTGCTTGCGCGTCAGCTATGCCTGGGCCGACGTCGACGGGTACTCTGACCCGCTTCAAACCAACGCGGGCCACTACAAGGCCAGGCTCCAGGAGCCCTACGAGTTCATGCGCATCGCCTGTCACTCGGGTCCGACCAGGCACACGTTCGTCAACGACGGCGGCATCGTTTGGTCGGGGGATCTCATCGACTACCCGCCCAGCCACTTGCTGTTCTACAGCCTGTACGCCTGCAAGAACGCCAGGTGGACTGCGCCCAATTGCATGGGGGTCTGGTACACGATGAACGACGGCCCGGGCCTCGGTGCGTGGGGTTCGACCAAGACCGGCGGCGTCAACGACGGCGAGGTGTTCTACCGCCGGGTCGGCGAGTACCACTGCTTCGGCTATGCGGTCCAGGAGTGGTTCGACAGCTTTGCGCCGTACGACAGCGACGAGATGTTTTGGACGTTCGGCATGCTCTGGCTCGGAGACCCGACGCTCTGGCGCTCACGGGTGGCGCCGGGCGCGTTCTCGCTCACCTCACCCAGCGACGGCGCGGAGTTCAGCAGCGCCAACGTGTGGCTCTCGTGGGGCGCCTCGGCGCCAGCCGGCGTCGACGAGACGGTCACCTACACCCTGATCATCGACGACGACACCGACTTCAGCTCGCCCGAGCTCGTCGTCGAGGACATCGCCGACACCACCTACCAC
>CAZCQN010000207.1:0-4404 GCA_964500825.1 uncultured Verrucomicrobiota bacterium | reverse complement strand
ACAAGGTCCGCGCCCTCGGCAACACGGCCCTCCAGGGCGCCAAGGCCTACCTCCTCTCGACCGACTTCCGCGCCGAAGTCTCCGCCGCCGCCGACCACATCGAGCTCCGCGACCTGAGCGCCGAGCCCGACTTCATGGACCGCTTCGCCGCCCACATGCCGTTCGGGGAGTGCCCATGAGTGTCATGCGACGCATCTCGGGGAGAAAGGTGCGGCTTGGCGGTGAGAAGCACTCAGGCTGGGTACCGAAAGGCGCAGCAGTGCCCGCTCCCATGCCGGCCGAGACTGTGGAGCTCGACCTGACCATTAAGCAAGAGAACAACGGCTTTCCCCTCATCTGGACAGACCCTTTGGGTAAGCGCTCCGGCGATACGTGGCACGAGTCGTCGGCTGAATCGATGAGCCCGTCAGGGCGATTGGCAGTAGCCTCGGGCGCGAGCCCGTGGTGGTTCGTCCCCAACAACGATAGAGCCCCGCGAGGGGCGATTGAAGGCAGCCGGCAAGCGCGATTCAATCGCCCCTCTCGGGGCTCTGGGATAATCCGCGGGGATCAGAGTCCACGGGCTTGCGGGCCTGTTGAAAAAGCCGAGATGCCGCGTCGAAGAGAGCTGTCCCGAAGGGGCTTCATAGAACAGCCCAGGGTAACACCCTGGGTCTCGTGGCCACGAAAGCCAGGTCGTAGCCTGAAAGGCTTCTATAGAAGCCCTTTTTCAACAGGCCCTTGCGCCCGAGGCTACTGCCAAGCGCCGCGACGCGGCTCATTGCGCCCGACCGCGCCCGCAACGCCTGTGAGGAATGCCAACCTGTCTCGGCGCAGCGCGTGGGCAGTCCGCATCCGCTTACTCGATGATCGTCTGGCTCAGCTCGATCGATTCGAGCAAGGCGATGTAGGTGGCTTCGTCGGCGGGGTCCTCGACCCGGTCCTGGAGCCGAAGGAGCCGGACGGTGACGACGGCAAGGTCGCCCTTGGTGACAAGCTCGTCATGGCGCCAGCCGCCGAGCGGCGCGATGCCCTTGCCGCTGAGGTACTTCTCGTAGTCTAGCCCCGTGGCCCGGGCGGACATCTTCAACTCATCCCCCATCATCCAGACGATCCGCTGCGCCAGCCGGGCGTGCGTAACGAATTCGCGCTCCTGCGCGGCGAACTCGCCCTCGGGAGCCGCGGTCTCGACCTTCTGGTGACGAGCCGGAGCGCACGAGGTAAGTAGAGAGATAGCTAACACGCTGATAGCGAGGAACTTCAGTGCCATTGACCCATCCAAGAATATGATGGGTACGGCCAGGGTTGAATCTCTTGCGAGATTCTCGGTAGGACGCTCTCTCAGACTTCGATCGCGAACAGCTCGGCGGCGTTCGTACGGAGGAGCTTGGTTGCCAGTGCCGCCGCCTCGCTTTCCCCCATATACCCCAAGAGTACCCGTCTTGTCAAGACCCGGGCGACGTTTTCGCGCGCGATCTCGGCGTGGCCGTACACGCCTTCGACGAAGCAGTAGTCGCCGCCGAACGCGAGGATCTTGCTCTCGGGCACCATGTCGAGCCACTCGTGGAGCATGGCCCACGACGCGGTCGGAGAGATGATGTGCATCCAGCACATGTCGACAAAGACGTTCGGGAAGTTCTTCGCCAGCGTCGCCAGCTCACGCGAGTACGGGTAGCCGCCGTGGAAGATATCGAACCGGCACTTGGGGTACTCGAAGAACAGGTTCGTCAGGTCGGTCGGCCGCGAATTGACGATGTAGTTGCCAGTGCCTTCCTGGAGGCCGGTGTGGATCTGGACGGGCAGGCCGAGCCGCTCGGCGGTTGCGACCATCGTGTGGATTATGAAGTCGGTCAGCGGCTTCGCCTCGTCCCACGAGATCTGGCTGTCAAGATGCGCGTCGTCGCCCAGAATGCCGCTGAGCACCCGCTCGGCGTCGGCGCGCGGCACCTTGTCGAACCGCAGCGGCCGGCTGTAGGCGAGGGCGATCTTGAGCCCGGCAATGTCGTTTTCGGCCGCCTCGGTGATGAGGCGCTCGAGCTCGGCCGCAAGCGTATCGACACCGCGGATCGTCACGCCGTACTTGCGCTCGAGCTCTCGGACCTTTGCGCGCGACAGCGCGCAGGCGAACGCCTCGAACTGGCGCACCGGCTTGAAGAGCTCGCGGTCGCAGTCGGTCGTGCCCCCATCGAGGATCGAGCGGTCGATGCGGCAGCGCTCTTTGAGCACGGTGCGATACCAGCCCGGCTTGTTCGCGGCGGTGATCGCGGCCGAAAGCTTCGCGTACGTCTGTTCGCTGATGTCGTCGATGCCGAACAGTCCCTTCGACGCGATCAGCAGCGAGCGCGCGTACCCTGTGTGCCGCATCCGTTCCCAGTACGGCGCGAACGCCGCCCACCGCTCGTCGAGCGCCACTTCCACGCTGCGCAGCCACGCGAGCTTCTCCTCGGGGAAGCCGGCCGACACCAGATCCGACGAGGCGTAGTGCATGAAGAACTCGCTAAACAGGTCCACAGTCTTCGCGTTGCGTCCAGCCTCGGCGGGCAGATGCTCGTGCGTGTCGATCAGCCGGATCTCGTCCACGGCTGCCTTGATCCGTTCGGAGAGCTGCTTCGACTCGCCCATTGCCTTTCTCCTCGTCATTGCCGCGACGCTCCCGCCGCGTGCGGCCCGTATACCACAATCGCCCCGAAACAGGAACCAGCCACAGATCACACAGATGACCACCGATCCGGCAGGCGTTGCGCGTTCCGTGCGCGGCGACCCGCCGTACACACGGGGCGAAACCACACGCGACAGCGATGTAGGGCGGGTCGCCCTCGGCCCGCCGAAGCCGCGAAGCGGCGCATCTGCGAAAATCCGTGTAATCTGTGGCCTCCCTGTCTTGCCTCCGGCAGCCCTGTGCGGTATCGTCTCCAGCGACATGACACTCAGGCAGGGTTGTCGGATGAAGATCGCCCTGGTACAGATCAACACGACCGTCGGCGCGCTCCAGGACAATGTCGCCGCCATCCGCGACGGGGCCGGCCGCGCGAAGGCGCTCGGCGCCGACTTGGCCGTGTTCCCCGAGATGACGATCATCGGCTACCCGCCCAAGGACCTGCTGGAAAAGGGCTGGTTCATCGACGGCAACCTCGCTGCGCTCGACGAGCTTGCCGAGTTCTCTGGGGAGATCCCGATGGTCGTCGGCTATGTCGACCGCAACCCCACGGACACCGGCAAGCGCCTGTTCAACAGCGCCGCGCTGCTTGCCGGCGGCCGGATCGCGTCGCGCCACCACAAGTCGCTCCTGCCGACCTACGACGTGTTCGACGAGGGCCGCTACTTCGAGCCGACGCCCAGCGTCCAGCCCGCCGCGCTCGACGGCCACGTGCTCGGCATCACGATCTGCGAGGACATCTGGAACGACAAGGACTTCTTCAACACGGCCCTCTACCACGACGACCCGCCCAGAAAACTCGTCGGCGCCGGCGCCGAGCTCATCGTGAGCATCAACGCCTCGCCCTACTCGATCGGCAAGCGCGCGCTGAAGCTCGACATGCTCCGCGCCATCGCCACCAAGTACGAGCGGCCCGTCGTCTACGTGAACCAGGTCGGCGGCAACGACGACCTCATCTTCGACGGCGCAAGCCTCGTGATGAGCGCCGACGGCACGGTCGTCGCCCAGGCCAGAGAGTTCGACGAGGACCTCGTCGTCTTCGATACCGAGACGGGCACCGGCGACGTGCGCGAGATCGAAACGGACGATCAGCCGCGCGTGCTCAAAGCGCTCGCGCTCGGCGTGCGCGACTACGTGGCCAAATGCGGCTTCAGCGACGTCGTCGTCGGCCTGAGCGGCGGGATCGACTCGGCGTTGGTCGCTGCCATCGCCGTCGATGCCCTCGGCCCCGGGCGCGTCCACGGCGTGAGCATGCCGTCGGAGTACTCGTCGAAAGGCAGCCTCGCCGACGCCGAAGCGCTCGCCCGCAACCTGGGCATCGACTACCGCGTCATCCCGATCACGCGCGTCGTGCACGCCTTCTCGGAGGCTTTTTCTGAAGAGTTCCGCGGCCTCCCGAGCGACATCACCGAAGAGAACCTCCAGGCCCGCATACGCGGAAGCGTCCTGATGGCGCTGTCGAACAAGCACGGCTGGCTCGTGCTCAACACGGGCAACAAGAGCGAGGTCTCCGTCGGCTACTGCACGCTCTACGGCGACATGGTCGGCGGCATCGGCGTGATCGGCGACGTGCCGAAAACGATGGTCTACGAGCTCGCGCGCGCCATCAACGGCGACGGCGAGGTGATCCCGGAAACCACGATCACCAAGCCGCCGTCGGCCGAGCTCCGGCCCGACCAGAAAGACACCGACTCGCTGCCCGAGTACGAGGCGCTCGACCCGATCCTGCGCGCCTACGTCGAGGAAGGCAAGGGGCGCGATGAGATCAT
>CAZCQN010000206.1:0-4615 GCA_964500825.1 uncultured Verrucomicrobiota bacterium | reverse complement strand
CGGGGTATACACCCCGAGAGGGATGGCCTCCATAGTATCTGAAAGGCTTCCATAGCGCCGGTATGAAATAAGCCGTTCTCCTCGACGAGGATCTATGGAACCCCTTCGGGGTAAGAAGGCGTCTTGTCGTGCCTCGCTTCCCAGGGTGGCGCCGCGCCCCTCGGCCAGCTCGGGACGCGGCTGACCCTGGGCTACTCTGCTGAGCCCTTTCAGGGCATGGTCTTGGTGGTCCCTCGGCACTGCTACACCAGGCTCAGGCGTTTGAGCTCGCTGACGAGTTCGACGGCCACCTCGGCCGGCTCGCCCTCGATGATCTGGCCGTCCTTCTTGCGCTCGGGCGCGTAGATCTTGTGCACGACGGTCGGCGAGCCGTTGAGGCCGAGGTACTCGGGCTGGGCGTCGAGGTCGGCGGCCGTCCACGTCGGGATCTCGGCCTTCTTGGCGCGCATCTTGCCGCGGATCGACGGCAAGCGCGGCTCGTTGATCTCCTTGACGACGGTGAGCAGCACGGGCAGGCGTGACTCGACGACCTGGTAGCCCTCCTCCATCATCCGCTCGGCACGGATCTTCTTCGGCGTGATCTACTCGATGTTCTTGACGAACGTGATCTGCGGATAGCCGAGGTGGACGGCGATGCCGGGGCCGACCTGGGCCGTGTCGCCGTCGATTGCCTGCTTGCCGCACAGGACGATGTCGACGTCGCCGATCTTGTCGATCATCCTTGAGAGCGCGTAGGAGGTGGCCCACGTGTCGGAGCCGGCGAACGCGCGGTCGCTCAGCAGGATCGCCTCGTCGAGGCCCATGGCGAGCGCCTGGCGGAGCACGGCCTCGGCCTGCGGCGGACCCATCGTGACGGCGATTGTCGTGACCGGCTCGCCCTCGAGGCGCTCCTTGATGCGGAGCGCTTCCTCGAGCGCGTACTCGTCGAACGGGTTGCAGATCGACTCGACGCCCTCGCGGATCAACGTGTTCGTCTCGGGGTTGATCCGCACGTTGGTCGTGTCGGGCACTTGCTTGATACAGACGACGACTTTCATCGTACCTTCGCGGCCGGCTGCTTGTGGCTTGCGTATTCCTTGATGAGATTCGTGGCGATCACGCTGCGCTGGATCTCGTTCGTGCCCTCGTAGATCTGCGTGATCTTGGCGTCGCGCATCATTTTCTCGACGGGGTATTCCTTCATGTAGCCGTAGCCGCCGAGGACCTGGACCGCCTCGGTGGTGACGTACATCGCCACGTCGGAGGCGAACGTCTTGGTCATGGCGCTTTCCTTGGCGCACTTGGTGTCGCCGGCGTCGATCGAGCGGGCGACGGCGTAGATGAGGGCCCGGGCGGCCTCGACGCGCATCGCCATCTCGGCGATCTTGAACTGGAGGCCCTGGAACGAGATGATCGGGTGGCCGAACTGCTCGCGCTGGCGGGCGTAGTTGACCGCCTCGTCGAGCGCGCCCTGGGCGATGCCGAGCGCCTGGGAGGCCACACCCGGCCGCGACATGTCGAAGGTTCGCATGGCGACCATGAAGCCCATCCCCTCGCGGCCGAGCAGGTTCTCTTTGGGCACGCGGCAGTCGCGGAAGATGAGCTCGCGCGTGGTGCTCCCGCGGATGCCCATCTTGTCTTCCTTCTTGCCGAAGTCGAAGCCGTCCATCCCTTTCTCGACGAGCAACGCGCTTGCGCCGCGGGCGCCCTTGCTCTTGTCGGTCATGGTGATCACGACGTACGTTTCGGCCTCGCCGCCGTTCGTGATCCACTGCTTCAGGCCGTTGAGGACGTAGTGGTCGCCGTCCTTGGTCGCCGTCGTCTGGATCGCGCTCGCGTCGGAGCCGGCGGCCGGCTCGGTGAGCGCGAATGCGGCGAGCTTCTTGCCGGCGGCGAGGTCGGGCAGGTACTTCTGCTTCTGCTCGTCGGTGCCGAAGAGCACGATGGGGATCGTGCCGAGCGCGCTCGCGGCCAGGCACAGGGCGATCCCGCCGCAGGCGCGGCTCAGCTCTTCGGTGGCGACCACGAGCTCCATGATCCCGCCGCCGAGGCCGCCGTAGGCCTCGGGCAGGAAGACGGCGAACAGGTCGGCATCGGCGCACACCTTGACGATGTCCCACGGGAAGTTCCCGTTCTCGTCGTACTGGGCGCGCACGGGCTTGATCTTCTCCTCGGCGATCCGGCGCGCCACGTCGCGGATTTCTTGCTGAAGCTCGGTGAGCTGGTAGTTCATGTCCCTCCCTTGTCCGCGTCAGATTCGCATTCGATGTTGAGCTCGACTCGTGGCGACTTTCCGAAGCCCCTCGTGGGGCTGAATGATGCGGGTAGAGGTAAAGTCCGTCTCTACACGCAGCGCGGCTAGACGCCTCTGATGATCAGCGTGGCGTTGTGGCCGCCGAAGCCCAGCGAGTTTGACAGCACGATGTTGATCGTGGCCTCCCTCGACGTGTTCGGCACGTAATCGAGATCGCACTCCGGATCGGGCGTTTCGTAGTTGATCGTCGGGTGTATCGTGCTGTGCTGCATGCAGAGGATCGAGGCGATGATCTCGACGGCGCCCGCGGCGCCGAGCAGGTGGCCGACCATCGACTTGGTCGAGCTGATCGGCACGGTGTACGCGCGCTCGCCGAACACCTGCTTGATCGCCTTGGTCTCGAGCTTGTCGTTGAGCGGCGTCGAGGTGCCGTGTGCGTTGATGTAGTCGATGTCCTCGACGTTCAGGCGCGCGTTCTTGAGGGCGGCGACCATGCAGCGGGCGCCGCCCTCGCCGCTGGGCGAGGGGGCGGTGATATGGTGGGCGTCGGCCGTGGCGCCGTAGCCGATCAGTTCGGCCAGGATGGAGGCGCCGCGCTTCCTGGCGTGCTCGTATTCCTCGAGCACCACGATGCCGGCGCCCTCGCCCATGACGAAGCCGTCGCGCTCGAGGTCGAACGGGCGGCTGGCCTTTTCGGGCTCGTGGTTGCGGGTGCTCAGCGCCTTCATGGCGCAGAACCCGCCGAAGCCGAGCGCGTTGAGGGCCGCCTCGCTCCCGCCGGCGACCATGATATCGGCCTCATCGTTGCGGATCACGTAGGCCGCCTCGCCGATGCTGTGCGAGGCCGTGGCGCACGCGGTGGCGATGCTGAAGTTCGGCCCCTTGGCGTTGAGCAGGATCGAGACCTGGCCCGAGGCCATGTTGATGATGAGCATCGGGATCAGGAACGGCGAGAGGCGCCGGGGGCCGTACTCGAGCAGCTTGGCGTGCTCGGTGCAGATCGTCTGGATGCCGCCGATGCCCGAGCCGATGAGCACGCCGACCCGGTTCGGGTCCTCGGCGTCCATGTCGAGCCCCGCGTGCTCGGCGGCCATCAACGAGGCGGCCACGGCGAGCTGGACGAACCGGTCCATGCGGCGGATGTCGCGCGGCGACATCCACCGCGTCGGCTCGAAGTCCTTGACCTCTGCGTCGACGGTGGACGACATGCCGTCGGCGTCGAACGCCGTGACGGTGCCCGTGGCGCTGCGGCCG
Organism: uncultured Verrucomicrobiota bacterium; assembly: GCA_964500825.1. Taxonomy (GTDB): domain Bacteria; phylum Auribacterota; class JABMQX01; order JAFGEW01; family JAFGEW01; genus CAYUZG01. The sequence continues at coordinate 1,128 of CAZCQN010000206.1, read as the reverse complement.
TTGACGAGGCCGTCCCAGAACGGCTCGAGACCGATGCCGTTCGGGGAGACGACACCAAGGCCGGTGATGACAACTCGCCTGCCGTTTCTCATGTTCGCGGTTTTGTTCGGGTTCCCGGCTGTCGGGTGCGCGCGTGTGGTCCCGGGGCGATGCCGAGGCGAGACGCCGTTACGCTTTGGTTTTCTTGGTCAAGTACTCGATCGTTTGGCCTACGGTTGTGAGCTGGTTGGCGTCTTCCTCGGGGATGTCGATGTTGAACTCTTGCTCGAACTCCATGGCCAACTGGGCCGCATCGAGCGAGTCGGCGCCCAGGTCTTCCTGGAACTTCGCCTCCGGGGTGATTTCCTCGGGGTTGACGCCGAGCAGCTTGACAATGATCTCTTTGACCTTCTCCTCAACCGCCATTCCTTCGCTCCTTTTCTGACGCGTGGGGTGAGAACCGTGTGATGCCGGATCAGTTCGTTACATGAGCATGCCGCCGTCTACGACGAGTACCTGGCCCGTGACGTAGTGCGCTAGCGGACTCGCCAAGAACAACGCAGCACGCGCGACGTCCTCCGGGTTGCCGAGCCGCTTGAGCGGGACCTGCGCGAGCATCCGCTCGCGCTGCGCCTCCGTGAGCTGGTCGGTCATGCGCGTCTTGATGAAGCCCGGCGCGATGGCGTTCGCCGTGATGTTGCGGCTCGCAAGCTCTTTGGCGACCGACTTGGTCAGCCCGATCACGCCCGCCTTCGAGGCGGCGTAGTTGGCCTGGCCGGCGTTGCCCATGATGCCGATGATCGAGGCGATCGAGATGATCGCGCCCGAGCGCTGGCGCATCATCGGGCCGGTCACCGCCTTGATAAAATGAAAGCAGCCCTTGAGGTTGACGGCAAGCACCGCCTCCCAGTCTGCTTCACTCATGCGGACGATGAGACCGTCCCGTGTAATCCCGGCGTTGTTGACCAATACATCGACGCGCGAAAAGGTGTCAACGATTTTGTCCGCGGTCTCGGCCACGGCGGCGGCGTCGGCCACGTCAACGCGGTACGCCTCGGCCTTGCGGCCGATCGCGCGCAGCTCGGCGGCCGTGTCGTTCGCCGCGTTGAGGTCGATGTCGCAGACGGCCACGTTGCAGCCGTGCTCGGC
>CAZCQN010000205.1:0-4671 GCA_964500825.1 uncultured Verrucomicrobiota bacterium | reverse complement strand
GCATGTAGGCCGGCCCCTTGCCGGGCTTGACGTGCTGGTAGTCGGTGATAAGGCAGAGCTCGCTCTCGTGCTTGATCACCATGCCGCGCCGCAGCGCCGAGCCCTCGACCATCGGTGCGATTCCCTCCGTGCTGTGTTCGTGCAAGGCCCGCGATCTTGCATCGGCCGCGCACGCGCTGTCAAGCGTGCCTGCCAGAGGCAGGCGAGCCTGTCGCACGCGGGGGTGTTGGGGAAGGCGTTCTATGGAAGCCCTTCGGGCTATCGCTCTGTTTGTCTTGGCCGGGTGCCCCAGGGCGTTGCCCTGGGCTTCTCTATGAAGCCCCTTCGGGGCATGCGCGAAAGGCCCGACGCGCCACTTGTTCAACAGGCCAAAGCAGGGGCGGTCCAGGTGCTCACGATGAGGGGCCGGCGTCTGTGCGGTCGGTGCGGATGGCGTACTCGTTGATCTTGCGGTGGAGCGTGCGGCGGCTGACGCCGAGCAGTTTTGCCGCGCGCGACACATTGAAGTCCGTTTTGCGCAGCGTCTCCTCCATGAGCAGCCGCTCGGCCTCCTGGAGCGAGGTGCCCGGCGGGAGCAGGACCGAGCCGGCCGCCGCTGTGCCGGCCGACGAGGTCGCCGCGCCGGTACGCGAGGTCGCCGCGCCGGTGCGCGAGGTCGTCGCGCCGGTGCGCGAGGTCGTCGCGCCGGTGCGCGAGGTCGCCTCCTTGATGTGTGCCGGGAGCATCTCGAGGGTGATCTGCTTCGCCTGGGCGAGCACGATGAGGCTTTCGATCGCGTTGCGCAGTTCGCGCACGTTGCCCGGCCAGTCGTAGGCCACCAGCGCCTCGAGCGCCTCGGGCGCCACCCCGGTGATCTTCTTGCGGTTCGCGGCGGCGAACTCGGCGACGAACGCTTCGACGAGGATCGGGATGTCGTCACGCCGCTCGCGCAGCGGCGGCACCGTGATCGTCACCACGTTGAGCCGGTAGTAGAGGTCTTCGCGGAAGGCGCCGCGGTGCATGAGCGGTTCGAGCTCGCGGTTCGTCGCGGCAATCAGCCGCACGTCCACCTTGATCGGCTTCAGCCCGCCGACGTGTTCGAATTGCCAGGTCTCGAGCACGCGCAGCAGCTTGACCTGGACGTCGAGGTCGATCTCGCTGATCTCGTCGAGAAACAGCGTGCCGCCGTCGGCGCGCTCGAGCTTGCCGGGCTTGCTGGCGATCGCGCCGGTGAACGCCCCCCTCTCGTGGCCGAAGAGCTCGCTCTCGAGCAGCGTCTTGGCGAGGGCGGCGCAGTGCACGGCCACGAACGGCCCGTCGCGGCGCGGCGAGTTGGCGTGGATGGCGTTCGCGATCAGCTCCTTGCCCGTGCCGCTCTCGCCGAGCACAAGCACGTTCGCCTTCGTCGGCGCGATCTGGCGGATGCTGTCGAAGACGCGCTGCATGGCCGGCGAGCCGCCGAGGATCTTCTCGAAGCCGTATTTTTCCTCGAGCCGGCGCCGCAGCTCGACGTTCTCGGTCTGGAGCGCGCGCGTCTCGATCGCTTGCTCGACGAGCAGCTCGAGGTTGTCGAGGTTCACCGGCTTCATCAGGTAGTTGAACGCGCCGTGCTTCATCGCCTCGACCGCGTTCTCGACGGTGCCGTAGGCAGTGAGCATGATCATCTGGGTCTGCGGGCTGATTGTGGCGGCGACCTTCATCAGCTCGAGCCCGTCCATGCCGGGCATGCGCAGGTCGGTGAGCATCACGTCGACGCTGTGGGTCTGGAGCGTCTCGATCGCTTTCTCGGCGCGGTCGGCGACCAGGATCGTGTACGCTTTGCTTGCCAGCCCTTGCTTGAGCCCGCGGAGCGTGCTCTCCTCGTCGTCGACGATGAGGATGGTTTTCTTCTCCGTCATCGGTCCTCGCGTGCGCGGGGTGTGGGCGGCTGGGCGTCGAAGGCCGCGGCCTTTGACGCGCCATCCTCGATCAGCCGGCGCTCGAGCTCGAGCGTGGGCAGCGTGATCGTCACGCGCGTGCCTTTGCTCTCCTCGCTGGCGACGTCGATCCGGCCGTTGTGGTCGGTGACGATTTTGTGGACGATCATCAGGCCGAGGCCGGAGCCGCGGGCCTTGGTCGTGTAGAACGGGTCGAATATCCGGCCAAGCCGCTCGGCGGGCATCCCGACACCGGTGTCGGCGAAGGTCAGGACGATCTCGTCGCCGGCGAGCTTCGTGGTGACGGTCAGCAGCCCGCCGCCCGGTATTGCCTGCACGGCGTTCTTGATGATGTTGAGGCAGGCCTGCTTGATCTGCGCCTCGTCCATCAGCACGGGCGGGATGGCGGGGTCGTAGTGCTTCTCGATGCCGATGTTCTGCTCGGCGATCTCGACGTAGGCGAACTCGAGCAGGCCATCGACCAGCTCGTTGATTTGGACCGGCTTGGTGTCGAGCTTCGACGGGCGTACGGCGCCGAGGAACTGCTGGATGATGCCGTCGAGCCGCTCGATCTCCTGCTTGCTCGTGTCGACGCGCGCCGCGAGCTCCTCGCGGCGTCGGCCGGGCTTGAGCGCGGCGATCTCGCGCTCGAGCAGTTGCATGTGGATGCCGAGCGAGTTGAGCGGGTTGCCGATCTCGTGCGCGACGCCGGCGGCGAGCGTGGCGAGCGCGTCGAGCTTCTCGGACTGGAACGCCGCGAGCCGGTGCTTGCGCTCGGCGGTGGCGTCGTGCATGACGATGACCGTGCCAACGGATTCTTGTCCGCGAACGGACTCCTGTCCGCGGTCGGACTCCTGTCCACGGTCGCTTGGGCCGTCGTGGCGGCGCAGCGGCAGCACGTTGATCTTGAGCACCATCGGACGCGGATGATGCACGTCGATCTCGGTGCTGAACGCGGTGCGCTCGCCCGGGGCGGCCGGCTGCGCCTGGCCGAGCGGCTCGCGCGCGAACAGCTCGAGCAGCTTGCCGTCGACGAGGTATTTGAGCAGCGGGCGGTTGATCGGGTCCGTGCCCGTGAGGCCGAGCAGTCGGCGCGCGGCCCGGTTGATGAAGACGATGCGCCGCTCGGTGTCGAGCACGATGAGCGCGTCCTCGATCGTATCGAACACGCGGTGCAACAAGCCGTGTTCCCGGGCGAGGCCGGCGAGGTAGCGTTCCTGGCGCTCGGGATCGAGCTTCTCGAACCGCTCGACAAGTTTGTCCCAGAAGGTCGCCATGACGGCCGCTCCGCGACGGGCGCGCGGCGTTGTGGGTGAGACGGTCGGTTGTGCGCGTCCGCAGGTACTATATGGAACCGGCTGCGGCACGAGCAATGCTTTTGTCGTCCTCGTCCCGGACGAGCCGCCGGCCAACGAGCGTTGCGGGCGGGTAGCAGAATTTCCTTGACATATTCGCCACGCGCTCGCTATGTATCAGTAACGCCCCCTCCACCTCTGGAGGCGTTACCGACCTGGTGTTGGTGCGGCCAAGCGAGGACTTAGCCATAAGGAGGCGGCGATGCGTGTGATTTCCGTCGCCAACCAGAAGGGCGGCTGCGGCAAAACCACTACGGCAGTTAATCTCGCGGCGTGCCTGGCGGCCAAGGGGCGCCGTACACTCCTCGTTGACCTCGATTCCCAAGGCCACTCCACGCTCGCGCTCGGCGTCGAGCACGAGGGGCTCGGGGCGTCGATGTACGAGGTGCTCGCGCGCACCAGGGCGCTCGACGAGGCGATCCTCAGCGTCGGCGAGCACCTGGATCTGGCGCCGGCCGAGGTGCGCCTCAGCGCCATCGAGCAGCGCCTGGCCGGGGTCGAGGGCCGCGAGCACCGGCTCGCCGAGGCGCTCTGTTCGCTCGGGTCGAGCCGCTGCCAGTACGTCATTGTCGATTGCCCGCCGAGCCTGGGGCTGCTCACGTTCAACGCGCTGGTGGCTTCGCCCGAGCTGATCGTGCCGATCGAGGGGAGCTTCTTCTCGCTGCACGGCCTCGGCAAGCTCATGGAGACCGTCGAGCTCGTCCAGGAGCATACGGGCCACGACATCGAGGTGCGTGCGCTGGCGACGATCTACGACCGGCGCACGCGGCTCGCGCGCGAGGTGATCGAGGAGGTCCGGGAGCATTTCGGCGAGCGGTGCTTCCACACGGTGATTCATCGCACGGTGCGGCTGCGCGAGGCGGCCGGCTTCGGCCAGTCGATCCTCGACTACCGGCCGGCGTCGATCGGGGCCGAGGACTACATGTCGCTCGCGAGCGAGGTGTTGCTGGCCGAGGCGAAACTCGACTCGAAGCGCCTCTTCGAGGCCTTTGAGCAGGTGCTGCTGCCGGAGATCGAGGGTGACCGCGTCCGGTTCCTCTACGAGGACGGTGACGCGAGGCATGTGCAGGTCGCCGGCACGTTCAACGACTGGCGGCCGCAGCCGTGTGAGAAGGCCAGCGGCAGGTGGGAAAGCCGGCTGACGCTCCCGGCGGGCACCTATCAGTACCGGTTCGTCGTCGACGGCCGGTGGGTGGCCGATCCGCGCAACCCGGTCAGGGTGGCCGACGCGTTCGGCGGCCACAACTCGGTGTTCGAAATCACCTAGCAGGCTGCTGAAAAAGGCGTTTAACCCGACTTGTGCAGGTCAAGGGCCGAAGGCCCGACCGAGCCTAGCCCGGGGCGCCTGCCCGCCGAAGCCTTGGCGAAGGCGGGTAAGCCCCGGGTTCTCGACGACAAAACAAACCTCAGAGCCCCGAAGG
>CAZCQN010000204.1:0-4688 GCA_964500825.1 uncultured Verrucomicrobiota bacterium | reverse complement strand
GAGACTCTGGCGGCGCAGTACTGGTTCGTGAAGGACCGCGAGCTGTGGTCGCTTCTCGTCGTGACGACGCCGGCCGAGGAGCAGCGCTCGAAGGTCATCGCGGCCGTTGAGCGGACGGTGGTCTCGAGCTTCGAGGCGCTCGAGCCTGATGAGGTCGCCCGGGCGATCGCGAGATCGCGGAAGGTGGCCCGGCTCGCGAACGGCCTGGCCGAGATCACCGTGCCGGAGCGATGGACGCTGCTCGAGGTCGACAGCGACGTGATCGCGGCCGAGTTCGACCTGGGGCGCGTGTACCTGTTCGCCGTCGACGATCACGAGTACGGCGAGACGCTGCGCGAGGTGGCGCACGGCTTCGTCGAGCATCACGCCGCGCTCGACGCGCCGGAGGTCGAGTTCGAGGCCGAGTGCGACGTTCGTGGCCGGCCGGGCTACACGATCATCTTCGAGGGGACGCGCGAGGGGCGGCCGTTCCGCGTGCAGCTCGTCGCGCTCACGAGCGGGCCGAACGCGGTGTTCCTGTACGGCATCGCCGAGGTCGACGCGTGGCCGGCAGCGCAGCCGTGGATCACGGCGGTCCAATACACGGTCAACGTGACCGACAACGCAACGGCACCGCCCGGCGAGACGCCGGACGACGCCGGCTGACGGCACACGCGCGGCCTCGGTGAAAAGGTTTGACACGTCGGCGACGGCTCTGGTAGCGTCCGGCGAGCTTGTGTGCCCGGGAAACCAACCGCGTAGTGCGAGGAGAGGCGGATGGCGTCACAGAATAACGACCCCGCAGTCGGCGGCGGCGAGAACGGCAACGGTGCCTCCAGTTCGCGGGCCTCTCGGGCCGGGCTTCACCTGGCCGTCAAGCTGCTTCCATACATTCCCGACAAGGTGCTGCTGCGGATCACGCGCCGCTGGTCGTCGCGCCTGAAGCATCCCGGCGGACGCGAGTGGGTCGAACGCCTCGTGCTGTTCGCCAAGCAGATCTTCGCCACGAAGGCGAAGCCGGTCCGCAAGAAGGTGCTCGAGAATTTCCTGATCAACTACCTGGTGGGCGGCACCAAGGTCCGCAACGAGATCCGCGACCGCGAGGGGTGGCTGCCGCCGGTGGCGGTGGTGATCAGCCCGATCATGCGCTGCAACCTCAACTGCTACGGCTGCTACGCGCACGAATACGCCCGGGACGCTGGGATGACCATCGAGACGCTCAACGACGTGATCCGGCAGTGCAAAGAGCTCGGCATGTACTTCATCACGATCTCGGGCGGCGAGCCGTTCTTCATGAAGGGCATCATGGACGTGTTCGCCGAGCACGACGACGTCTACTTCCAGGTCTACACGAACGGGACGCTCATCACCGACGAGGTGGCGAAGCGCCTCGTCGAGCTCGGCAACGTGATGCCGTGCATCAGCGTCGAGGGCTTCGAAAAAGAGACCGACGCGCGCCGCGGCGCCGGCACGTTCCAGAAAGTGATCGCCGCGATGGACGCGCTCAAACGCTACGGCGCGGTGTTCGCCTACTCGGCCACCGCGACGCGCGACAACAACGAGTTCGTCGTCAGCGACGAGTTCGTTGACTTCTACATCGAGAAGGGCTGCTCGGTCGGGTGGTACTTCCATTACATGCCGGTGGGCAAGTCGCCGGACCTCGAGCTGATGCCGACGCCCGAGCAGCGGATGTGGCGGCTCGAGCGCATCAACCAGCTGCGCGCCGTGAAGCCGCTCCTGATCAGCGACTTTTGGAACGACGGGCCGCTCGTCGGCGGCTGCATCGCCGGCGGCCGCTGCTACTTCCACATCAACGTGCACGGCGACGTCGAGGCGTGCGTGTTCAACCACTTCGCCGCCGACAACATCTACGACAAGCCGCTCAAGGAATGCCTCCAGAGCGATTTCTTCAAGGGCTTCCAGGAATGCCAGAAGAGCCAGGTGAACGCGCTCTGCACGTGCCTGGTCATCGACCGCGCGCCCGAGATGAAGGAGCTCGTCGCCCGCACCGGCGCCTACCCGACCCACCCGGGCGCCGACGTCACCCACAACGAGCTGCTCGACGACCTGAAGCTCTACGCCGACGCCTACAAAGCCCTCACCATCCCCTGGTGCGCCAAGCACACCGGCGCCTGGTGGGGCAAAACGGGCGAACCCCAAGCCAAGCCGGCGGAAGAGGCGGTCACCGCCCCCACCGACTGACCCACCGCCCGCACCGGCCTAGCAACGGCGAGGCGGGGAGCGACATTGCCCCTCGGTCATTCCTGTGCTAGGATTAGTCTCCATCCAACGCCTGCTGCGGTCAACGAGAACGAGGATCGCGTCCTGGCATGAACGGGCGATCGCCGAATCAGCGAAGCCACCGGGCGCTGGCTGTTGGATGATGCCGAGGAGACTCCGAGTTGAGCACACCTCCGGCCAGTCCGAAGATCTACCACATCACGCATGTCGACAACGTGCCGCACATTGCGAAGGCAGGGGTGCTCTGGTCGGACGCAAAGAGGCATGAGTTGGGACTCGCCTGCAAGGTCGTCGGCATGGGCGAGATCAAGCGGCGGCGTATCGAGGAACTCGAGGTCGGCTGTCATGCCGGGACGAAGGTTGGCGAATACGTGCCATTTTACTTCTGTCCCAGATCGATCATGCTGTATATCCTCCACTGCGGCAACCATCCTGACCTGGATTACCACCTGGGGCAGAGACCTATTGTCCATCTTGAGGCTGATCTGGAGGCGACCGTCGCCTGGGCGGAGGCGAACGGGGTTCCCTGGGCATTCTCAGATCGGAACGCTGGCAGCCGCCCAGCGCAGTTCTACAAGACGCTGAGCGATCTGCACAAGGTGGACTGGACGGCTGTAGCCGCAACTGGCTTTCGTGATTCGGTGGTCAAGGAAGGTAAGCAGGCCGAGTTTCTGGTTTATGGGTCGTTTCCATGGAAGCTCGTCGAGAAGGTAGGCGTAGCGGATGAGAAAGTCGCCACGCATGTCAGGAGTACCTTGCGTGGGGACAGTCTTACGCCTATAGTAAGCGTTGAGCAGGGGTGGTATTTCTAGTCGAGAGGGGCGACTGGTGATTGAGCTCAAGCGGGGTGACATCACGGCGGCGGACGCTGAGGCACTGGTCAACACAGTGAACTGCGTCGGGATAATGGGGCGCGGCATTGCTCTTCAGTTCCGCAAGGCATTCCCTGAGAACTTCGCGCATTACAAAGCGGCGTGTGATCGAAAGGGAGTCCAACCTGGCTCGATGCTGGTCTATGAGACGAGTAGCGTCGTGAATCCCCGATACATCGTCAACTTCCCGACCAAGCGTCACTGGAAGAACAGGAGTCGCATAGAGGACATTGAGGCAGGCTTGACGTCGTTGGTTAAGGAGGTTCGCAAGCGGGGTATTCAGTCGATCGCTATTCCGCCGCTTGGTTGCGGGCTCGGGGGGCTGAACTGGCAGCACGTCAGGCCAAGGATGGAAAACGCGTTTCGGGACTTGCCGGGTGTTCGGGTTCTTCTCTATGAACCCAAGGGCGCGCCAATCGCCGGCAAAATGGTGAAAGGGCGCAAGAAGCCGAGGATGACAGTTGGGCGAGCTTCCCTTCTCGGCTTGATGCGGCGCTATCTATCCGCGATGATGGACCCATCCATTTCTCTGCTCGAGATCCACAAGCTCTTGTATTTCATGCAGGAGGCAGGAGAGCCGCTGAGGCTCCGGTATCAGAAGGCTCTCTACGGGCCGTATGCAGAGAACCTACGCCATGTGCTTACCCTCATCGAAGGACATTTCATAAGCGGGTACGGCGATGCGGAAGACGCCCCGGATAAGCAGATTGAGCTTGACCCGAGAGCCTCAGCAGCAGCGGAGAGATTCTTGAAGAAGCACGAGGCGACGCTCGAGCGATTCGAGCGCGTCGCGGATTTGATCAAAGGATTCGAGACACCCTTCGGCATGGAGCTGCTTTCCACTGTCCACTGGGTAGTGACACGGGAGGTTGCCGAGACCGCGCAAGGTGCTGCAGCGAAGACCCATGCGTGGAACAAGCGCAAGCGGATGTTCAGCCAAGAACACATTCGTGTCGCATGGGATGTGCTGAATCGCAAGGCCTGGCTGACGGGACATGATGAGAGCTTGACCTAACAGCGTGCCGCACATGCCTCCCGGCGCGAGCACGGCAGCCCATGCGTGACCCCTCCAAGAGCGCGTGAACCGAAGACATCGCGTGTCGGCGCAAGAATGCGTTTGGTGAGGGGCGTCAGTCGTCGTGCATGTCGGCGTCGGTGAGGCCGAAGTGGTGGCCGATTTCGTGGATGACGGTGTCGCGGATTTGCTCGCGGACTTGTCGGGGCGTGCGGCAGACGGCGAGGATGGGGAGGCGGTAGATGGTGATCCGGTCGGGGTAGATGGGCGGGGCGCTCTCGTGGCGCGCGGTGCGCGGGACGCCGTGGTAGAGGCCGAGCAGGACGCGGCCGCGCTCGAGCTTCATGCGCTCGACGGTGTCGTCGTCGGGCTCGTCCTCGACGATGATCTCGATGTTCTCGAGTTTTTCGGCGAACTCGTCGGGCAGGCCGAGGACGGCGTCCTCGACGATCTGCTCGAATTGCCGCAGGCTGAGCCAGCCGGATCCGCGTGGCTGCATGGGCTCGCACGTCCTCTGTTATGAGTCCTATGGAAGCCTTTCAGATACTATGGAGGCCATCCCTCTCGGGGTGTATACCCCG
>CAZCQN010000203.1:0-4843 GCA_964500825.1 uncultured Verrucomicrobiota bacterium | reverse complement strand
TCGAGCTCAAGGCCGCCTACGAGACGCTCGAGATCGACCTCGCCGACCTGCTCAAGGACCACACCGAGGAGATCGAGGCGCTCATGGAGGAGATCGAGGAGGCCGACCCGCAGAAGCTCCAGGACGACGTCTACAAGGTGTTCCGCTTCCACCTGTGCCGGAGCTGCCAGCAGCGCTACATCAAGTCGCCACTGCCGGCGCCGGACCGGGCCCGTCCCGATCTGCCGTTCCGCCGGATGCCGCTGCCCGAGCTCGACGACTAACGGCCGCCCATGAAACGTGCTCGCCGCATCATCCGCCGCCTGCTCGCCGTCGTGTTGGCCCTCGCCGTGGTGTGTCTGGCGGCGCTCGCCGTGCTCAACTACTACGTGCTGCCCCGCTACGGCGGCGGCTGGGTTCGCGCCGAGCTCGAGCGGTTCCTCGGCCGCGGCGTGACGTTCGAGCACATCGACTGGAACGTGCTCCGGGGCGCGACGATCACCGGCCTCGTCGTGCAGCACCGCAGCGACGTGCAGAGCGAGGTGCCGTTTCTGGAGGCGCAGCGCATCGAGGCCCGCTTCCGGATCGCCTCGCTCGTGCCGTTCCGGCTCGAGCTGACGCCCGACCTCGAGGGCGTCTCGCTCCGCCTGATCAAGAGCGCCGGCGGCCAGTGGAACGTCGCCGACATCGCCGACCGCCTCGCGCGCCCGCCGGCCAAGACCCCGACGGCGCGCGTGAGCCGGCTCGGCCTCTCGCGGGCCACAATCACGATAGAGGACCGCTACTCCGGCGTGCCGGAGCGGTCGGTCGAGCACGTCTCGTGCACGCTGACCGCCCCGCTCGAGGCGCCCAACCACCTCAGCCTCGCGGGGCGGTGGCAGGCGAGCGGTGGGCGCGTCATGCTCGATGCCACGTTCGGACCCGGCGTCCAACCGCTGTACAAGATCGGCCTGCGCGGTCCCGTCATCGGCGACCTGCAGCAGCTCCTGGCGCCGGAGGGCCCGCTGTTCGTGCACGAGATCGAGGGACTCGTCACCGCCACCCTCATGCGGACGAAGACCGGCGAGCTCGCCGGCCGGGCGGAGGTCGACTTCGACGACGCCGTGCTCGAGATCGAGGGGTTCCATATCGCGGGCCGAATCAGCGGAAGCATCGACGAGATCACCATCAAGCCTGGGCCGGAGCCGACGCTGGCCCTCACCGGCACGATGGCGCTCAAGGGCGGAACGGTCCACTACGTCCCGGCCTCGCCCGAGGCGCCGCTCTCGTCGGCACGCGCCCCGGATGAGCCAACGCCGCAGATGACCTACGAGGGCGACGGCACGATCGGCCTGCTGCTGGCCGGCGAGATCGGCGAGCCGCTGTCGGTGACCGTCTCGTGCGCGCTGGGCCACGCGCAGATCACCACCCCCGCGCTGCGGGCGCCGTTCCGGGCGATCCGCGGCCAGGTCACCTACGACGGCACGGGCCTCAAGTACACCAACGTCGTCGGCGAGATCGAGGGCGCCGTCGTCACCGTCAACGGAAGCCTCCACGCGTTCGGCGAGCCGAACATCATCTTCGACGTCCAGGGCGACCGGATCGGCGGCCACGCCCGAGTCAAGATCCGCCACGTCAACGAGCAGCGGCTCCCGGCGTTCCAGGTCGACGGCGCCGGCTGGATCGACGCCCCGCTCGCCCGGCTCGTGCTGCCTCCCAAGGTGGCCGAGGCGCTCGACCGCCTCCGGGTCACCGGCATGGTCACCTTCGAGGGGCGCATCGCGCGCGTCGCCCCTGGCCTCGAGAACGTCCGCGTGCGTGGGCAGCTCGGCGGCGCCGGCCTCGGCGTGCGCGGCTTCGGCTTCGACGGCGTCAGCGGTACCGTCCACCTCGAACGCGGCGTCCTCAAGCTCTACGGCCTCGACGGTGTGCTCTACGACGGGCGGTTCACGGGCGCGTGGGAGGCCGACTTCGCCACCGAGGGCAAGCCGTTCAAGATCGAGGCCGCCCTGCACGACGTCAAGATCGGCAAGCTGCCGCTGCTCACCCACGTCGAGGACCGCAAGCTGCGCGGCAGCCTCGGCGTGACCGTCAACGTGAACGGCCAGCTCGACGACCTCTCAAGAAACTTCGGCAAGGGCCACTTCCGGCTCAGGAAAGGCTACGTCTGGGAGTTCAAGGTGTTTTCGGAGCTGTTCAACGTGCTCGCGCTGCGCATGCCCGGCCTGGTCAAGGTCGTCTTCGATCACGCGCGCGGCGACTTCCAGATCGAGGGCCTCGCGCTCACCACCCACAACCTCTACTTCGAGAGCGACCTGTTCCAGCTCCTCATCGACGGCACCGTCGACCTGCACGGCAACCTCGACTTCGTCGTCGACCCGCTGTTCTTCCGCGAGCGCGGCGGCCCCATCCGCCACCTCGTGCGCAGCGTCCTCAACATCCCCGCCAACATCATCCCCCGCGCCCTCGTCAAGGGCACCGTCACCGACCCAGTGGTAAAACCGTACCTCCGCCCCCGCCTCCCGATCCTCAAAGAGCTCATCCGGTGACCCGGGTTGTGCTGCACGGCGCACTGCTTGATAGAGTGAGCAGATGATCAAGGGCGTCCCAAGGCCTGCTCATCAGTCTCACTGCATTCTTGATCGTGTGTGCTGAAGTACTCCACCACCATCTCATTCTGACGAAAGAAGTAAGTGGCCAGCTTCTCCCAGTGATCGTTCGGGATGTCTCCATCGATACGAAACACCTTGGCCTTGTGATGCGCCTTCCTGGAAGCAGGCCACCTACGCTTGGACAGGGGCGCGTATCCATCACCGGTGTAGACCTTGACCGAGCCGTCCAGGTGCACGAACACCTCCCGGCGTATATCCCGGACCGCATGGGTGTATCGGTTCAGCACGTAACCCTTCACTGGAGTCCTGGCGGCATCGCTTCGGTGGATCTCCTCTATCTGGACGGTCTTGATCTCGTTCTTGTGAGACCACATGAACTCGGTCCGCTCCAGAGGGTCTGTCAAATCCTTGACCGGATCGGGCCTGCGCCAATGGACCGTGACACCGACATGATTCCGGTCATCGAGGTGAGACCAGCAGAATGGGGACCCGTACCAGCGGTCAAGTTCAAGAACTCGTCTGAAGGCAGTCTTCGGCATCAGCCTCTGATGATCGATGGCCACCGCTACCTTCTGCCTAGGATAAGCCGTGCTGTAGGCCAGGAGAGCCGTCAGGAAGTCGGTGTTCAAGCGAGAGGTGAAATGCTTCCGCAGAAAGGGATGATACTGGAGCACGTGGTCCCGGAAGAACACCCCACCCACATGGGCGTCAACACCAGGCGCTCCCAGGATCAGCAGTCCTTCATCAGTATGAAGCGCTCTCAGCTCGGGATACCGCGTCAGCACGACACTCCGATTCAAGTCCGAAGCCCGAAGATAGGAGCTGTAGTCCCAGTAGCGTTCATAAACGGCCTTCACGACGAGACCCAGCGCGATCGCTGTCAGTGCGCCGCGGTCTCGGCCAAGAAGGGCTTCACGCTGAACCTCGAACGGGTAGTATCTGAAGCTACTCCGCGCGGCCTCAAGAACCTCGCTGTCTGACGCCGCGCGTAAGTGATCGTACGCTCCTTTGATAAGCGGCTGCAGGGCGCGGCTTACCGGATGCGCCGCAGGATCACCGACGTATAGCGGCAGCAAGTGAGGGAACTCGTCGTAGTCCCTCATCGCCGCAAGCAGATCCGAGAGTCTATCGTCCAATCCCAAGTCCATCGACCGAGAGCGGGGCTGTTGACATCTCTGTAGGCATTCTTCAGCCATTGGCTCCTGCACTCCGGTCCCCTGAAGACCTCGTTAAGGATAAGCAAAGCCGCATTCGCGCGCCACTACTGAAAGGGTCCTCTCAGCGACCTCTCGAAATCCCCGCACTTCCTCCCACTCGACATTGTCTGCGTAACCCACCTCTATACTCGTTTCGCAAGGGCCCTCGCCCGCTCTACGGACCTGGTGGACAGGCGGCCCTATGATGGAGTCCCACAGGTCGGCGAATGCCGCCAAGCGCTTCGCCGCCAAGGGTTCGCAGAGCGCGCTGAGATCGTGTATGCGGTAGTCTGCTGTGTGTCCATCCCACAGCTTCTCACTGATCAGCGCCGCTTTCAACGCCAGCTCAATTGCCCTGTGGTAAAGGAAATGGTACGTCTCCCTTTGCCGTGCGTCGCCGAGGTCTTCCTGTTGTCGTGCCGGCCGATACCTCGCTTTCGCTTGCTCGAAAAACCACGACGGATCTCTCGCGTTCCCACCTTGCCATTCGTTGGCCGCACTCATTCTTGAGTCCTCTGCAATTCACTGGAATGACTAAACTGATTCCTCGACGATCGCGATCTCGTCGTCCGTCAGGCCATAGAGCTCATACACAAGCTCGTCGATCTGGCGATCCGTCGCGTCAATCTCTCGCTGGATAACTCGCTGCTCTGCGGCCAACCTCGCACGGGCGCGTCGCTGCTGAAGGGTCAGGATGCGCTCGACCAACTGCAGCATGCGATCATGCAGGCCTTTCTCACGCCTATCAGAGAAGTCGAGCGCGCGTATCGGAACCCGGCCCAGGTCAACGACCCTTATTGAAACGTCGATAATAGATTTCCTGTACCAGTGATTCAGGGTTGCTGAGTTGAGGATCCCCATGAGGTAGAACAGATCATAGGGTGATTCCTGCCTGGAAATGGCATTCAGGACTACGCCTGCGCTGTAAGTCTCATCGTCATCAAGGTAGCCAACGATAAGGCGCCGGTGCAGCGTAGGGTTCCGCAGCTTCTGAATCACAAGGCGGGGTCCGCGAAAGAACCTATCGTCAACAGCGTGCGCCAACCAGGGGCCATAGCTGATCCAGCTCTGGCCGTT
>CAZCQN010000202.1:0-4852 GCA_964500825.1 uncultured Verrucomicrobiota bacterium | reverse complement strand
GCAACAGATGGAGATTCTCTGGCGCCGGCAGGGTTTTTCAGCAGCCTGCTAGAGACGGGCCAGCCGCCATGCCGAAGAAATCCACGAGGAAGAAGTCGTCGAAGTGTGCCGCCGACCCGGTGCTCCTGCCGCTGCTGCCGCTGCGGGACATCGTCATTTTCCCCCGCATGGTCGTGCCGCTCCTAGTCGGTCGCGAGCGCTCCGTCCGCGCCGTCGAGGCCGCGATCTTTTCCGACGACACGATCCTCGTCGCCGCGCAGAGATCCGTCGAGGTCGAGAACCCCGAGCCGGACGACGTCTACCGCGTCGGCACCGAGGCGAAGATCATCCAGATCCTCAAAATCCCCGACGGCTCGGCCAAGGTCCTCGTCGAGGGCGTGCAGCGCCGGCGCATCACGCGCTTCCTGGCGCAGAAGGACTACTTCCGCGTCAAAACCGTCCCCGTCGGCGAGTCGCAGCGCGTCTCGGCGCGGCTCCGCGCCGTCATGCGGACCGTGGCCGACCTGTTTCAGATTTACCTGCAGATCAACCCGCGCGTGCCCGAGGAGATCGCGCCGACCATCGCCGAGATCGACGATCCCGAACGGCTCGCCGATACCGTCTGTGCCCACGCCGTGCTCAAGGTGGCGCAGAAGCAGGAGCTGCTCGAGCTGCCGCGCGTCGAGGACCGGCTCGCACGCCTTGTCGACATGCTGTCGCAGGAAAACGAGATCCTCAAGATCGAGCGCGAGATCACGGGCCGCGTGCGCGACCAGGTCGAGAAATCCCAGCGCACCTACTACCTGCACGAACGGCTCAAGGCGATCGAAGATGAGCTCGGCCGCGAGGGACCCTCGGGCGAGTACGCCGAGCTCGACAAGGGCATTCGCGCCGCCAAGATGCCGCCCGAGGCCGAGGCGAAAGCGCGCGCCGAGCTCGAAAAGCTCGGCCGCATGCAGCCGATGTCGCCCGAGGCGACCGTCTCGCACAACTACATCGAGTGGCTCGTCGATCTCCCGTGGTCGAAAGAGACCGCCGACAAAACCGACGTCAAGCGCGCCGAGCGCATCCTGAACGAGGACCACCACGGCCTCGACGAGCCGAAGGAGCGCGTCCTCGAATACCTCGCCGTGCGCCGCCTCGCCGCCTCGCTCACCGGCCCGATCCTGTGTCTCGTGGGGCCCCCGGGTGTCGGCAAGACGTCGCTCGGTCGATCGGTCGCACGCGCCCTGGGCCGCAAGTTTGCCCGCATCTCGCTGGGCGGCATGCGCGACGAGGCCGAGATCCGCGGCCACCGCCGCACCTACATCGGCGCGCTGCCCGGCCGCATCCTCCAGTCGCTCAAGCGCGTCGGCACGCGCAACCCGGTCTTCCTGCTCGACGAGATCGACAAGCTCTCGTCGGACTTCCGCGGCGACCCGTCGTCGGCGCTGCTCGAGGTGCTCGACCCTGAGGTCAACACCGCGTTCAACGACCACTACATCGAAGTCGATTTCGACCTCTCGAAGGTCCTGTTCATCGCGACGGCCAACACGCCGCACACGATCCATCCGACGCTGCTGGACCGGATGGAGATCATCCGGCTGCCCGGCTACACCGACTGGGAGAAGCTGGCGATCGCCTCGAAGTTCCTCATCCCGAAGCAGCTCAAGGCGCACGGCCTCGCGCGTCGGAAAGTGGAGATCACCAACGAGGCGCTCCTGCGCATCATCCGCGACTACACCCGCGAGGCCGGCGTTCGCAACCTCGAGCGCGAGATCAACAAGATCCTGCGCAAGCTGGCCAAGAAGATCGCCACCGACGGCCGACGCGACGGGCTCAAGGTCGGGGCCGCCGACCTGAAGCGGTACCTCGGCACGCCCAGGTATCGTCGAGAAACCGCCGAGAAACATGCCGGACCCGGCGTCGCGACCGGGCTGGCCTGGACCGAGGCGGGCGGCGAAATCCTCAAGATCGAAACGTCCGTGATGCCCGGCAAGGGCGAGGTGACGCTCACGGGCCACCTCGGCGAGATCATGAAGGAGTCGGCGCGCGCCGCCGTCAGCTACATCCGCGCGCACGAGAAAGCGTTCGCGCTCCCCAAGGGCTTCCACAAAGCCAAGGACATCCACGTGCACGTGCCGGAGGGGCAGACGCCCAAGGATGGCCCGTCGGCCGGCGTGCCGATCATGGTCTCCGTGCTGTCGGCCCTGTCGAACCGCCCCGTCCGCGGCGACACGGCGATGACGGGCGAGATTACGCTGCGCGGCGCCGTCCTGCCCATCGGCGGGCTCAAAGAGAAGTCGCTCGCGGCCCATCGCTCCGGCATCAAGCGCATCGTCATCCCGCGCGAGAACACGCGCGACCTCGACGAGATCCCGCCGAGAATCAAACGCGCCTGCACGTTCATACCGGTCGAGACCGTTGACGAAGTGATCGCGGAGGTGTTCGAAGCATCATGAAGAAGGAATACCTGTATTCGCCGGGACCGACGACGGTCCCCCCCGAGGCGCTCTCGGTGATGGGCGCGCCCATGTTCCACCATCGCACCGCGCGGTTCCGCGCCCTGTTCGGCGAGGTCGTCGAGGGCCTCAAGCGCGTGCTCCAAACCGGCAACGACGTGCTCGTCTTCGCCGCGTCGGGCACGGGCGCTATGGACGGATCGGTGGCCAACGTCTGCTCGCTTGGCGACCGCGTCATCATGGTCAACGGCGGCAAGTTCGGCGAGCGCTGGGGGCAGATCGGCCGCGCCTACGGCCTCGACGTCGACGAGATCATGCTCGAGTGGGGCACGGGCGTTACGCCGGCCCAGATCAAGGAGCACCTGACCGACCAGGTCAAGGCCGTCTACATCCAGCTCTGCGAAACCTCGACCGCCGTCGCCACCGACGTTCAAGGGATCGCCGAAGTCGTCGGCAAGACGGACGCCATCCTCGTCGTCGATGCGATCAGCGGCCTCCTGTGCGACGAGCTGCTGACCGACCAGTGGGGCGTCGACATCGTCGTTGCCGGCTCGCAGAAGGGGCTCATGATTCCGCCCGGCCTCGCCGCGGTCGCCGTGAGCAAGAAGGCCTGGGGGCTCGTCAAGAAAGCCGCACTGCCGCGCTACTACTTCGACTTCGTCAAGCATAAGAAGTCGGTCGACAAGAACGACACCCCCTACACGCCGGCCGTGAGCCTCATTCGCGCCCTGCGCGAGACGCTCGCGCTCGTCGAGGCTGAGGGCCGTGACACGATGCTCGCGAACGCGGCGAAATACGCCAAGGCAGTCCGAGCCGGGATGGAAGCGCTCGGCTTGAAGCTCTTCTCGCAGTCGCCGTCGAATGCCGTCACCGCCGTCCTGATGCCCGAGGGCGCCGACGGCGCCGAGTTCATCAAGATCCTGCGCGACAAGCTCGGCGTCACCTTCGCCAGCGGTCAAGAGGCGCTCAAGGGCAAGATCTTCCGGATCGCCACCATGGGCTATCTCAACGACTTCGACGTGCTCACGGCCGTTGCCGCCGTCGAGCACGTGCTGCGTGCCATGAACGTGAGCTTCACCCCGGGAGCTGCTGTGCGGGCGGCACAGGAACTCCTCGTGGGGTAACGCGATGAAGGTGCTCATCAGCGACAAGCTCGCCGACAGCGCCAAACGCGTCCTCGACGCGCGCGGTCTCGCATACGATGACCGGCCGGGACTTCCGCCCGACGAGCTCACGGCCTGCCTGGGGCACTATGACGGCATCCTCATCCGCAGCGGCACCAAGCTGACGCGTGACGTGCTCGAGCATGCCGGCTCGCTTCGCGTCATCGGCCGTGCGGGCGTCGGCGTGGATAACGTCGACCTCGACGCCGCGACCGAGCGCGGCATCCTGGTCATGAACACGCCGGAGGGCAACACCGTCTCGACGGCCGAGCACACGTTCTCGCTGCTGCTCGCCCTATCGCGCAACATCCCGCAAGCGGTCGTGTCGGTCCGGCGCGGCGAGTGGAACAAGAGCACGTTCGCCGGCGTCGAGGTTCGCGGCAAGACGCTCGGCGTGATCGGCCTCGGTCGGATCGGCACGCAGGTCGCCAAGTTCGCACACGGCTTCCAGATGAAGGTCATCGGGTACGATCCGTTCATTACACGGGAGAAAGCCGAGCAGCTCGGCATCGAGCTCGTCGAGCTCGACGAGCTCGTTGCGCGGTCCGACTACATCACCGTGCACACGCCCCTCACGAGCGAGACGCGCAACATCATCGACGCGGCTGCGATCGAGAAGATGAAACCCGGTGTGCGCATCATCAACTGCGCGCGCGGCGGCGTCGTCGACGAGGACGCGCTCGGCGCCGCGCTCGAGAGCGGGCGGATCGCCGGCGCCGCGCTCGACGTGTTCGCCACCGAGCCGCCGGCAGGCAGCAAGCTGCTCGAGCTGCCGAACGTCATCACCACCCCGCACCTGGGCGCCTCGACGACAGAAGCGCAGGAACAGGTCGGCATCGACGCGGCCGTGCAGGTGGCCGATTACCTGCTTGATGCGCGCATCGGGAGCGCGGTGAACGCGCCGACCGTCGACGAGCAGGTGCTCGAGAAGCTCCGGCCCTACGTGCCGCTCGGCGAGCGCCTCGGCGCGCTCGTCGCGCAGCTCGTCAGGGGCAACATCGAGTCGATCGAGGTCGAGGCGTGCGGCCTCATCGCCGACTACGACACCGGCCCGGTGAGCGTGGCCGCCCTCAAAGGGTTCCTTGGCACCATCCTCGAAGGGACGGTCAACGCAATCAACGCGCCGGTCAAGGCCAAGGAACGCGGCATCAAGCTCGTCGAGAGCACCGGCGGCGATTCCGAGGAGTTCGTCAGCCTCGTGCGGGTCAGGGCGACGGCGGCGAAGGAAAGCGTCGACGTGGCCGGGACGGTGTTCGCCAAGAACGACCC
>CAZCQN010000201.1:0-4906 GCA_964500825.1 uncultured Verrucomicrobiota bacterium | reverse complement strand
CTCCGTTGCAGCGAGCAGCCTGGCGCGCTCCACCTGTGAGAAATGCGGGCTAACGTAGTCAGCCGCCGCCCTCCCTCGGCCCCACCGACGGCCGAACGTGGATCCGCAGGTCCTCAACCGCCCGACGAACACCACCCCCGCGCCTTGACAGTCCCGCCGCCCAAACCCCATAGTCGGCCCGCCTCCGAAAGGTGAATATTCTGGGCAGGATCGCGTCGAATCTGATGAACGCGGAGAAGATTGAGGACGCCGGTGCAGAAGCCGGCAAGGGCGGGACGGCCCCCGAGGGCCGCCGGACCGCCGCCGACGCCGAGCTTGTCCGGCGCACGCTCGACGGCGACCACGAGGCCTACCGGACCCTCGTGAACGCCTACCAGAACAAGGTGTACGGCGTCGCCTACGGCGTGATTCACAACCGCGAGGACGCGCTCGATATCGCCCAGGACGTCTTCATCAAGGCGTTCAAGAAGCTCCGAAGCTTCCGCGGCTCCTCGAGCTTCTACACGTGGCTGTACCGGATAACGGTCAACATGGCCATCGACCACGCGCGCAAGAAGAGGCAAACGGTCAGCGTCGAGTACGACGACCGCCTCCTCGACGAGGCGCCGCCCGAAGGCGCCACGCGCGGGGCGAAACAAGCGAACCCGCTTGAGGCGCTCAAGCGGGAGGAGCTCAACGAAACGATCATGAACGCGATCATGGAACTGCCGGAAGAACAGCGAGCAACCGTCATCTTGCGCGAGATCGAGGACCTCAGCTACGCTCAGATCGCCTCGGTCCTCGGCTGCTCGATCGGCACCGTGATGTCGCGCCTGCATTATGGACGAAAGAAGCTTCGAACGAAGCTCAGCGGCTATCTGGCCGCAGGCGATACAACCTAGCATACAAAGAGGCGGAACGCCTGCGGCTGCGGCCACAGGGCAAGGTACATGATGAACGAGAGAACCCGGCTCGAAATCGAGATCGCCCGCTACGTCGACGGCGAAATGACCCAGGCCGAACGCGCCGCCACCGAGCAGCGCCTGGCCGCCGACCCCGAGCTGCGCCGCGTCGCGGACGAGCTCGCCGCCCTGCGCCCGCACGTCGCCGAGGCCGTCAGCTCGGCCGCCGGCTCGATCGACGGCGAGCGCATCTGGCGCCACGTCTCGGAGCGAATCGCCGCCCGGCCCTCGCCGTTCGAGACGTTCCTCTCCGGGCTCCGTGTCTTTCTCCAGCCGAAGGTGGCCGTCGCCGCCGTCGCCGCCGTGATCCTGATCGGCCTCTACATCCTGAGCGCCAACCTCATCGGCCCCGACCAGGCCATCGCCGCCGAGCCAATGATCACCGACGTCGAATACGATAACCCCGACATCGTCGTCATCGTCAACGAGGACGCCGAGACACAGACCGCCGTCGTCTGGATTGACGGAATCGATACAAGCGAGGTGAACTGACGATGCGCAGCCTCATTCGATATGCCGCTGTTGTGGCACTGATTGCCGCCGGCGCCGCCCTGCTCCCCCCCCGCCCCGCGTGGGCCGACGACCAGATCACCTTCAAGGTCATCGTGGTCAAGGCGACCAAAGACGGCAACTCGATGGACCCCAGCCTGCAGAAATACGCCCACCTCCTCAAGGGCAAGGGGTATACCAACTTCACCAAGCTGCGCAGCACAAGCCTCACGCTCGCCAAGGGAGCCAGCGGAACCGCCAAGATCGCTGGCAGCCTCAAAGCCGTCCTGAACTACAAGTCCGAGATCAACAAACGAATCGCCTTCAGTTGCAGCGTCTTCAAGGGCTCGGCGCGCCAAACCTCGGTCAACTACAGCATCCCTCGCGGCGGCAAGGCCGTCGTCGTCGTCACCGGCACACCCGGCTACATCCTCATCATCAAAGTCAGCTGACGGCCACGCCCCAAGCCTCATCGCCTATTCCCACACCACCCGATTGAGCCCCCATGCCCGTGAGGGTGCGGTGGCACGGGCGTCCCGCCCGTGGACCATGGGCAGGATGCCCATGCCACCCGGCGGCTCACATCCCTTCGCGAATACGCCCCTGGACTTGCGATCTGGTGCATTAGCAGTCGGCTCAGACTCAGAACATGAACACGGCCACTAGGGCTTGCGACCCAGCCGCGAAGCGGCGACAGAACATAGCCCGGCCCGTGAGGGCCGGGGGATGTCGAACAACAACGACCTCGAGCGCCGAAGGTGCGACACAAGCCGCCACCCTCACCCACCTTCGCCGCTCCCGTAGACTCCCCACCCCAGGAGCCGACTCCCAAGGCAACCGTCTCACGATCAACACATTACGACCGCACCCGTTCCTCGGCCACTGCCTCTACCCAAACCGCCAAAATACTTAAGACGGTTGAATATTAGCCCCCTTTCAGCGTCCAACCCAGTGAAAGCAGAAACACAACCCTCAGGACGCCCAGCCGACCGGGCCGGCAGAAAGAGGTGATTAAGATGTTGACCAAAGCAATTGCACTCACACTGATCGCAGCGATGGCCGTCGTCGCCCTGCCGAAGCCCACAGCCTACGCGGGCGACAAAGAGTGGGCCACCGCCGGGAAGATCCTGGCCGGCGCCGTCGGCGTGGCCATCATCCACAAGATCGCCACGTCGGGTCATAACGACCGCGTGGTGCGCGTGCACCGTACCTACCGCGAGCCCGTGCGCCGCGTGCGCTACGTCCGCTCGCCGCAGCGGACCTGGGTGCCCGGCTACTACGTGATCCGCGCCGAGCGGACCTGGATCGAGGGCTGGTGGGAAAGAGTCTGGATCGAGCCCGAGTACAGGCGGATCCGCGTGACCCGCTACGACGCTTACGGCCGTGCCTACACCGCCTGGAAGGAACTCCTCGTGCGCGAGGGCCACTACGAGAGGATCTGGCACGAGGGCTACTGGGAGACCCGCGAGGTGCGCGAGTGGGTCCCCGGCCATTGGGAATACCGCTAACGGACGGCCAAACGGCGCCCGCGCGCACCCACGTTGCGACCTGCTAGCCACCCGGGGCGGGCTGCACCACCAGCGGCCCGCCCCACTTCTTTGCTTCAGGCAAGAAACCTATGCCCCTACGTTACGACCGCACAGCTTTGCGCGGATGTATTTTGGTTGCCGCATGCGCCGTGCTCAGTTAGCATTGTGCGTCCTCCTCAGTTGCAGCCCACAGCGTCCTGAGGCGATCATGCCAAAAGACATCGACAGCCCTTTCACGCCGGGTCGTCCTGTGCCCGTCGACTTGTTCGTCGGCCGTTCAGACGAGATCAAACATCTGATGGCGAGAGCGGCCAGCGCGGCGCGGGGCAAGTTTCAGGCAGCCTTCATCAGTGGTGAGCGGGGCATCGGCAAGAGCTCTCTGGCTTCCTTTGTGCGCCTCCTTGCCGAGAAGGACCACAACATGCTGGGCCTTCACATCTTCCTCGGTGGGGTAACGACGTTGGAGGAGATGGTCCGGCGCGTCTTTGACCGACTAATAAAGGAGAGCATCGAGAAGCCTTGGTACAAGAAGGTCAGCGACTTTCTCGGCGACCACGTCCGGAAGGTGGGCCTTTTCGGCATCAGCTTCGAGTTCGGCGCTTCGCAGGACGAGCTTAGGCGGACCGTCCACGATTTCGCCCCGGCCATGCGCAACCTGATGAAGCAGCTGGGCGAGGACAAGAAAGGCATCGTCCTTGTTCTCGATGACATCAACGGACTCGCCGGCCTTCCGGCATTTGCCAACTGGCTCAAGAGCCTCGTCGATGAGATTGCCACTTCTCAGAAGCCGCTGCCGCTCTATCTGCTGCTCGTCGGCACGGAGGAGAGGCGGCGGTCGCTCGCGCAGGCCCAGCCCTCAAGTGCACGTCTGTTTGATCTGGTGGAGATCCGAGCGTGGTCGACAGAAGACACCTGCGCCTTCTTCAGACAGGCCTTCGACACGGTCGGTATGAGCGTCGACAATGACGCCCTCGACCTGCTGGCCAGGTACGCTGGCGGCTTGCCCGTTCTCGCACACGAGCTGGGCGACGCCGCTTTCCGAGCCAGCGAGAATTCGACAGTCAGCATGCAGAACGCCGTTTCGGGCGTGGTTGCAGCCGCCGAGATCATCGGGCGCAAGTACCTACGGCCGCAAGTGCTCGAAGAAATACGGAGCGAGCGCTACCGCCGTATCCTGCAAAAGTTGGCCGCTCGCCAGCTGGGAGCCGAGTTCAAGCGCAGGGAAGTGCTTGCCTTGCTTTCTAAGGACGAGGAGAAGGTTTTCGACAACTTCCTCAGCAAGATGGTTCGGCTCGACGTCCTTGTCAGGGATTCTGCAAGGCGTGGACGCGGTGCATACCGATTTACACACCTTCTCCATCACCTGTATTTCGTCTTGGAAGCCGGGCGGGAGTGGGCCAAGAAGGTATAGAACCTGTCTGCAGCACGTCGACCCGCTCGCCAGAGCGGCAAGCCTGCGGCGCCACTACCTCGCCGCGGCGATGTAGGCGATCCAGCCCGGGCAGTTCTCGGCCCGCTTGCGCAGCCGGAAGATGCCGTCGCCCTCGTGGTCCTCGCCGTCGCCTTCCCAGTAGACGTCGGCGCTCTTGAACCCCGCCTCGCGCAGCGCCTCGCACAGCTCGACCGGGCTCCACATCCGCCAGTGATACGCGAACGCCCGGCGCAGCGCGCTGCCGTCGGGAAACTCGAAGTGGATGTAGCAGGTGATCTCGTTCGTAATCGGATTGAACGCGGCCTGGTCCCAGACGTAGGTGAACCCCTCGCCGTTGTGCTTGGTCCGCTCTTGGATCTCGATCTGCCCGTCCGAGCCGCCGAACGCGTCGAGCACGAGCACCCCGTCAGGCTTCAGCGCCCGGTGGGCCGACCGGAAGTAGTTGAGCAGCTCCTGCCGGGTCTTGAACACCCAATACGAGAAGTTCATCGCCAGCGTCACGTCCGCCTTCGGCT
>CAZCQN010000200.1:2156-4998 GCA_964500825.1 uncultured Verrucomicrobiota bacterium | reverse complement strand
GTGCGGCTTGGTGCGATCAAACTTCTCCTTCGCCATGACGCGGTCAAAACCTCCTGATCTGCGCCAAGTGTCGGTTTCGTCCAGACGCTGAGCCCACGACCGGGATCGAACCGGTGACCTCGTCCTTACCAAGGACGTGCTCTACCAACTGAGCTACGTGGGCACGCTTGCAGTGCAACGTGCCGCGACTCAGAAAGCGGCGGAGCGACAAATACAGAAAACCCTTCTTCGCAGCGGGCGTCGTTGCACCCGCCGCCCCATCTGCACACAAAATATCTGTCGCAACACAAAGAGGTTACCGTATAGGGCACACCCCTGGAAGCTGTCAAGGAGAAAATCCGGGAAAAGCGCCTTTTGTTCGGTCCGGTCCTTGCCCCTCGCCGGCCGCGATCTCAGCCGTCATCGGGCCCCGAACGCTCCGGGCCACGCCGACCCCCGAATACGCTCCGGGTCCGCCCGTCATCCCGGGCCGTGAGGAAGAACCTGAGGTGGGCCGAGTCGCGATAGTCCGGGTAGGTCCACTCGAACGGCTCGAATCGGCCGCTCCTGTAGACAAGCATCCGCTGTGCGTACGTGCCGCCGCCAAGGTAGACCCGGTACGAAGCCTCCTTCATGGAGGCGACAACGAGCGTGCTCAGCGTCAGATACCCGGGATCGAGGTTGAAGACCCGCCGCCCATCCTGGGCATGCGCCTGCTCGAAGGCGCACGTCGCCAGCTTGGCCTCCCGCAGGGAGCCCGGGTAAAAGGGCCGCTCGAAGGCGAGGAATTGGCGCGTGAGCCCTGAGCCCATCTCGGCATCGTAATAGCGGCTCCAGATGAACGGCACGGGGTCGCTCGCCGTGCAGACGGGACCGTAACGCGCCTCCATCAGGGACGTTGCGAGCGTCAACGCCGCGTCGCCCGCAGCGAGCACCCCGGCGATCAGGACCGCGTCCGACGCCGGACGGATCTCCACCCCGTCAGGTTCCATGGCGACAACACATGCCCCGTACGCCTACAATCGGCGCCCAGGGCGACCCCCGGAGCCCCTGCGCCAGACGCGTCTTCGTCAGGACGTCTGGAGCAGACGCGTTATGGTCTGCTCCGCCTTGAGCAGGTACCGATCGAACAGCTTCTGGTCGAGCTCGTTCCCCTCGGCAATGAAGGTCTTGAACGAATCGAGGGCCAGCCGCAAGTAGTCGCACACCTGAAGGAAATCCTGGATGAACGAGAAGTCCTCGTGGCTGGCCGTGGTCGCCGCGCGCTTGAGCTCGATGCCGCACCTGGTGAGCAAGGCCAGCAGCTTCTCGTTCCGGGCGATCTCGGTCTCCGCCTCCTCCTTGGTGAGCAGGCCGGCTTCGTACGCCTTCATCGCCATCACGGCCGACGCGTGCACGGCGATCAGGCCGTGCAGCATCAGCTCCACCTTCTCGAGGTCTTGGTCAATCTGCGCCGGCGCCAGCGCGGGCGCCGCGACGACGCCAAGCCCGACCGCTGCCGTGAGTGTTATAGCAATCAGTCGCTTCACTGTTCTCCTCCTTTGAAGCGCCGCGTTCCCTCTCGTGCAATGGAAGATACCCCCGCCCGTCGCGTTCGTCAAGTGAACGCGCCTCCTTCGTGTCCCGCGTACTACCGTCACGCCGGGAGCCGAAACAGAGCCATCACCACATACGATGCAACGTTCATCGCGAGAGCGGTCACGGCGGCGCGCTTCAACTGCCATCGGCCAAACAGCAAGACAAGCGGGACACCCTCTACGCCAAGCGATACCCCAAACACGGCGAACACGTGCGGGTGGAAGTTGAAGCCCGAGGAGTCGAAGTAGAGACCCGCGCTCAGGCCAACGATCGCGGAGACGGCGTTGAGAGCTACAGCGAGAAAAAGCGCCCTCGGCCAGCTCGGCCCATCGAGCCCGAACAGCGCGAGCTTGATCACCGCCCCTTCGAGCAAGACGATGAGCACGTAGATGTAGGCAACGATGACCGTCTGTCGCACGGTTTCGAAACCCGATGTGACGGGATTGGCTTGGGCAGACGTCGGCGCAAGGACCACAAGGCCAAGGAGTAAGGGGGCAAGGAGGCAAGTCGGGTGTCGGCGCGCGCCCATGGGCGAACTCCTTTCACGGGCGCGCTCAGGTGTTATGTCGCCCGGGAACGGGCGGGTGTCAAGGCGGTTTCGCGCGGCGCGTCGGAGGCCAACCGGTCCAATACCTCGACCTTCTCGACGACTTCGACCCCGTCGACGACTTCGACCCTGTCGACGACTTCGACCCCGTCGACGGTCAGCGTGCAGTGGGTGTGGTCGTTCTGGACGGTGCCGGTCAAAAGGTACGGGCCCGACGTGGTGAGCAGGTGGCCGTACCTGGCGTAGGCGGCGGGGAACAGGACGGTCTCGAGCACGCCCGTCATGTCCTCGACGCTCAGGAACCGCATCTGCCGGCCGCGCTCGGTCGTGACGCGGCGCGTGGTGACGAACCAGCCGCAGACCTTCACGCGCCGGCCGGCATACCGCTCGATGTCGCGGATCGCGACGAGGCGCATCCGCCGCAGCCGGCCCTGGTAGAGGCTCATCGGATGCGCAGTGACCGAGTAGCCGAGCAAAGCAATCTCGTCGCGCACCTTCTCGTCGATCGTGTAGTCGCACAGCCCGTCGGGCGCCGTGGGGGCGACGCAATCACCGATCGATCGAAAACCATAAAACAAGTCCGGCGTTTCGGCCACGCAACAGGAGCGTCCATCACCGCTGCCGTCCAACGGAACGCCCAGACGGGGCCGCGCCGCTGACGCGCCAGCGTTGTAGGGCGGGTCGCCCTCGGCCCGCCGGAGGTCCCCCGGCGAAACCGCGTGGGGCGCCGGCGCGGCC
>CAZCQN010000200.1:0-2146 GCA_964500825.1 uncultured Verrucomicrobiota bacterium | reverse complement strand
CCTCTCCCCGGGGGGGGCCCGCCGGCGCGCCACCCCCGGGCCTCCAGGGGCCCCGCCGCGCCTTCGGCGCGGCGGCGGGCCGGGGGCGACCCGCCCTACATTCACGAGGCGAGCCGTCGTCTCGAGTGTTGTTGAAGGCGAGATCGCATTCCCACAGCAGGTGCGGGCGGGTGCGGCCGAGCGAGTCGAACGCGCCGGCGCGAATCAAGTTCTCGACCTCACCCTGCGTGATGCTCACCCGACTGAAAAGATCCTCGACGGAGCGGTACGGGCCGGCGTTTCGGCCGGCGACGATCGCCTCGGCCGCGCGCGCGGTGAGGTCGCGCACGTCCTCGAGCCCGGCGCGGACCCAGTCGTCCCAGCCGGTCCACCCCAAAGAACTCGCGTTCACGTCGGGCGGCAGTACACGGAAACCCATCCGGCGCGCCTCGTTCACGTAGACCTCGGCGTGGTAGAAGCCGCCGCCGTTGGTGAGCACGGCCGCCATGAACGCCGCCGGGTAGTGGGCCTTCAGGTAGGTCGATTGATACGACTCCTGCGCGTAGCTGGCCGAGTGCGCCTTGCAGAACGCGTAGCCGGCAAAGCTCGCGACCTGCTCCCAGATTTTTTCCGCGGTTGGCTCGTCGATGCCGCGCTCGAGGGCGCCGCGGATGAACCGCGCCTCGTACGAGGCGACCGCTTCGATGCCGCGCTTCTTGCTCATCGATTTTCTTAACAGCTCGGCGTCGCCGAACCCGATCCCGCCGAGCTCGTGCACGACGCGGATCACGTCCTCCTGGTAGACCATCACGCCGAGCGTCTCTTTGAGCAACGGGCGCAGGCGCGGGTGGAGGGAGCGGACCTTCTCGCGGCCGTTGTAGCGGTCGATGAACTGCTTCGTCATCCCCGCGTCCGACGGCCCGGGCCGCACGAGCGACGAGGCGGCGGTAAGAATATCAATGCCGTCGACGTGGAGTTTCTTGAGCAACCCGCGCATGCAGGGCGACTCGATCTGGAAGCAGCCGATCGTCTCAGCCCGCTTCCACAGCGCGATCGTCTCGGGATCGTTCTCCTCGAGGTTGCGCATGTCCAAAGAAACGCCCGTGCGCCGCTCGACCTCGTCGACAACGTCGGCGATGACCGAGAGCGCGCGCTGACCCAACAGGTCGATCTTCACCAGGCCCACGTCCTCGACGGCGTGCATGTCGAACTGCGTGATCACGAGCCCCTTCGCCGCGTACTGGAGCGGTAGGTAATCGGTCACCGGCCGCGGCGCCACGACGAGCCCGCCCGAATGCGTGCCAAGATGGCGCGGGAAGTTGGCGATCGTGCCGGCGAGCCGCACGATGGTCTTCCACGGCTCGCTCTCGACGGGCAGGTCGCGGCATTCGGGCATTCCTTGCACAATCCGCTCGATCGAGCCGAAGTCGAAGTGCGGCAGCCGCTTGGTGAACGCGCCGATCTCCTCGCCCGTCAGGCCCATCACTTTGGCCACCTCGCGGATCGACGAGCGCAGCGCGAGCGTCTGGAACGTGCAGATCATGGCGACCCGGTCGTGACCGTAGCGCTCGTAGACCCACTCGAGCATCTCGTCGCGCCGCCGCCAGCAGAAGTCGAGATCGACGTCGGGGCAGTCCTTGCGCTCGAGGTGGAGGAACCGCTCGAAAAACAGGTTGTGGCGGATCGGGCAGACGTGCGTCAGGCCGAGGCAGTACGAGACGATCGAGTTCGCCGCCGAGCCGCGCCCGACCGTCGGGATGCCGCGCCGGAACGCCTCGCGCGCAATGTCCCACACGACGAGGAAGTACGACGCAAAACCCGTTCGCGCGATCACGTCGAGCTCGGTGTCGATGCGCCGGCGCACCTTCGGCGCGATCTGCCGGTAGCGCTTCCGCGCGCCGATGGCGACGACGCGCCGCAAGTACGAGTCGGCCGTCTCGCCGTCCGGCACCGGGAACTCGGGCAGGTGCACCCGGCCCAGCTCGAGACGCACGTTGCAGCGGTCGGCCATCCACCGCGACGCCCGGAGCGCCTCGGGCCGGTCGTGGAAAAGCTGCTGCATCTGCCCGAAAGCTTTCAGGAAGCACTGCGGATGCACCGTCGCGTCGGCGGGCAGCTTCGACAGCGTCGTGTTCTTGCGGATGGCCGTGAGCAGCCGGTGGCGCTC
>CAZCQN010000199.1:0-5050 GCA_964500825.1 uncultured Verrucomicrobiota bacterium | reverse complement strand
GAGACGGTCGAGAAGCGGCGGCTGCGCCTGAACATCTCGGGCGGACGGGGCGAGACGACGGTCGGGCTGACGTACCTGCAGCGCGGTCTGCGGTGGATCCCCGAGTACACGGTCACGATCGACGACGAGGGCCAGGCGTGGCTCAAGCTGCAAGGGACGATCGTCAACGACATGATCGATCTCGATGACGTGACCACGTACCTCGTCGTCGGCGTACCGAGCTTCGCGTTCGAGGACCAGATCTCGCCGCTCGCGCTGCGCGAGGCGGCCGCGCAGCTCTCGGAGTATTTCGCGTCGGGCCCGACGCAGCTTGGGCGCTTCTCGAACGCAATCATGTCGCAGTCGTTGAGCCTCGGAGACGCGCGGGGCGGCGCCGGGCAACCGTTCCAGCCGACGGCGGAGGCGCTCGGGCCGCAGGAGGACCTGTTCCTCTACAAGATCGGGCACATCTCACTTAAGAAGGGCGAGCGGATGATCGTGCCCGTGATCGAGGTGAAGGCGACGTACACGGACGCCTACACGTGGCAGGTCCCGTTCAGGCCGCCGCCCGAGCTGCTGAACAACCTCAACAACGAGGATCGCGAGCTGTTGCTGCGCATGTCGTCCGGCCGACGCGTGGGGCACAAGCTGCGGCTCAAGAACGAGTCGGAGGTGCCGTGGACGACGGGCCCGGCGATGATCGTTAAGAATGGACAGGTGTTGGCGCAGGCGCTACTTCGGTACACGTCGGTCGGCAACGAGGTCGACGTCGACGTGACCGTGGCCACGGACGTGCACGCCAAGAAGTGGGAGAAGCAGACGGCCCGGGAGGACAACGCGAAGACGATCGGCAGCCACAGCTATACGCGGCTCGACATGCGCGGCTTCCTCGAGCTCACGAACTACAAGGACGAGGCGGTCACGGTCGAGATCACGCGCGCCGTGCTCGGCAGCGTCACCACGGCCGACAACGACGGCACGATCGCGCAGCTCAACAGCTTCGAGGACTGGTCGTTCCTGCCCGAGGGCGGCGTGACATCGGGGGGCGGCTGGTATCGGTATTGGTGGCGCCGCTGGCCGTCGTGGTGGCACACGGTCAACGACATCGGCCAGATCACGTGGACGGTCACGCTCGAGCCGGGCGAGAAGAAGCAGCTCCAGTACGAGTGGTACTACTACGCGTGGTAGGGCCGCATCGCGCGCGCTAGAACGTGATCTTGTAGACGACGTCGTAGCCGTCTGCGATGACGCCTTCTTTGTCGCGTTCAGCGATGCCGCCGTTGTCGGCGAGGTCGGTGCCGACCGCGTAGACGACACGTTGCTCCTTTGAGTACTTCATCGGCTTGCCGTCGAAGTCGTCGACCGGGAGGGCATCGAAGTAGTCGGGCACGAGCTCGTCGAGCGTGTTGGGCAGGTCGCCGTGCTCGATCGAGTAGCACTTCAGTGCGATCATGATCTGCGTAGCGGCGATGAGGCAGTTCTCCCGGCACTTGCTGGCCTGGATCTTCCGGACACTGGGCATGAGCATGTAGTAGATGCTCTTGCCTACGTAGTTCCCCGAGAGCATCGCCTTGACGGTGCATCGCCAGCCACACGGGTCTCGGGTCGTGCTTGGGAAGTCGGAGTCGGCATAAGTGCGGCTGGCATTCTGCATGCACGTGCCGAAGGCGCTGGCGAACATCCTTTTTGTCCGGTTGGGCTTGAAGACGAGCCGGCTGGGGTATACCCGCTTGCGCTCCTTCCCGGGGATCTCCCCGTGTGCGACGTCGTCGACGAAGGTGGTGGCCAGTGTGTAGTCGAGCCGGAAGGCCTCGGCCAGTCCGTGTGCGCTTGCGCCGTATTCGTTGAGCTGGACGATGTAGGGTGTGAGGGAGGTAGCGTCCAGCGTTGTGCGACCGAGCATGTCTCGGAACCGCCGCAGCCCGCGGTGCTTGATTACCATTCCGTTGACGTAGTGCAGAATGTCGCCGTGCCCTTCCTGAATGCGGCGGCCAAATCGGGTCACCTGGATCGCTTGCTCGAACGCCTCTCGCTCCTTGCCTTGGGTAAACAGGAGCTCGGCGCGGATCGCACCGAGCCTGGCGATATCGCGCCACGGCAGCAGGTACGGGAAGCGCGCTGTGTACTCGGTGATCTCGGGCACCTGGAACCGTGGGCACGCCAGGCCGCGCTCCATGAGTCCGAGGACGCCTTCGTTGCGGGCGAGAAGCTCGGTGGCGAACGCCTCGTCCCAGCCGTCCTCGTCGAGCAGGGCCTTGGCGCGTCGTTTCTCCTCGCCGTCCTCGGGCCAGTCGACAGCCTCGGCAGCTTCGTGGAAGTAGGTGAAGGCGTTCTCGTCGTCGGGGATGTTCTCGTAGGCGATGCGCAGGTGGGCGTCTTCGGGCGGGGGATCGTCCCTCGTGAACAGGTACACGCCGACGGCCAGAATCACCAGGAAGACGGTGAGGATGATGAGGGCGCGCGGTCGTCTCCCTTGCCTGCTGCTCATATGACTGACCAGCCTCTCTCCTCCGCCGGAGCCTGATCTCGACGATCGTGTCGCAGCCTTCAGGGCCAGGCGCGGCAGCGGTGCCGGCGCGCAGGCAGTCATCGTAGCAGATGCGAGGAAAAATAGGGACAGGCACCTATTCTTTTGAGGACGCGCGACGCAATGAGCATGGCCGTAGATGAGAAGAATAGGTGCCTGTCCCTATTTTTCTCAGGCGGTCTGGTGGGTGAAGTCGGTGTGGAGTCGGAGGCGCGGTCGGCTGCAAACAGCGCGGCGCGTGCTACTGCTCCTTGTCGGTGTCGGCCTCGTTGCCAACAATTGTGGCGAGGCGCAGGAGTTTTGAGCTGATTTTGAGGCCCGCGCGCGTTGCGGCCGCCGGGTTGATCTCGAATCGGACCTTGCTGCGTTCGATGACGAAGTTGACGGCGACACCTGCGTGGGCAAAGCCTGCTGTGTCGCCCATCACGAGCGCGGGCGAGTGTGCGAGCTTCTCGAGGATGGCCGGCAAGCGGTCGTGTTCTGAGGCGGCGACGAACAGGATGTGGCACGGCGTGTAGTCCTCGACGTGTTCGAAGCGGCGGATCACGATCGGCTTGTCGCCGATCGTTTTGCTTCGGGCGATCTGATCGAGGAGCGCGCCGAACGGGTCTGCGCCCAGGACGCCGATGATGAACGCCTCGCCGGAGTCGAGGTCGTTGTTCTCGGGCCATTCGACGTATTTGGCGAAGTTGTAGATGAAGGCGGCCTTGATCTCGTATTCGGTCGGCGCCGGTTCGGCCGCAGGCGCGAGGGTGCTCACAGTGAGCCCTGCGAGAACGGCCGCGGCGAGTGCACACACCCGTCGTGCCTTCCTGTGGATTTGGCATTCGAAGTTGTTTTGTTGCACGCGCACAATACCCACCTTAAGTCGGTCTGTTCTCTGTTGCCTTAGAAGCGCCACGTGATCCCCGCATGGATACTCCGCTCAACCTGCGACGGCAGCGTCTGGATCGTGATGGGCCGGAACTCAGTGTGGTAGGCCTCGAGGAGGTTCTGTCCAACCACGAAGAGCTCTAGATCGGGCGTTGGCCGCCAGGCCAGCCTCACGTCGAGTTCGATGTAGCTGTCCACGTCGATGGCCGGCAGGGCGTCGACATAGCGGAGCGCGATATCAAGATCAACGTCGGCGGGTAGCGCCCACGACGAGCGCAGGAAGGCCATGTGCTTGGGGCTGTTGCCTTCGACGTAGGTGATTCGCGTGCCGGGTGCAGCGTCCTTCAGCTCGACGTCCATTCTGAGCAGCGAGTAGCCGCCGGAGAGGAGCCAGCGGTCCGAGGCCTTGAAGTCGGCGGCGAGCTCCAGGCCGTATGTGTCGGCTTGGCTCTTGTTGGCGTACTGGAACGGCAGGCTGAGGTGTGGGACCGGCAGTGGCTCGAGCGACGGTGCAAGGGGCTCGTTCGCCTGGAGGCCGTCGTAGATGTTGTAGAAGGCGGCCACGTCGAGCGAGACCCGCTCGCTCGGCTGGACTCGATAGCCAACCTCATAGGCGAGCAGTTTTTCGGAGTCGAAGGCGTCGTTGCCGACCGATACAGGGAACGCCCCGATGGGCATGCCTGGCCTGTCATAGCGCAGATCGCGTTCGCTGCGCGAGGGCGTTCTGACGGCGCGAGAGACGGCAGCCCAGACGGTCTGCTTCGGCGTGGGCTCCCAGGCGAGCCTGACGCTGGGCTGGAATTCGAACCCGGTGTATTCGTTGTGTTCGAACTTCGAGCCGACGGTCAGCCACACGTGCTGCGGCGCGATCGTGATCTCGTCCTGGATGAATGCGTTGTAGAGGAAGTCGCTTGCCCCTTCGGTGTCCACGGCGACCAGCGGGCCGTTGCAGATTTTATCGTATGTGCTGCGGACTCCCATCCCCCACAGGACGTCGTGGCGTTCGCCGAGCGGGAAGCGATGTTGGAAGTCGACATCGGTTGTCTGTGTCTCGCCGGCGGCGACCAGTTCCGTGCGCTTGGCGGTGTCGTGGTAGGCCTGCAGCACCAGGTCCGAGTCCTCGGCCAGGTATCGCCTCCAGCGTACGAGGACGTAGGCCCCGGACAGGTCGATCTCGTCGCGCACGGCCTCGACAAAGGGTGGTGTGTAGATGGGTTGGAGCACCGTGTGGCGCGCATCGCCCTGGCAGTAGTCGCCCAGGACGGTGATCGTGTCGTCAGGGGTGACGTCCCAATCGACCCGGAAGCCCGTGCGCCGCGTGCGCCAGTCATCGTAGGCGTCGTTGCCGGCGTCGTCGACGAGGCTGTCGCGCTCGAAGTACTTGGCGTAGATCCGGTAGGTGGCGTCGGTGGCGAGCGCGCCGCCGTAGCGGACCGTGCCGAAGACCTGTTCTTCGGTGCCACCGCCGAGCGTGAGCAAGCCGCCTTGGGTGTCTTTGGCGCTCTTGGTGACCACGTTGATGACGCCGTTGACGGCGTTGGCGCCCCAGAGCGTGCCGCCAGGCCCGCGGATGATCTCGATGCGGTCGATGTCGTCGAGCACGGTGTCCTGCATCTCCCAGAACACGCCCCTGAAGAGCGGGGTGTAGATGTGCCGGCCGTCGATGAGCAC
>CAZCQN010000198.1:0-5111 GCA_964500825.1 uncultured Verrucomicrobiota bacterium | reverse complement strand
TAGACGACGAGGGTGATGGCGGCGGAGCCGAAGCCGGCGGCGCTGCCGACGAGCATGACTTTGCTGCCGGGACCGATCCGGCCGGCGTCGAGGGCCTCGCCGTAGGCGATCGGGATCGAGGCGGCGGCGCAGTTGCCGTAGCGCTCGACGGTGCTGATGACCCGCTCGAGGGGGAAGCCGATGAGCCGGCTGATCTCGGTCGTCATCGGCGTGCTGACCTGGTGCGGGGCGACGAGCTCGACGTCGTCGAGCGTCCAGCCGGTCTCGTCGAGGACGCGCGCGATGATGCGCGGCACGTGCTCGATGGCGAGGTTGTTGAGCGGGATGGTGTTGCTCATGAAGTAGGTGTCCTGCGCGTCGTGGTCCCGTGGCGAGATCGAGCCGCCCGAGCGCACGACGCACAGCTCCCAGTGCCGGCCGTCGGAGAAGAACGTGCTCGCCAGCAGGCCGCGTCCGTCGACGCCATTGGCCGGCTCGAGCACCCACGCGCCGCCGCCGTCGCCGAGCGTGAGGCCGGCAAACGCGCGGTCGAGTCCGGCCTTGTCCTCGATGCTCCAGTTGACCCACGCACTGCTCAGCTCGCCTGTGCAAACGAGCGCGCACCGCGAGCGCCCGGTGGCGATCTGGGCGTCGGCCATGTCGAGCGCGTTGAGGAAGCTGTTGCACGCGTTGGTGATGTCGAGTACGTGCGCGTTCGACGCGCCGAGTTTTGCTTGGACGATGTTGGCCGTGGCCGGCTCGCTCAGGTCGCGCGAGCACGCGGCAAAGATGAGCAGGTCGACGTCCTCGGGCCGCCGGCCGGCTCGTTCGAGCGCCTGGCGCGCGGCGGGGACGGCCATGTCCGAGGCGTTGGCACCGGGCGGCGCATGGCGGCGCTCGCGCACGCCGGTGAGCGATTCAACGAGGCGGCCGACGCCGTTGCGCTTCATCGCCAGCCGCTGGTCGATGTCCGCGCTGGTCACGACGGTCTCGGGCACGTAGTGGCCGCTGCCGGCGAGGAAGCTCGCGGGTCGAGTGCGCATCAGGTGTTCGAAGCCCCCCGTTTCTAAATGTACCCAA
Organism: uncultured Verrucomicrobiota bacterium; assembly: GCA_964500825.1. Lineage (GTDB taxonomy): Bacteria > Auribacterota > JABMQX01 > JAFGEW01 > JAFGEW01 > CAYUZG01. The sequence continues at coordinate 4,052 of CAZCQN010000198.1, read as the reverse complement.
GACTGCGGAGCCGAGCGATGATCTCATCCCGCTCGGCGTCCGTCAAGTCCGCACGCCCGCCCAAGTACGGCTGCGCCGGCTCGCATGCTTGCACGGGCCGCTCGCGGGCCGAGCCCGCCTCGACGAGCTCGGTCAGCGGCCGGCCGTCCATATCGGACGCGACCGCGCAGCCGAGCAGGTGCAGCAGCGTGGGCGCCACGTCGACGATCTCGGCGCCGTCGAGCCGCAGGCCGGCGCGCACCCCCGGCCCGTGCGCGATCAGCACGCCGTCCATGCGGTGGTTGCCGGGCCAGACGCGGTTCGGGACCGCGGGCCGGTTGTCGATGAAGTCGAACAGGTTCGTCGGCAGGTAGCCCTCCTCGAGCGGCAGGAACAGCACGTCGGGCGCCCGGCCGACCGAGTCCGCGCCGTAGAGCGCATCACCCGTGTAGATGTGCTTGGCCGCGTGCGGCCCGATCAGCTCGCGGGCAAACGCCCCGAGCCGCTCGACGAGCCGCGCCCGCACGGCGTCATAGTCAGCGCCGGGACCGTGGTCGCGCCTGTTCAGCATGATCGAGCCGATGCTGAGCCCCGGCGGCGAGTAGGCCGTCGTCCGATCCCAATCGACGTCGCGGAACGACAGCACCAGGCGCCGGGTGCGCCGCTGGGCGGTGCGGACCATCTCGCTCGGCGCGCCGTCTTTGCGGCGCAGCGTGATGAAGCGCTCGGCGGCGACCCGGAGCCTCGTCAGCGTCGAGGCCGTCAGCCCGCAGCGCCACGCCAGCCGCCGCAGCCGCGTCGCCAGGCCGCGCCGAAACCGGATAAAGCCCTCCTGCGCCAGCCACCAGTTCAGGTCGATGAGCGTGTGGACCGGCCCGAACCCGTGATCGGACACGACGAACGTCGTCACGCCGTCGCCGAGCGCCTGGCGCAGCTCGCCGATCCGCCGGTCGACCCCGCGGAAATACCCCACGATCTCGCCGCGCACGCGCGCCGCCAAGCGGCCGTTGTGCCGGGGATGGCTCTCGTCGAGCAGGTTCCACAGCTCGTGCTGCACGCGGTCGGTGCCCCAGATGTGCAGCATCACGAACCGCGCGTCGAACCGGTCGGCTAGCCAGGCGGCGACGCGGAACTTCACCTCCGCCTCGTGCTCGAGCACGCCCAGGAAACTCCGAACGTTCGCCGCGCTCCGGTTGACCGAGAACACCGGCGTGTCGAGATAGAGCGGATACGGGCCAAAGCGGGCTTCAATCTCGTCGAGCAACTCGACCGGGTGGACGAAATCGCGCCGGCCGGGCGGCGTCATGAAGCTGCTGATGAGCGCGCCCGGCACCGGCGTCGGCGGGTACGTCATCGGCACGCCGACCACCGCGGCCGGGATGCCGAACTCGCGCAGGTAGTCCCAGAGCGTCGCGCCCTCGATGGCGCTCGCGTTGACCGGCTCCGGCGTCTCGCGCGCTGTGCCCGGGTGAGTGAAACCGAAAACGTTGTGCCGCCCCGGGCGTTTGCCCGTGGCGAACGACGCCCACGCCGGCGGCGTCAGCGGCGGCACAACCGACCGCAGCGGCCCGTGTGCGCCGTCGCGCGCCAGCGCCGCAAGGTGCGGCAGCGTGCCGTCATCCATCCACGGCCGCAGCAGCCGAAAATCCGCCCCATCGAGCGCAACAACAAGGACCCGTCCGGACACCGTGCCTCCTCAATCCAGTTACTCCACGGCATTCTAACGCGAGACGCCACTCGCGGGAACGACCGGATGGCGCAGGCGGCGACGCGGTCAGAGGTGACGGCAGCCGTTACGGTTGTGCCGGCGTGGTCTGCTGCTGGCGTTCGGCCTCGATCTGGGCCTGGCGCTGCTGGGCGTCCAGATCGACGATGTCGGCTTCGCCGTAGAGGGCACTGAGCCATTCGCCGTACGCCTCGGCGCGCAGGACCTGGAGCACCTTGTCGCGGGTGAACTCGGGCAGCCGTTCGGCGCGATCACTCTCGTCCGGAGGCCGCGTCTCCACGACGTCAAAGAAGACGGTGCCCTCGTCGAGCTCGCGCACGTAGACGTCGCGCGGTCTCATTGGCGTCTCGCTTATAAGCTCCTCGAGCGGCCCGGCCACCGCGGCCCACCGGACGATCTCCTTCCCGCCCTCGAGGCCCGGGATCTCGTCATCGGCCGCGAGGAAGCCGGTCTCGGTCACGCCGATCTCGAGCTGGGCGCATGCGTCGACGAAGCTGACGCCGCCGGCCGTCATCGTCTCCCTGACTTCGTCGTACAACGCGATTGCGATCTCGCGCGCCACGCTGCGGGCTTGGTCGCGGGCGGCCTCCATGCGGGCGACGCCCATCACCTCGTAGTGCGGGCGCATCCTGCCGTCGAGGTCGGGAACGACCTGGGTGGGCGAGATAAGGCACCAACCCTGCTCGACCTTGACGGGCCCGATCACCTCGCCGGGCGCGGGCCGCGTCGGAAGGACGTCGGGATACTCACCCAGCGCCGCCTGGCGGAAAGCGTCCTCGTCCTCGCCGATCACTTCGTCGATCGGGCCCTCCTCGCCGAACAGCGGCGTGCGGCGCACCTCGTAGCCGTGCTTGGCCGCCTGCTGGATGAGCCGGGCGGGGCTGCTGACCAAAAGCTGCCGAACCGCGGCCGATCTGGCGAGCTTCGCCGCTTTGCGGTCGACGACGGCGGCGCGCACCTGCTTGCTGCACATGCCGAACGGGAGCGGGGTGCCGTCCTCGGCCACGAACTCGCTCTTGTGCGACTCGTAGTACTCTTCGATCTCGGCGTCGGTCACCTCGACCTGCGAGCGGAAGTCCTTTGTCTGGACGAGGACATACATCACGGCCACCCTCGGCTCGACGAGGAACTTGTCCCCAAGCCGCGGGTCGCGGCGCCACGCGTAGAAGGCGATCACCTCGTCGTCGCGCAGCGCCGCCGGGTCCACGAGCGGCTCGAAGCGCTCAAGGTGGTAGGCGAGTTTCAGCCGTTCGTAGCGCTCGTCGAAGCGCTCCCTCGCCTCCTGCTTGGGGGCCCTGACTGAGTCGAGGACCATACGCTGCAGCTTGGCGACGCGGATCGTCGTGCGGATCTCGTCCTCGTACTCAGAGCGGGGCTTCTTCGCGGCGCGGAGCCGGGCCTCGTATCGCTCCTCGTCGATCGCCCCGTCCTCGCCCCCGCAGACAACGCGCAGGTAGGCCAACACCTCGGCGTCGCTCACGGGGATGCCGAGCCGCTCGGCTTCGTGGGCGAGCAGGAGGCGGCGCCACGTGAGCTGGTCGAACGGCTGGTTGCTCAGGACATAACGGGCCGCGTAAGTGTCGCGGCGCTCAGCAATGTACTCCTTGTCGGTCATCCCGAGTTCGCGCAGCCGTTCGTGGTACTCGGCCTCGTCGCACACGCCCGTCTCCGGGTCCGTGAACTCTTTCCGGACCGCCTCGCGCACCTCGTCGAGCGGGACGAGGTCGGGCTCTGATGCTACGAAGCCCTTCTTGCGCGCCAGTTGCTCGATTTGCCACCGATAGCCCGCCTCGATGTTGGCGAACCGGGCAAGGAGCACGTCGCGACGCGCGCGCAGGAAGTCGTTTTGCGGCTTGCGGTGCTCTATCCGCATGATCGCCCCGACGAAGTCGATCACGGCGCGGCGCTCGGCATGGTAGGCGTCGCCAAACTCGTCCACCGTAACCCGCTTGCCGAACATCGTCCCGTACGTGGCGCGCGCGCCGCGGCGAACGAACTGTTGGGGCACGTAGAACACGATGAACGCAGGCACGATGAGCAAGATGATGATCCAGAAGATCACCTTCGTGTGCTTTCGCAGCGCGATCAGCATGGCGTGCGCTCCTTCAAGCGTACGGGTCCGGCAGCCCGCCGCGCCAAACACCCCCGCGCGGGGGCGCCTGCGCATGGGACGTGCCAGAGCCGCGTACTATAGGCTACGGCCACCAGGCGCGGCAAGCGTTTTGCCGTCATGCTCGAGCCATCCACGACATGCCGCCCACCTGGCGCACGCTCTCAGTACGAATCTGGCGGCGCCTAGCAGGCTGCTGAAAAACCCTGCCGGCGCCAGAGAATCTCCATCTGTTGC
>CAZCQN010000197.1:0-5157 GCA_964500825.1 uncultured Verrucomicrobiota bacterium | reverse complement strand
CCATACCTAATTGCCGTTGAACGGCCCGGCTCGTTCGAGTGCCGGATCGCCGCGACCCGACGGCCAGCCGCTCGATGCCCGGCCGTGTAGCACAGCTTGTGTAATCGATGCTTTTCGCCTTGCCTGGCTCACGCAGGTGAGCTACAATGTGTCCATGCCGAGCGTGGCGCGCGTTGTGGCTCCACCATTCGCGCACAATGCCAAGCAGCGCGGCAGCGCATCTGGCCGGCAGGGACGACGAGCTGGTCGAGGTCGCACCTTTGCTCGATCGGGTCAGCGACTGGCGCGCGTTCCTGGCCGGTCCGACACACGGCACAACGGCCGAGCTCCTTCAGGCTCATGAGCGAACAGGCCGCCCCCTTGGCTCCGGGTCCTTCGTCGAGCGCCTGGAACGGTTCCTCCAGAGGCCCCTGCAACCTAGAAGGCCAGGCCGCCGGCGCGTGAACGACAGGAAATAGGTATGGTGTCCCCCGATTTAGGAGGCGGTCATTATGTTACGAGTGATGCGGAGGATCCCTGAGCTGTGTCTGTTCATCATGCCCATGGTGGCGCTGGTCGGCGTCATGACAGGGTGCATATCGCATGATGCTGGCGATAGTGCTGCTTTGGGACACCCTGGCGCCTCACTTGGGGTGCTGCTGAAAGATGCGGTCGATCGGGCCAGGGTCCACCAAGGTCTCGATCGAATCGACATGGCCGAGATTCCTGTGAAAGTCGCGCGAGGCCATGCCAGATTGTCCAGCGCATATGCGCTGCCGGACGTGTCACCCTATACTGAGAAGACAGATCTGTTCTATGTCTTCGATCGCAACGAGTTTCCCGGGCTGATCCACTGGGTGGCCGTAGCCAAAGACAGGTCAAGGGCATTCGTTCTTGGAGAGTGTGCGCCGCCGCAGGAAGTCACTGCCTTTCTTGCCTATGAGGGAAAAGCCTCGCGTGGATACTTCAGACCAAGTGAGGCACTGGAGTTTATGCGCTTCTGGGCGCATTGCTTGCCAATAGGCTATGACTTCGAGGCGAATGTTGTGACGTGTCCGGACGATATCCGAGCACTCTACCTATTGTCGGGGTATCAGCTCGAGAATGCCGAGAAGTACTGCGCACGGATGCTGAGAGCCATGGAGAAGGACGGCGTTCGCGACCTTACACCGCGCATACTTCTGGTTGCCCCTTACCCCCGCCACTTCGAGATGAGGTTCTACGCGCTCGACGCAAGGCTCGATGAGCTGCATGAAACGGTCATCAAGTTCCGCGCAGTATCCTATGTCGGCAAGGCACCGGAAATCGAGGCGTTCTCGGTGCGGACCATAGGCCAGCACCCGAGCCCACTGGAACGGCTTAAGCAAAAGCAGCGCAAGGGAGAGCGTGATCAAGAGCAGACGGACGAATAGCAGCGGCCTGCTGCTCGCGCCATTGCCTGCGACCTGTTTCGGAGCGATGACGATGACAACACGCTGGGGGCGACGACCGCCGATCTTGGCGACGACTCGTCCACGTACCCGGTCTCACCGTCCACCTACCCGGTGAAACTCGACCGTAACCTGAAAATCGGGGGACAGCATACATAATCCCAAGTAGGCGTCGGGGGGCGAGGTCGGCGGTGATGTGGCGAGCAGTTTCGTAGTCTGCGCTGGTCTTCGCGCGGGGGCGGTTGAGTCTACACTTCGATTCTGTGCGCCTCGATCTTGCGGTCAATGGGCTTGGGCTAGGCGTCGGCTTCCCGGGATCCGAAGATGGCCTTCCGGATGTTCCCGAGCAGTGTGGCCGGTGTGGCGTCGTGTTGTGCTGAGGCGCGGAGCCTGCGCTTGGTGGCGAGTTCGGCCTCGTAGAGGCGGCGGAGTCCGGTGTCCTTCCTGATCCGCTCGGCCATCTGGGCCGTCATTGATTCGGGCAGCTCGCCGTCGGCGTATGGCGTCACGAGGGCGGCGAACGCCTCGCTGGACCAGTTGAGGCCGCCTTGCGGCGCCACGTAGAGCGGGCTTTCCTTCAGCACGCCGTCGACGATCACGCGCGCGTGGGTCCTCTGCGCTTCGTCGATGATCTCCTTAGGGAACAGGGCGCCATCGTACCTGCACAGGATCATAACCGGCAAGCGGCGGTAGTGGTCCTCGAGGGTGCGCTCGTAAGCCATCAAGTCTTCGGCCCCCGGCGCGCCTGAGAGCGCCCACGCTACATCTCCGGTCACTCGCAGGGCTGTGTGGCCGGACGCGATCGCATCCTTGGCGGCCTCTTCCCAGAAGGGCAACATGGCATCTTTCTCGAAGCGGCCGGTGGGCAGGTAGACATCGCGCTCAGACTTGACCAGGAGGGCGCCCGACGCGGTGAGTGCGTCGAGGTCCAGGCCATCGCTGCGCAGCGCGTCGCGCACGGTGTCGGGGCCGTCGTCGCCGGTGACATAGCAGCACTGCTCGCCGCGCTCGATGCCGGTGCGGATAAACGGCACGGTGGCGGCGAGCAGCTCGCGTTGGTCCTGGTAGAAGAGGGCGGTGTGGTCTCGTGCGGGGGCCTGTCGGAAAGCTGCGTGGAGCGTCGTATCCATGTTGTCTGTCACTGCCTGCTCAGAGCCTGCTGCCGGGCGATCAGCACGGGGGCTGCGGCGGTGGTGTCTCGTATGGCTGTCCGGACGACTGTGGCCTGTTCGCAGGCAGTGCAAGCCAGGCCGACCACATCTTGTTCGGACAGAGCGGCGGCCAGGCAGTACGTCGTGCCGCCCCGCCGCCAGAAGGCCATCTGGAGGCCCTCGCGATCTGCGGTGTAGAAGGTCATGGCGTCGCGGGACTGCTTCTTGAGACGCCAGATGGATGGCTGGACGCCGGGGATGACGAAGAACGAGACCGACCCTTTGTTGCCCTGGTACTTGACGAAGGCCATCAAGTGGCCGCACAGGGTGCACCTGCGGGCGCCCCTGAGGGTGAACTCGTCGCCAAGGCGGGGCACCGGGACGCGGAAGCCGGCGGCTTCCGAGGTCTCTACGGCCACGGCTTCGTAGTTGCCCTCGATCCGGACGGGGAAGCGATCGACCTGGGTGTGGTGGGCGTAGACGTCGTCGATGTACGGGGTGATCCGCTCGCCGCTGAAGAGCACGAGCACGACGACGAGTGCGGCAACCAGCAGCCCGGCGCCGGCGACGCTGGCGCTGGCGGGACTGCGGGTCAGCAGCCACCACACAGACGGGTGTTTGGTCGTCGGGCGGGCTTCCTGCGCGCGGGGTTTGCCGAAGATCATTGCGCGGATGTTCTGCCGGAGGGCGGCCGGTGCGGTGTGGCGCGCTGTCCGAGTGGCGACGAGTCGCTTGGTGGCTCGCTGGGCGGCGACGAAGCGCTGGATGGCCGGATCAGCTTCGATCCTCTGGGCCACTGCCTGGGCTTCGGGCTTGGACAGCTCTCCGTCGATGTATGCGGTGACGAGTTCGGGCATGTCGTTCTCGGTGCTGCTCACTACGATGTCTTCACGATGCCGCGTTTCCTGGCGAAGTCGTAGAGCTTGCTCTGGAGGAACCGCCTTGCTCTCGAGAGCCGGGAACGCACTGTGCCGATGGGGCACTCCATGATGTCGGCGATCTCTTGGTAGCTGAGGCCTTGGACATCGGAAAGGATCGTCACCATCCTGAACTCGAACGGCAACTGGTCGAGGGCCTTTTTGACGTCGTCCTCGACCAGCTCCTCGAACGCTCGTTCTATGTCAGGCCCGCTGTCTGGGAGCGGCTCGGGCTGGGGCTTGGCCTCGAGGACGGCCTGGACCTCCTCGAAGTCGACCTTCGCCGGCTCCTTGGCGCGCTTTCTGAATGTGTTGATGAAGTTGTTCTTCATGATTTTGAACAGCCAGGCCTTGCAGTTAGTTCCCCTCTTGAACTTGTCGAAGAACCGGTAGGCCTTGACGAAGGTTTCCTGGACGAGGTCCTGGGCGTCGGCGACGTTGCGCGTCATCTGCACGGCGGTGTTGTAGAGGAGGTCGAGGTGGACGAGGGCGTCGTCCTCGAACTCCTTGTGTCGCTCGGCTTCGGTGCGCTTGGTCACGGAGACAGTCCTCGCAAGCGTTGTCGCCCGTGTGAAAACGCGTGCCCCACTCCCATTGTATCTATCTAGGCCGATCCGGCGGGCCGTGTCAACACGAATCACACAGTGCCTTGACAATTAGCGCTGTTGCAGGTATATACTCGGGGTGGAAACGACGCACGAGGAACAGATGCTGCGGATCGTGTCGAGCTTCTACGCGGCGTGTGCAGCGCCGACGAGGCGGTTCCGGCGCACGGTGTGCGCGGCGTGCCTCGGCATGGCGATCGTGGTGATCGTGGCCGGCCTGCGCCTGGTCGATCCGCTGGAGCGTCCGACGCTGCTGTTGTCGTTGTGCTGTCTGTCCTTCGCGCTGCTCGCCCTGTCGATCCGGCTTGCGTTCAATGACGTGCGTGACGTGCGTGAGCACTACCGGCGAAGCCGGCGCGACCTGTTCGTGGCCACCTTTTCCGAGAAGGAGTTCCAGCGCAAGGTGCGCGCCAAGCGCGCAGCCGTGCGGGAGAAGCGCGCGCGCCTCCGCGACGAGGAAAGCGGCGGTTCGTAGTTGCGCTCGGCGCTCCGAGTTCCCTTCCCCGTATCGACTCACCCCGAGTTTGTCAGCCGATTCCGCTTGCGGCGTGCTTCCGTGCGGCCTACGATGCGCGGCGGTTGTCGACTTGACGTGAGGGGCCGATGGACCGCCTGATCGCATACATTGCCTGCCTGGGCGTGGCTCTGTGCGTCGTGCTTGTGCCGGCCGTCGCGTCGGCCGCCACGGCCCGTCAGGGCGTCTACAACGACCCGCTCGGGCGGTATCGGTTCACGTTCGACGGCGCGTGGCGCGTCGGGGCCGGCGAAGAGGACCCGACGGCCCTCGACCACTTCTACCTGATCAAGCGCGGCCGCGTCGCTGCGGAGCTTGTCATCACCACGCGTTCGTTTCCTGCCTCGTCGCGGCTCGACGACTTCGTCGACGGCGAGGTTGAGGCGCTCGACGCCGAGCCAGCGGCGTTCAGGGTGAGCCTGAAGCGGGACATGACGGTCGCGGGGCGGCCGGCCGTACGGCTGATTGCCCGGATCGCCGAGCGGGAGGGGGAGACGCTTCGGCGTGAGACTCTGGCGGCGCAGTACTGGTTCGTGAAGGACCGCGAGCTGTGGTCGCTTC
>CAZCQN010000196.1:0-5178 GCA_964500825.1 uncultured Verrucomicrobiota bacterium | reverse complement strand
TCCGTCGATGAGGTGGAGGAACTGCTGGCCCAACCGGACGTGTTGACACCGTTGGGCGTGAGAGACCGCGCGATGCTCGAGCTGATGTACGCCTCGGGCCTGCGGCTGGCCGAGACGGCCGCGTGCCGGCTGGCCGACCTCGACCTGGCGGCCGGCACGGTGCGCGTGCTGGGCAAGCGGTCCAAGGAGCGCATCGTGCCCGTCGGGTCAGCGGCGTGCGAGTGGCTCACGCGGTACATAGGCGAGGCGAGGCCGAAGCTTTTGCGCGGCCGGCGGAGCGAGTACCTGTTCGTGTCGCGCTTGGGGACTCGGCTCACGACCGCGGGGCTCTGGAAGCGCGTGCGAGGGGCTGTGCGGCAGCTCCCGTGGACGAAGCGGGTGACGCCGCACACGCTGCGCCATTCGTTCGCGACGCACCTGATGGCCAACGGCGCCGACATCCGCTTCGTGCAGGTGCTGCTCGGGCACGCGAACATCAGCACGACGCAGATCTACACGCACGTTGACACCGACCGGCTCAAGTCGGTCCACAAGCAGTTTCACCCCCGAGGCTAGGGCCTCCCGGGGCAAAGGAGACACGCACTGATGAGATTGCGAGCGATTCTGATCGCACTGGTCTTGGCGGCCGCGCTGGCAGCGGCGTCGAACCTCCACGCCGTCGAGTCGCCGACGCTCGACGTGCAGGAATTCACGTTGGAGAACGGGCTGACGATCCTGATCGTCGAGCGGCATCAGGTCCCGACGGTCGCCGTGTGCCTTGCCTACCGCGTCGGCTCGGCGGACGAGTGGACGGGTAGTACGGGGATCGCGCACTTCATCGAACATCTCTACGACAAGGGCACTCCGATGCTCGGCACGACCGACCCCGCGCGCGAGCAGGAGCTGATCGCCCAGAAGGACGAGGTGATGACGGCCCTGCGCCCTGAACGGCGCCGCGCACAACCGGACGCGGAGACGATCGCCGCGCTCGAGGCGCGTTACGCCGAGCTGAAGGCCGAGCACGAGGCGATCACGGTCTCGGCCGAGATCGACAAGCTGCTCGACGAGGCCGGCGCCGACGGCAAGAACGCGACGACGTCGCGCGACCAGACGAACTACTTCACGAGCCTGCCGAAGAACAAGCTCGAGCTGTGGTGCGCGGTTTTCTCGCAGATCATGCGCGGCCCGGTGTTCCGCGAGTTCTACGAGGAGCAGCAGGTGATCATCGAGGAGCGGCGCTCGCGGGTGGACAACTCGCCGGGCGGCGCGCTGTGGGAGGCGTTGTTTGCAGCGCTGTACACCGGTCACCCATACCACCACCCGATCCTGGGCTGGCCCGAGGACATGGCCAGCTACACGCGCGAGCAGGTGACGGCGTTCTACACGCGCTACTACGCGCCGAACCGGGCGGTGCTGACGATCGTCGGCGACGTCGAGCCGGCCGAGACGGTCGCGCTCATTGAGCGCTACTTCGGCGACATCCCGCGCCAGCCGCCGCCGGGGACGCGGCGCACGGCCGAACCCGCGTCGCGCGGCGAGAAGCGCGTCACCGTCGAGTTCGAGGCCCAGCCGCGCGTCTACTGCGCCTGGCTCACCGTGCCGCTCGACCATCCCGACTATCCGGCGTTCGATCTGATCGCCGAGATCATGACGGGCGGGCGCACGACGCGGCTGACCAAGCGGCTTGTCGAGGAGGAGCAGATCGCCCTCGGCATCTGGTGCTGGATGAGCGGCCTGCACGACACAAACCCGTTCATGTATGCCGCGCTGCCAAGGGCGCCGCACACGAGCGAGCAGATCGACGCGGCCGTCCTCGAGGAGTTCGAGAAACTCAAGACCGAGCTCGTCGGTGAACGCGAACTGCGGCGCGCGAAGAACCAGCTCGCGGCCGGCTTCGTCCGGGCGCTCGAGTCGAACCTCGATCTGGCGAAGCTCGTCGGCGAGTACGAGGTGCTGCTCGGATGGGAGGTGCTGCGCGACTACGTGCCGAAGATCGAAGCGGTCACGGCGGAGGATATCCGGCGGGTTGCGCGCACGTACCTGAACCGGACCAACCGCACCGTCGCGTTCCTCGCGCCCAAGGCGCCGACTGAGCCAACGTCCGAACCGGCGGCAGGGGAGAGCGAGTGAGCCCTCGACACGACGCAGGCGAATCAATCGCGGCGCGCTGGCAGCGCCTCAACCGTGAGACGCTGGCCGAGGCGAAGAGGGCCGTCGAGGGCGGCCGCCGTTTTCACTACCTCGACTTTGCGCGCGCGCCGCTCACGTTTCTGTGGATACTCGTCGGGCGTCGCTCACTGCTCAACGGGTCGCGGGGCCTGATTGAGGCCGGCATGAGCGCGATCCACTCCTTCGTGACGCACCTGCGCGTCTGGTCCCTGCAGCACGACGCCGAACGCGGGGGCGAACCCCATGAGAACCGTCCACGTTAATCCCGCCCGGCAGTTGCACGGCGGCGAAGGGCAGACGCTGGCGCTGTGCGCGGGCCTTGTCGAGCGTGGCCACGAGGTGGTGCTGATCACCCAGCCGGGCGCGCCGCTTGCCGAGCGCGCACGGGCTGCGGGCGTGGCCGTGCACGAGGTTCGGATGCGAACGGAGTTCGACCTCGGCGCGGCGGCGCACATCCGGCGCCTGCTGCGCGAGACGCGCGCCGACATCCTGCACTGCCACACGGGCATGGCGCACGGCCTGGGCTGGTTTGCCTCACGCGGCCGGCGCGACTGGAAGCTCGTCGTGACGCGCCGGGTGCTTCGGCCGATCCGGCGCGGGCCGTTTACACGGCTCAAGTACCATCGCGGCGTCGATGCGTTCGTCGCCGTGAGCGGTGCGGCGCGCCGCCAACTGCTGCGCTACGGCATCGCGCCCGATCTGGTGACCGTCGTCCACAGCGCGTGCATCGAGCCGGAGCCGAAGGCCGTTTCTGAGCCGGTGTCTCCCGAGACGTTCGGCATCGAGCCGGACGACTTCGTGATCGGCGCGGTCGGCCAGCTCGCCGCGTGCAAGGATCAGCAAACGCTTCTGAGCGCGGCCGGGATGCTGCGACGGCGCGGGCGGCGGTTCAAGCTGCTGCTCGTCGGCGACGGGGCGCTGCGCGGCCCGCTTGAACGGCAGGCTCAGCGCGAGGGGATCGCCGATGTGGCTGTGTTCGCGGGCTATGTCCAGGACATCCGCCCGGTGCTTCGGCGGATGAATGCGCTGGCGATGCCGTCGGTCCGCGAGGGGCTGGGCAGCGTCGTCCTGCGCGCCTTCGACGCCGGTGTCCCGGTCGTGGCCGCCGCCGCCGGCGGGCTGCCCGAGATGGTGCGCGGCGGCGAGACGGGCGCGCTCTTCCGCGCCGGTGACGCGGCTGCGCTGGCGCGCGAGCTCGAGCACCTGATCGACGGCCCAGCGCCGCACGAGATGATCGAGTACGCGCGCCGCTTGCTCGATGAGCGGTTCCGGCCGCGGCACATGGTGGACGGCAACCTGGCCGTGTACGAACGAGTGCTCGACGAGAGCCGCGCACCAACGGCCGACCCGATTGTCGAGCGCAACGGACGCCGCACGCTCTATGTACGCCCGGAATGGCAGACGCGGCTTGCCGGCACGGACTTGTCCGAGGCGGTGCAGCACGCGCCCCGCGCGCCGGGCTTGGCCGGGCGCGGCGATCTTCGAGTGCTCGAGCTCGACGGGGCGCGGCTGCTGTGCAAGCGAATGCGGCACGGCGGGTTGCTCGCCGGGCTGCTGGGCGACCGGTACATCGACCGGCGCAAGCCGCTGAACGAGATGCGCGTCGTCGCCCACGCACTGAGCCATGAGGTGCCCACGGCGGAGCTGCCGGCGGTCATGATGGAGCGAGCAGCGCTGCCCCTTTATCGCTACTGGGTGTTCTCGCAGGAGCTGCCGGCGGCGGCGGATATGCTCGCGTATCTGCGGACCCGCCCGGCTCGACGAGAGCGGGTCCCGGCGATCGCGGCGGCGGCTCGCGCGGTGCGGGCCATGCACGACGCGGGCCTCTTCCACGCTGATCTGAACCTCAAGAACCTGCTCGTTCGCACCGATGGTGCGGGTCGCGCCGAAGGCTTCGTAATCGATTTCGACAAGGCACGGCTGGCGCCGCACATGAGCGTGCGGTGGCGGTTCCGCAACCTGCGCCGGCTCTGGAAGTCGGCCGAGAAGGCCCGTGCGGCCGGGTTCGCGATCACGCCGAGCGACATGGTGCGGTTCTTGGATGAGTACGCGGGGGCCGACCTGGCGTGCTACCTCGATCTCGTGAGGCGCGCACCGACGATGCGGTGGCACCGGTGGCGCTATCGGCACGAGGTGCTCACGACGAGGCCGACGTAGCACCATGCAGCCGGCGGATGTCCAACTCGACCAGCTTGGGCGCATCATCGTCGTCCGGCTCGGGTCGCTTGGCGACGTCGTGCGCACGATGCCCGCCGTGCAGGCGCTCCGCGCGGCGGCACCGCAGGCGCGGATCGCCTGGCTCGTCGACGACCGGTGGGCCGGCATCCTCGAAGGGCTGCGCGCCATCGACGAGCTGCTCGTGGTGCCCCGGGCCGAGCTGCGCGCCGCCTCGCGCAATCCGTTCGCGTGGCCGCGGTGGTTTCGTGTGTGGCGCACGTTCCGGCGGCGGCTTGCGGCGTGGCGGGCCGACGCCGTGTTCGATTTCCACGGCCTGTTCAAGACCGCGGTGCTGACCGCCGCCACGGGCGCGCCGCGGCGCATCGGCTACGTGCGCGGGCACAGCAAGGAGGGGAGCTGGCGCGCCTACAACGTGCTGGTCGATCCGGGCCCGGTCGACATCCCGCGGCTCGAGCGCAACCTGGCGTTCGTCGAGCGGTTCGGCGCGACGCGGATCGCCGACCCGCCGGAGCTTGCGTTCACGCCTGCAGAGCGAGCAACGGTGGACGGGGTCTATGCCTCCCTCGACGAGTCGCGCGTTGTGGCGCTGTGTCCCGGCTCGAGCCGCCAGCGACGCGCCAAGCGCTGGCCGGCCGAGTCGTTCGCGGCGCTCGCCGGGCGCCTGGCAGGCGAGCTCGGCCTCACGCCGCTCGTCGCAGCCGGTCCTGGCGAAGAAGCAATCGCGAACACAATCCGCCAGGCGGCCGACTGCGACGTGGTCGTCGCGCCGCCACTGACGCTAAAGGAGCTCGCACTGGTCCTGGGGCGTGCGCGCTGTTACGTCGGCGGGGACACCGGCCCGATGCACGTCGC
>CAZCQN010000195.1:0-5221 GCA_964500825.1 uncultured Verrucomicrobiota bacterium | reverse complement strand
TCAGGCCGGCAGCCTTGAGGCGGCGCGCATGCTCGAGCGTCAGCGTGCCGAGCGAGGCGCAGACGCTCGGCGTGCCTGGCGCGGCGATCTCGCCGATCCCGCGGATCGCGGCGATCATTCTGATCGCTTGGCAGATCTGCTCGAAGTCGCGCTCGTCGTTTACGCTCGGGCCGCTCGTGACGATGCTGAACCGGCATGCGCCGACGGCGCCGGCCTGGCGTGCGGCAGCCACGAGCGCGTCGGTGCCGATCAGGTCGTAGATGGGCGCGGCGGTGTCGTAGTGGACCGACTGGGCGCAGAAGGCGCAGTCATTCGGACATCGGCCCGAGCGCGCGTTGACGATCGAGCAGAACTCCACCTGCCCGCCCATAAACCGACGAGTGAGTGAACGGGCGCCGGCGACGAGATCGTCAAGCGTCGCGTCCGAGGCGAGCGTGAGCGCCTGCTCTCGGGTGAGCCGGCGGCCTTCGGCGGTGCGCTCGGCGAGCTCCTGGACCTGGTCGCGGGTCATCTTCGGCGGTGCCCTGCTGGTGGGGGTAATTGTTCACCAGTCTAAGCGAGCCAGGTGAACAATGCAAGGGCCTTGGCAGGTGCGCGTCTATTCCTCCGGGGCGATCGGCTCTGTGCGGGTTTTCCTAATGGCTTTGCCCGTGAGCTTCCAGGTGCCGTCGAAGTCGCGGAAGTATGCCTCCCACACCTTCCAGCTCTTGCCCACGGTGGTCAGGGTCCTGAACGTGACCACCTGGAGGCCGTCGCGCTGCGCGGCACCGAGGATCTCGTAGCGCATCTTCTGGAGCTCGTCGAGCTCGGCGTCGCCGACCCTCACCTTCGCCTTGGCCTTGGCGAGAGCGTCGGTAAACTGCTCATACGTGAACACCCGGCGCATGGCGGCGGGGAAGCGCTCGTAGATGCCGCGCACGTCAACGTGCGCCAGGAAGGTCTCGACGTCGCCCGTCGCGAGCGCATCGAGCATCATGAGGGTCGTCTCTTCGGCCGTCAGCTCGGGTCCGGCCGGCACCGGCTCGTCGTCCGCCTCCGACTTGCCCCCGCCGCATCCGCACGCGACGGTTCCGACGGCAACGGCCAGGAGCAGTCTCTTCATGGGTGCCAGTCTCTTCATGCTGAGCGCTCTCACGTTTTCAGTAACACGTTCTCTGGAGTAGGGACAGTGGCCAATCGCTCGCTATTCTACCGCGTCGCCGGGTGGGTGTCTCGCCCTGGTTTCGGCCTAGCAACCCGTGGCGAAACACGGAGTGCCCATGAAGCGAGTCCCCGCAGGGGGCGGCATCTGCTCCTTTCTTGTCGACAAACAGCGCTTGTATTTCGTCTGTCGCCCCCTGCGGGGGCTCAATCCTTCGTGCGCCTGTGGTCCACGGGCTGACGGGCCCGTTGAAAGAGGCGTTCTATGAAAGCCTTTTAGGCTATCGCTCTTTTTATGGTCCCGAAACCCAGGGTGTTTGTGCGCCTCTTCCGAGGCGCCGGAACCCTGGGCTGTTTTATGAAACCCCTTCGGGGCAAGCAGCGTCAAGACGGTGCCTGGGCTTTTTCAACAGGCGCTGACGGGCGAGGCTACGTCATGTCGCCCGCTGCGCGGGCTTGGGATTCCCGGTGCCATCGTTTTGCCACAGGCTGCTCGTATCGCGTCCCGGAAATAACTGTCATAAGTCGGGGTTATCAGCATCCCTGTGCAGGAAGCTCTTTCGGCGCGCTGTTCTCTGATAGGACACTCGACGGCTTCGACAATGAGCTTACGAGACGCCATACTAGGAGCGCCCTGGGATGCGCCTGGACCGACGTCCCAGCTTCCTTTCCAGGCCGGCAATGCGTCTCGGGCAGCGGAGTGCGGCGAAAAAACGGGCATCCCGAAGGCGGGATGCCCGTGGGTGGTCTTTGCGCCGATGCTTCAGTTGTGAGGCGAGCTTACCCTTGCTCGGCGAGTTTCTGGAAGCCCTCGGCCGTGATCTTCCACTTGCCGTCGATTTGCTTGAAGGGGACTTCCTGCTCCTCCCACTCGGCGTCCTTGTTCTCCTTGACCTTGACCTTGACGATCGTGACGTCGCCCTTGACCTCGCTGCCGAGGATCTCGTACTCGAAGCCTTCCGGGACTTCCTTTTCCTTCTCGGCGGCCTCGCGCATCATCTTCTCGAACTTCTCGAAGGGGAACTCCTCGCGCTGCGCTTCAGGCACGCTCGCTTCGTAGAAGCCTTTGAGATCGACGTGGTCGAAGATGACGCTGTTGTCGCCCTTCTTGATCCCCTCGAGAATCTTCTTGGCGGCCCCCTCGGCCCCGCCGCCTGCGCCGCAGCCGATCGTCAGGGCAAAAACGGCCAGGATTGCTACACACCAGACCTTTCTCATGACTCCAGCTCTCCCTTTTTCGTGTGGAATCCCTACCTTGCGTCCCTAGTACATGATGAACTTTTTCTCAAGCAGATTCGGGGTGAGGACAATGCGCCAGGTTCGGCCGACCTTGACGGTGGTTATCTCGACCGTCTTCGACTGCTCTTTCGTCAGCTTGATCGTGACGCTCAGCCGCGCGGTCTTCTCGGTCTTCTCGAGGTATTCGGCCTTGCGGACCTTGAAGAACGAGAAGTTGCTGCGCGCTCGCTCCTTGCCGTAGAAGGCGATGCTGTAGCCCGTGATGCACTCGGCCAGCTCGGTCAGGAACTCGCGCCGGTCTCCCCTGAGCCGTTTGCCGAGGGCGCGTTCGCTCGATGGCCAGTCGATGATCTGCTCCATGTTGTCCCACTGCAGGCGCTTGATCATGCCGACGAACCGCTTCACTAGGTTTGTCGGGGTATTGAGGAAGCACCCGCTGAGCACGAAGGGTGCCAGCGCGAGCACGAGACCGATCCGGATGCCACGCCTGAACACTGACTTGCTCCTCACGCTTGTTGGCCGATGAGGCTTCCCGGCCTCGGCGAATGGTGACGTGGCCCCCCGGTGGTGTCAAGGGCCTGTTTCATCTGCGCGATGCTCTCATCGACGGCGCCCGTGCACGCCATCACCGCCTCCCGGGCCCGCCGGCCCATGGCGGCGGCGTGCTCGGGATCCGTCAGCAGCTCGAGGATCGCGGCGCGCAATTCGTCGGTGTCGTGGACGACGCGGGCTCCGCCGGCTCTGATCAGCAAGGAGGCGGCCTCCTCGAAGTTGTCCATGTACGGGCCGAACACGATCGGCCGGGCGAACACGGCGGGCTCGATCGGGTTGTGGCCGCCCTTTTGGGTGAGGCTCTTGCCGACGAAGACGACCGAGGCCACCTTGTAGAACTTCACTAGCTCGCCGAGGGTGTCGATCACCACGATCGGCGCGAACGGCCTGTCGCCGTTCGAGAACGCCGACTTGAGGTTGTACGGCAGGCCGCGCCGCTCCAGGTACGCCTGGATGCGCGGCACGCGGTCGGGGTGGCGTGGGGCCAGGATCAACACCAGGTCGTTGCACTCCTGGCGCAGGCGCTCGTAGATGTCGGCCAGAACCTCCTCCTCGTAGTAGTGCGTGCTGCCGGCCGTCAGGATCCGGGCGCTGGCGGGCACCTTGATCTCGGCGCGGATGGCCGCGTCGTCGAGCGCGTCCGCGTCGATCATGGCGGCCCCGTCGTACTTGAGCGAGTGGGTCACCCGCACGCGCTCGGCCGGTGCGCCGATCTTGATGATGCGCCGGGCGTCGTCGTCGGTCTGCATGCCCATCGAGGCGAAGCACCGCAGCACGCGGCGCATCAGGAACCGGAAGCGCCGATAGCCTCGATACGAGTGGCGCGAGATCCGCCCGTTGATCAAGGTGACCGGGATGCCCATCCGGTCGGCGGTCCAGATGAAGTTCGGCCACAGCTCGGTCTCGATCAGGCAGATGAGCACGGGCCGGAACAGCCTGAGCACGCGGCGCACGATCCACCGGTAGTCGAGGGGGAAGAAGATCAGCAGGTCGTCGCCGCACGGGGCCCCGTCGGCGAGCACCTTGCTGCGGCACACCTCGTAGCCGGTCTTGGTGGTGGTCGAGATCAGGAGCTGGTACCCGGGGAAGTCCTGCCGGAACCTGTCGATCAGCGGCCTAGCGGCCAGCACCTCTCCGACGGAGACGGCCTGGAGCCAGATGATCGGCTTGCCGCTGCGCTTGGCCAGCACCTCCTTGGGGATCGAGCCGAGCTTCTGCCGCAGGCCGAACCAGTACTTCTCTGCCGTCAGCAGCCTGTAGGCAAGGAAGCCCGACACTACAAAGGTCAGGATAATAATGGCCACGTTGTACAGGAAGGCCATGAACGGTTCGCCCGGGCTCACGTTGTGCCGGTCCGGTCACAGGCGAGGGCGGCCGGGTTGGCTTCGGCCGGGCCTCGCGTTCAGGGGCAAGTCTAGCACGGCGGGCGGGCAAGTCAAGCTCTGGGGTGGGCGCGCTGGTACGCCTCGCGCATCGCCGTGTCGGACACCTGCGCGTAGAGGGTCGTTGTCGAGAGCGCCGCGTGGCCGAGCAGCTCCTGGATGTCGCGCAGGCCGGCGCCGGCCTCGAGCAGGTGGGTGGCGAACGTGTGGCGGAGCGTGTGCGGCGAGACGCCGACGCTGAGAGCCGCCTGCTTGACGTACCGATCGACGATGCGCGCGACGCTCCGGGTCGTCAGGCGCCCGCCGCGCAGGTTCAGGAACACGGCCTCCCGCCCGGCATCGAGGCCGCTGCGCGCGGGGCGGCGCTTCGGGTGCTTGAGATAGGCACCGAGCGCGTCGCGCGCCGGATCGCCCAGGATCGTGAGCCGCTCCTTCCGGCCCTTGCCGCGCACCGTGATGACGCCGGCGCGCAGGTCGAGCCGGTCGCGATCGAGCCCGACGAGCTCGCTCACGCGCATCCCGGTGCTGTAGAGCACCTCGAGGATCGCCCGGTCGCGGACGGCCGCGAGCCCATCGCCGCACGGCGCCTCGACGAGCCGCCGGACCTCGGCCTGGCCGAGCCAGCGCGGCAGCGTGCGCCCGCGCGGGTCCCGCATGCTGCGGACCGGGTTGCGCTCGACGAGGCCGCGGTCACGGAGGAACTCGAAAAACGCACGCAGCGAGGCGATCTTGCGCGCGATCGTCGCCTTGGCGCGCCGGCCGGTGTAGAGCGAGGTGAAGAAACTGCGCACGAGCGCCGGGTCGATGTGGCGCGGCTCGTAGTCGGGCGCGAACCGGGCCAGGAATTGGGCGAACGCGGCGAGGTCGCTCATGTAGTTGCGCACCGTGTGCGGCGACAGGTGGCGCTC
>CAZCQN010000194.1:0-5262 GCA_964500825.1 uncultured Verrucomicrobiota bacterium | reverse complement strand
TCGACGCAACTGCCGAAGGACGTGCTCGACGTGATCGACGCCTGCCGCGCCAAGGAGGCGCCGGGATCGATGGCCCAGAGCATCCTCGGGAAGATGCTCGAGAACGCTGAGCTGGCGAAGGCGAAGTCGGTGCCGCTGTGCCAGGACACGGGCACGCTGATCTTCTACGTCGACTACCCGGCGCGAATGCGGGACGCCGAGAAGAAGATCACCGACGCCATCAAGAAGGCGACGGTCGCGGCGACGAAGAAACAGTACCTGCGGCCCAACTCGGTCGATCCGCGCACGGAGAAGAACACGGGCAACAACCTCGGCATCGGCCACCCGTCGCTCCATTTCCACCAATGGGACAAGCCCCACCTGCGCGCGCGCCTGCTGCTCAAGGGCGGCGGGTGCGAGAACGTGGGCATCCAGTACAAGCTGCCCGACAAGACGCTCGGCGCGGGCCGTGACTTCGAAGGCGTGCGCCGCTGCATTATCGACGCGGCCGTCCAGGCGCAGGGCCGAGGCTGCGCGCCGGGCGTTTTGGGCGTCTGCATCGGCGCCGATCGCGGCTACGGCTACGTGGCGAGCAAGGAGCAGCTCTTCCGGAAGCTCGGCGACACGAACCCGAACAAGGAGCTCGCCGCGCTCGAGGCCCGGTGCATCAAAGAGATCAACCAGCTCGGCATCGGGCCAATGGGCCTCGGCGGCAAGACGACCGTGTTCGGCGTCAAGATCGGCACGGCCAACCGGCTGCCGGCCAGCTACTTCGTCACCGTGAGCTACATGTGCTGGTCGTACCGGCGCAAACAGATGATCATCCGCGACAAGAAGGTGCGCTATGCCTAAGCAGATCAAGCTCCCCGTCAGCGAGGCGGTCATCCGCGAACTGCGTGCGGGCGACGAGGTCGAGATTACCGGCGTGATGGTCACCGCGCGCGACGCCGCCCACAAGTACATGATCGAGCAGAAGCCCGACTACCTGCACAAGGTGCTCAACGGCTCGATGATCTACCACTGCGGCCCCGTCGTGGCGAAAGAGGGTGAGACGTACCGGTTCGTCGCCGCCGGCCCGACGACCAGCATCCGCGAGGAGCCGTACGAAGCCGACGTGATGGGCCACTACAAGGTGCGCGCCGTCATCGGCAAAGGCGGCATGGGCCCCAAGACGCTCGAGGGCTGCCGCGAGCACGGCGCCGTCTACCTGCACGCCATCGGCGGACTCGCCGCCGTGTTGGCCGACAGCATCAAGGAGGTCGTCGGCGTCCACATGCTCGAGGAGTTCGGCGTGCCCGAGGCGATTTGGGTGATCCGTGTAGAAAAATTCCCCGCCGTCGTCACGATGGACAGCCACGGCACCTCGCTCCACAAGGACATCCTCGACGCGAGCACGGCCGCCCAGCAGGCGCTGAACAAGTAGTCCAGCCGACAAGGGCCGTGTCGCCCATGCCCGCCTCCGGCGGGCCTTCGGGGCTCAAGAGGTCGTGGGGTGGTTTCCTGTCCCCGGGGCTGACGCCCCGGGCTAGCATCCGTCGGGCCTTCGGCCCTCCCTCCGGTGTCGGCTAGAACGTGCTTGAGGAGCGTATGCCAGCTCAGGTAGTCAAGTACAGGCTGCTCCTAGGCGCCGCACCCCACGTCCTCCCTGCTCGACTCCAGCGGCGGTGTTGGTCCGCGCCAGGGCCGAAGGCTCGCCAGCGGCGGCGTTGGAACGCGCGAGGGCCGAAGGCCCGCCAGCGGCGGCGTTGGAGCGCGCGAGGGCCGAAGGCCCGCCAGCGCCGCGTTGGAGCGCGCGAGGGCCGAAGGCCCGCCAGCGGCGGCGTTGGAGCGCGCGAGGGCCGAAGGCCCGCCAGCGCCGCGTTGGAGCGCGCGAGGGCCGAAGGCCCGACGGATGCTAGCCCGGCCCGTAAGGGCCGGGGAAGCCGGTCACAACCAACGCCCAAGCGCCGAAGGTGCGGCACAACGCAAACGGTGAGAGGCGGTCACGTCCACGAATAGCCCTCATCGTACTCGACCCCGTGCTTCTTCAGGAAGGCGAGGTACTCTTCCTGGAACGTTCGCTTGCGGTGGTGGTCGGCTTGGGCCGCGATATATGCCTTCACCTCGTCGACGTTCGACACGCTCACTGAGAAGACGCCGTACCCGGTCTGCCACGCGAACTTGGTCTTCTCCGGGAACGTTTCGTGCATCCACTTGGACGAGTTGCTCTTGATCTTGTTGACCATCGCGCCCAACGACGGCTCGGTTCGCATTGCGAACAGGACGTGCACATGGTCAGCGGTTCCGCCGACGATGATGGGCACACCCTTCTCCCCGCCGATGATCCCTGCGATGTAGCCGTGCAGTCTGGGTCGCATCTCATCATTGATGAACGGATATCGGTCCTTGGTCCCGAAGATCACGTGGTAGTAGACACAGGCCAACGTGCTCGCCATGGCGCGTTCTCCCTCGACTGCTCAGTCGGCCATCAGCTTAGCACGAGCCGCACGTGCCGATGAAGTCGTCCACTTGGAAAGCCCACAGCCGGGCAGGCGCTGTGGCGATTCCGGCATGGAGTCGCGTGCACATTCATCCGTTTCCTCCCCTCACAAGGGCCTATGTGCAAGTGCGTTCGCACGCGCGGAACGACAGCTTCCAGCGTGTCGGCTCGTCGAGCCATTGGCATGACGGCGGATCCGGGCGGCGACGGGTGTTCTCGACAAGCCGTTGCACGGAAGTTGCATATAAATCCAAATCGATGCATCGATGATTGACAAAGCGCTCAAGTATGCCTACAACTCGCTTTGTCAGAGGGGCTTAGTGCGTAGCTTGTAGTGGGTCAAGTTGTGCCGTATCGCGTTCATACAGTCACATGAAAGGGGGGAGCATTATAGTCTGAATTCCCGGCGATTCTGTCTCGATTCCCCATCAAGACAGCGGGACAGCACGCCGGCAGCCCTGCCGGACAGACAGCGTCCCGCAGCACTGAGGACAAATCAGAAGGAGGAAACCGTGAAAGCGCATTTGGTTTCTGCACTCGCCTTTGTTCTTCTTGTTCTGTTTTCCCTGACCACGTTCGCAGCCACGCATAACTATGTCGATTTCGACACGGTCTACGTGATCTACACCCACTACAAGAACGGCAGCACGCAGGTATCGTTCTCGGAGGATCAGATCAACACCATCCTGGCCAGCATCAATGCATTGCAGTACTGGTGCTGGCGATCGTCGAACTGCATGTGCAATCAGCAGTTCGACCTAACCGAGTATGACCCGGCCGATCATCCGGACGGCGATCTGCTCTACGTCCGCAGCACCGAGCAGGGCGGCCACACGTTGAGTCCGGACTTCAACCGGGCGATCCCACCGCCACTCGATTTCGAGGCGTGGGGTTTCCAGAACGGCGGCACCCAGCTCAACACGGAGAACTTCCAGAACGGCACGCTTGACTCGTGGAGCAACGCCAGCGGCGACGATATCGACTGGACAATCAACACGGGCTACACGCCGACTGGCTCCCAAACCGGCAATACCGGGCCGTCCGGTGAGTCGCCCTACGGGGGGGACAGCTACTACGCGTACTTCGAAGCCGATGACGCCAATCAGTCCGGCGACGAGGCGATCCTCGAAAGCCCGAACATTGGGGGCACCGGCACTCGCGTTCTGGAGTTCGACTACCATATGTACGGCTCGGACATCGGCGCGCTCTACGTCGATGTCTACGACGGAAGCCAGTGGGATGAGGGCGTCTGGAGCCGAACGGGCCAGCAGCACACGGGCCCTGACGACATCTACAAGGGGGCCCAAGTCATCCTCAGCAGTTACACCGGCACGATCCGACTTCGCTTCCGCGCCGTGGCGGCCGGGGGCAGTTACGGCGACATCGCCATCGACCACATCCGGGTGCATAGTGGGAAGCTGAACCTTTTCATCTCGGATGAGCGCGTGGCCTACGACCTCGAAGAGGCCGGCCTGGACCCCTCGAGCTACTCGTGTTTGTTTGTTTTCTACCCGTTCCAGGAGGACAGCGAGTTCTACACGGTGTACTTCGGCGGAACAATGGGCGTCCAGTGGACCCATGACTGGGGCGACGGCGGGTTCATCGGTCTGGTGCTCCAGCCTTGGGATTGGAGCGAGGCTATAGACGGGGTCATGCAGTTCGAGTGGAACAACTACATGTTCTCGGTCTTCAACGAGAGTGGCCTTCAGACCGCCGAGAATCCGACCTATTTCCCGGATCCCGAGGCGACGCATCTCTGCAACCTCCCGATCGACTGCATGTGGGACTTCCGCTTCCAGAGCATGGGCAATCCTCCCCCGGCGCAATGGCTTGCGCTCGACACGAGGTGGGCCATCGATCGGTACGCCACCGACAACGACAACGACGGAATCCCCGACTCAGGCGACTTCGCGTTCACGGATGCGTCGCTTGGCACGAGCGGTTCGTCGGACTACGACGGCGATGAGCTCAGCGACATCGAGGAGATGTCCGCTGAGTATCACGGTTCGTCCGACCCGGACAACAACCAAGACAGCGACGACGACGGCACGCCTGATGGGTCCGATCCCTTCCCGCTCTACGCGACGTCCAACCTGGATATCGCGCAGGGCGCGCCGACGATCGACGGCACCCTTGACGGGGGAGGTGTATGGACCGAAGTCGCCCACGTTGGGGGGACCGATTACGACCTCAATGCCACGATCTACGCGGCCTGGGACGACGGCGTGCTCTACATCGCTGTCGAAGTCAATGATGACGACGTCGACGCCGACGCCGGCGCGTCCGGTGCTGAGGCCGGCGACGACCTGTTGCAGTTGCTCGTCGACAACCTGGCGGACGGCTGGCGCAATCTGGGGAACGAGGACGATCCGATCGTGCCATCCGAGAACGACTACATCCTCCGCTTCGCCCCAGACGGTTCCACCGGCGACACCGAGATCTTTGGCTACGAGCGCCAATCGGAGTTGTCAGAGGGGCACGACCTGACCGAGATGAGCAGTGCCAGCCTCGACAGCATCTCTTCGGAATTCAGCAAAACCTCGACAACCTATTTCATCGAGGCGGAAATCCCAGAGACCGCGATGAACAACGCCACATTCGAGGAAGACGCTTCGCTTCGTCTGGCTTTCGCGTTCCAGGACGTCGACGGGGGAAGTGTCACGCCGCCCGAGGATGTTTACACGGGGTCTCTCTGGAGCGACGCCAGTGAGATGGATCCTGGCTGCATCGAGATTCAGCTCGTGGCCGCCGGTCCCGACACGACGCCGCCGAGCCCGAACCCGATGACGTGGGCCACCGTGCCG
>CAZCQN010000193.1:0-5302 GCA_964500825.1 uncultured Verrucomicrobiota bacterium | reverse complement strand
CTCGTCGGCAAGGTCGAGGCGGGAATCCCGGAAGACGACCCGCGAAATCCCGCTACCATCGCCGATAACGTCGGCGACAACGTCGGCGACGTCGCCGGCATGGGCGCCGACCTCTACGAGAGCTACTGCGGCTCGATCCTGGCGACGGCCGCGCTCGCGACGGCGGCCAAGCTCGGATTCAGCGGCGTCGTGGTGCCGATGGTGATCGCGGGCCTGGGCATCTTGCTCTCGGTCCTCGGCGCCTTCCTCGTGCGGACGCGCGAGGGCGCGTCGATGAAGCAGCTCATGGGCGCCCTCAACATCGGGCTGTGGACGAGCTCCGGGGGCATCGTCGTCGTCTCGTTCCTGGCGGTCTGGCTGCTGCTCGGGCTCGAGTATTGGGGCGTATGGGCCGCCATCGTCGTCGGCCTGGTCGCGGGCCTCATCATCGGCAAGGGCACGGAATACTACACGTCGATGGACTTCGGGCCGACGCGCGGCATCGCCAAGCAAAGCCAAACCGGCCCGGCAACCGTCATCATCGAGGGGACCGCGACCGGCATGCTCTCGACGTGGATCCCGATCCTGACGATCAGCATCGGCATCCTGCTCGCGTTCGGCCTCGCCGGCGGGTTCAGCAACCTGAACCAGGGCCTGTACGGCATCGGCCTCGCCGCGGTCGGCATGCTCTCGACGCTCGGGTTTACGCTCGCCACCGACGCCTACGGGCCGATCGCCGACAACGCCGGCGGCAACGCCGAGATGAGTAAGCTCGGGCCCGAGGTGCGCAAGCGGACCGACGCGCTCGACAGCCTCGGCAACACGACGGCGGCGACCGGTAAGGGGTTCGCCATCGGGTCGGCCGCGCTCACGGCGCTCGCGCTGCTGGCCGCGTACGTCGAGGAGATCAAGATCGGCCTCGTGCGCGTGGCCAATCACGCGAGCGATGGGCTGGCGACGCTCGTGCCCGGCGTCGAGAAAGCGGCCGGCGATATTCAGGCCATGGGCTTCACCGACTTCATGCAGGAATACAACGTCACGCTGATGAATCCGCTCGTCCTCGTCGGGCTTTTCTGTGGCGTGCTCTTGGCGTTCGTGTTCTGCGCGCTCACGATGAAAGCCGTCGGCCGCGCCGCCGGGGCGATGGTCGAGGAGGTACGCACGCAGTTCCGCGAGAAGCCCGGCATCATGGAGGGCACCGAGAAGCCCGACTACGCGCGCTGCGTCCACATCGCGACCGTCGGCGCGCAGAAAGAGATGATCTTCCCGTCGCTGCTGGCGATCACGACGCCCGTCGTCGTCGGCGTCATCCTCGGCCCGGCCGGCGTCCTCGGCCTGCTCGCGGGCGGCCTGACGTGCGGCTTCGCGCTCGCCGTGTTCATGGCGAACGCCGGCGGCGCATGGGACAACGCCAAGAAATACATCGAGTCCGGCCAGCTCGGCGGTAAGGGCAGCGACAACCACAAGGCCGGCATCGTCGGCGACACCGTCGGCGACCCGTTCAAGGACACCTCCGGCCCGTCGCTCAACATCCTGATAAAACTCGTCAGCATGGTCAGCGTCGTCGTCGCCGGCCTCACCGTAAAGCTCGCCCCCATCATCCAGGGCTGGCTCGGCATCCGGTGACCTGATCCTCTGGGGCACGGTGCACCATTTTGCAGGGAAGAACGTGAGGTTGGAGGCACAAGGGCTCCAGCCGGAGTTAGGTGTGGTGTCCCGAGACCGCCCCTCCGACTGCGTGGAACCGAGCACACCAGTCTAGACATGCTTGGCTGGGTTTGCTAGACTCGTCAGGTCAAGGAACGTTTCTCCGCGGGCGCTGGACCATGTCAGTAGATGCCGACATCACGAGGATCAAGCAGGACTTGTCAATTGTTGGTGCAGTGTTCGATGCCGTCGTTAAGATCTTGCCTGCCTTTCACATCACTGACGAAAGGGTGCTTCCCTACGGACTCAGACCCCACACGCGGTCGATTAGCTGGATAACCGAGCAAGTAATAACGCAGCAAACCAAGTATCATGGGGAAGCTGTCGGCGTCGACGAAGTGGATATTGACATGCCTGATACGTGTCTGCATGACTGCGTCATTCATAAGGGCGCCGAGCGGTATTATGTGAATGTGAAGATAACCAACGCAGCCACTCGTGATAATAAGAACGACATCGCGGCCGTCGAGAAGCTGTACATGCAGTACAGGGAGAATCCAAGCTACCGCCTAATATACGCGTGCTTCGGGATCCTGTTTGAGAACGTTTGTTTCTGATTACATCCACCTGTTCTCACCGCAGTTCCTTCCGATCTACGTCAACCCGAGAAATGACAAGATCCAGGCGTTCTACAAGCATGAGCCGCAGTACCGCACCAGGGATGAGTTCCTTAGCTTACTTCGGCAGAACTCAAGGAGCATTGTGTTGGAATGAA
This sequence comes from uncultured Verrucomicrobiota bacterium, assembly GCA_964500825.1. Classification (GTDB taxonomy): domain Bacteria; phylum Auribacterota; class JABMQX01; order JAFGEW01; family JAFGEW01; genus CAYUZG01. Next base: position 2,901 of record CAZCQN010000193.1, on the reverse strand, counting down.
GCCGTCTGCCTCTCCTCTGGACACCGTGGCGAATATTGATGGCGTGGAGGGCATCAGGGGTCTCGCCGACGCAAGCATAGATCTGATTATCGCCGACCCACCGTACTGCCTTGGGAAGGATTATGGGAACAGCTCGGACAGGATGAGGCCGAAAGCCTATCTGCGCTGGTCACAAGAATGGCTCACTGCCGCGATCCCAAAGCTGAAGTCTAGTGGGACCTTGTACATCTTCACGACGTGGAGGTACAGCCCGGAAATATTCGTATTCCTCAAGTCCAAGATGACGATGCTGAACGAGATTATCTGGGATCGCAGAGTGCCCAGTATGGGAGGCAGCACCAGGCGGTTCTCGTCTGTGCATGACACGATAGGACTGTTCGTGAAGAGCAAGCGCTACTACTTCGACGTCGACGCTGTGAGGATTCCCTACGACCCGGAGACGAAGAAAGCACGAAGTAGGTCTATCTTCGTTGGCTCCAAGTGGCTGGAAATCGGGTACAACCCCAAGGACGTTTGGACGGTCTCCCGTCTACATCGGCAGCATGCCGAGCGGGAAGATCACCCTACTCAGAAGCCCCTGGAAATCGTAGAGCGTATGCTCAAAGCCAGTTGCCCAGAAGGAGGCGTCGTGCTCGATCCGTTTGCGGGCTCCGGCACAACCGTGGCAGCGTGCATGCTTACAGGCCGTCACTACATCGCCTTTGAGATCAATGCGGACTACTATCAGACAATTATGGATCGCGTGGCAAGGATAAGAGAGGGCACATACGACGTGACCCCCAATAAGGCAAAGCGCGGCAAGGCACGAAAGGCACGTCAGAGCAATCAACTGGCGCTTCTCAAGCGAGCCCTGTAAGTCAGGTGAAGGGCATGCTTCCCCCCTTCCGCTTCCGGGAACACGAACCTTCCGTCCCCAAGTGTAGGCAATGTATCTTCTACCGAGCGCATCGAACCATCTCAGGTCCCCGAAGGTCTCATCACAGCGATCAATGGGGGCCGCCCTACGTTACTCCTGAACTGTGCCGCCGAGTAGCGGAGGATCGGTTCCTATTCCTTCGCAGCCCAAGTGCCTACCGGGTCCCCGAGGGCGTTTCTTTGGACTGGGAGCGATGATCTGCAGGCGGTGCGGGAAGGCGATGCGGGAGGAGAAGGGCATCCACCACAAGAAGCGCAAGTGGGTGTGCCCGAAGTGCGGCGCCGTCCGGATGCAGGCGCAAAAGCCGAAGCCTCAGCCGAAGAAAGAGCCGTAGTCGGCATTTCTCACGGCCTATGCACGTGCGGTTGTTCCGGATAAGCCGCGTGGCGGCGATTGGCAGTAGCCTCGGGCGCCAGCCCGTGGAATGAAGTGGTCCAGGAGGACCGGAGCCCCGCCAGGGGCGATTGCGAGCTCAGGGCGCACGCGTGCTCAATCGCCCCTGGCGGGGCTCGGCGTGTTTGTCGATACCGCCTCCCACGGGCTTGCGCCCGAGGCTACTCCCAGACGCCCCTGACGGGGCTTGGAGTTCTGGGCCGGCCTCATCGGGCATGCCTTGCCAATGTGCAACCCCTCCAGGGTTGGATTGATGTTTCTGCGCACTCGCTTTCCAGGTTTCACCCTGAGCTACTCACGTTGCGCCCCTGCGGGGCGCGTCAATCTTGGCGGGCCTCTGACGCTCTCTTCAGCTCGGCCATGGTCGGTCTTGGGGTGGCCTGACAGATTGGCAGCTCCGCGTTTATTGGGTTGTCATAATGTCGGGCATTTATGTGCGCCTGGTCAGATTCTACTTGCCTTTTGGAAAGACATCTGGTATCCTACGCCCGTTCATTCGCAAGGGGTTCGATAGAAGTCCACGCGGTATCGGCTAGCAGGATTAGTTTGCGTGCGCGATCGTGTGGTTTACCGCGTGCGGAACCACGACATCTTGTAGGGGTTGACGTTGTGGTGTTGCGCGCGGGGAGCTTCGATCCTGCAAGGGGGATTCGCGAGCTCTGTTTCGAGTTCGGCTAGGCCGCGTATTGTAGGGATGCGCGGCAGTTGGCCTGGCAGGCGCTGGACGCCTGCAGAGATCGGGTTCTACCCCGAGAGCGTAGGGAAGGCCGATGCGCCGGCAGGTGGCGGCGGAAGCCCATCGCCGTGGCTGGGCCGGGCATCAGGGGTTGAGGCTCGAGGGGTTCTGGTCGCCGCCCGGTGTGGGGTGAGCAATCACCTGGGGCGGTTGGCCCAGAGCGACAGCCCGTGAGAAGACACAGGCGAGGTCGCTGATGATTTGCCGATGTAGGGGTCGGCAACTCATTGGGCGATGGGGGATTGGTCATGCTGGTGTCCGATCCGCGCATCCGCGCGAGTCTGCGCGCGATCGCCAGAGCGATTGCCGCGAACCTGTCGGACCAGGACGATGTGCTGCAGGAGATGCTCATTCACCTGTGGCAGACCCAGGTCACGAATCCTGGTCAGACCGAGAGCTGGTACCTACAGAGCTGCAAGTACCACGGCCTGGACTATATGAAGCGCGGCAAGAGCGTGGACAGCAAGCACCGGGCCGACTGCCTATTGGTGTCGGTCGACGAGGACGCGGCCGACGAGCGGCCGACGCTCGAGCCCGCCGACCAGCATGATTTCCGCGAACAGCTTTTTGCCGGCGACGCCCTCATGACGCTGCGCCAGCGGCTGACCACATCGCAGCAGATGCTCCTCGACGCGTTCGCCACGGGCCAGAGCGTGGCCGAGGTGTCGCAGACGTTGGGGTGCTCCCACCAGTACGTGAGCAAGCAGCGCAAGAGGATCGCCCTCGCTCTTGCCGGCGTGCTTGCCTGATTCTCGCACCTCCGCATACGCCGCCACATGGCGCAGCCCGAATCGGGGGACACCATACCTAATTGCCGTTGAACGGCCCGGCTCGTTCGAGTGCCGGATCGCCGCGA
>CAZCQN010000192.1:0-5308 GCA_964500825.1 uncultured Verrucomicrobiota bacterium | reverse complement strand
AAGGGCGGCGACTGGCCGCGCGACCAGATCGTCGGCCGCGACACGGTCGAAGCCGCCGGCGGCACGGTGACGACCATCCCGCTCGTCGAGGGCCGCTCGACGAGCGAGCTCCTCAAGCGCCTCGATTCCCTCAGTTAGCTCTGGGAACCTGCGCGGGCGTGTTGACCCACCACGCACGGATTGGACATCCGAAGACCCCCGACTGGATTGTGACTGAATAGGTCGTGCCACCGGCTTCAGCCGGTGGTTTCTGGGACAGGATTCGTGCACGAGCGCGCTTCAGCGTGCTTCCCGACAGTGGGCTTCAGCCGTGGCAAGAACTGCGCCTGAAGGCCACCGTCGAGAAGCCGGCTGAAGCCGGCTATGGGTGTTGTGGGTGCTGCTCGGAACCACCGGCTGAAGCCGGTGGCAAGACCTATCCTCGAACTGCACTGCTGAGGCGGGGGTGCTCCCCGGAGGCGACCCGCCGTACATCTCATCTCGCTAGGCGGTCGATGATGCGGAGGTTGGCGGCGGGGAAAACATATTGCGCGAAGTCGGCGGGGCGGGCCCAGCGGATGCGTTGCGCGTAGTGGGGGTGTGGGCGGCCGCGCGTGATGCGGCAGCGGTGGACGTGGAGGGTGACGCGGTAGTGGGTGTAGGCGTGGTTTACGGTGCAGAGCTCCTCGCCTACCTCGACGTCGATGCCGAGCTCCTCGCGGAGCTCGCGCTTGATGCAGGCGGCGATCGACTCGCGCGGCTCGCGCTTGCCGCCGGGAAACTCCCACAAGCCGGCCAGCAGCGCGCCGTCGGGCCGCTGCTGGATGAGGTAGCGGCCGCGTTCGCGGATGACGGCGACGCCGACGTCGTGCTTGAGCGTCTTCGGGCGCTGCCCCTTGACGGGGAGCCGGTCCTGCAGGCCGCGTTCGCGCGCGGCGCAGAGGGTCCTGACGGGGCAGTGGGCGCATTTCGGGCTCGCCGGCGTGCAGACAAGCGAGCCGTGCTCCATGAGGGCCTGGTTGAAGTCGCGGGCGTCGCCGTCGGGGATGAGGTTCTCGGCAAGCGTCCACAGCAAGTTGCGTGCGCACGCTTTCGTCGGGTCGCGGCGGATGGCGAAGACGCGGCACAGGACGCGCGCGACGTTGCCGTCGAGGACGGGCTTCTTCATGTTATAGGCAATGCTCAGGATGGCGCCGGCCGTGTAGCGGCCGATCCCGGGCGCTGCACGCAACGCGTCGAAGTCGCGTGGCACGCGACCTCCGTGTTTCTCGACGAACAGGCGGGCGGCCGCGTGCAGAGTGCGCGCGCGGGTATAGTAGCCGAGGCCTTCCCACTGCTTCAGCACGTCGTCGAGCGGCGCTTCGGCCAGCGCTCTGAGCGATGGGAAGCGGCGCATCCAGCGCCGGAAGTAGTCGGTGACGCGGTCGACCTGCGTCTGCTGGAGCATGACCTCGGCGACGAGGATGCGGTACGGCGTGACGCGCCGCCGCCACGGGAGGTCGCGCTTGGTGGCGCGGAAGTGCGTGAGCAGGCGGCGCTGGAAGGCGGCTCGTTCGCGCGCGTCCGGTTGTCCTCGACGGTGGTTCATCGACAGCTCCAGGGAGGCGTCGTCCCAGCGCGGCAGCCCGGGAACTCACAGACACAGCGCGGCGTGCTCGACCGAGTGACGGGGCGCGTCAACCTCTGATGAGCGGAAGCACGACGCGGACTAAGAAGAGGATGACGAGGAGCGCGTTGAGCACGGTCCCGGCGATGGCGGTCAGGTGCTTCTCGCGCTTCGTCGCCACGCCGATGATGCCGAGCACGAGGCCCGGGATCGAGATGCCGGAGGCGATGCGCAGCCACCAGACGAGGAAGGTCCCCGTCTCCCCCCCTTGGCCAAGCCCGATCAAGCCCCACACCACCAGGCCGGCCACGGCGACGAGACCGATGCTGAGCGAGAAACCGCCCGCGGGGTTTGCCGCGCCTTCCTCGAGGACGACGGCCTTGACCTTCGGGCGATGCAACATGCGTGTCTTGTCAGTGCCCTCGGCCACCGCCTCGTTCGACCCGGCTTGGTCGGCCCGTGAGAGGCGCTGGTAGGCGTCGCGGGCGGCGTTGCGGACTTCCTCGTCCATCTCGTTCTGGATCGCCCAGTGCAGGGCGGGCAGGGCGTGCTCCTTGTCGATCGTGCTCAGCTCCTCGATCGCATCGAGCCGCACCTGTTCGGAGACATCACCGAGCTTCGCGATAAGCGCATCGACCCGTGCCTGAGTCTCGCCCATGGCTCACACCTCCGGGATCGCGTCCGGGCCGCGCGCCGGGCGTCAACGGACTGATGACGTCCCCCACTGTGTGGCAGTCTAAGCGCCACGGGGCGAAAGCACAACAAGAAAGACGGCTGCGTGAGCCGCGCGCCCGTTTCCTGTTGCACCGCCGTCGGCCGAGTCCGTATGATCGGCAAAACGGTTCTTGTCTCGTCGCAACAACGGAAGGAAGAAGCTATGGCGATCGTCAATACGCTCAAGATGTTCGAGGCGGCCAAGCGCGACGGGTTTGCCGTCGGCGCGTTCAACGTCAATAACATGGAGCTGCTGCAAGGCATCATCTGGGCGGCAAAGGAGCAGCAGGCGCCGCTCATCCTGCAGATCTCGCGCGGGGCCCGCCAGTACGCGAACATGAAGTACCTGCGCGCGCTCATCGACGTGGCCGCCGAGGAGGCACCCGAGATCCCGATCGTCATCCACCTCGACCACGGCGACCTCGACACGGCGCTCGTGTGCATCGACGAGGGGTACACGTCGGTCATGTACGACGGCTCGAAGCTGCCGCTCGCCGAGAACATCGCCAACACGAAGAAGGTGTGCGAACACGCGCACGGCAAGGACCCGTACGTGTGCGTCGAGGCCGAGCTCGGCATGCTCGGCGGGATCGAGGAAGACGTCGTCGGCGTCGCCGAGGAAGACGTGATGAAGTTCCTCACCGATCCCGATGAGGCGGAGCAGTTTGTCAAAGACACGGGGTGCGACTCGCTCGCCGTGGCGATCGGTACGAGCCACGGCGCCTACAAGTTCAAGCACGAGCCGAAGCTCGCGTTCGACCGGATCGACGAGATCGCCGCAAAGATTCCGGACACGCCGCTCGTGATGCACGGCTCGTCGTCGGTGCCGGCCGAGTTCGTTGCGGCGATCAACAAGTACGCGGTGCTTGACCAAAGCAACGCCGAACTGTGCCGGGTGGCGGGCGAGTCGAACTGGGAGCAGATGCCCAAGACGATGGGCGTGCCCGAGGAGGCGATCGCACGCGCGGCCAAGATGGCCGTCTGCAAGGTCAACATCGACACGGACCTGCGGCTCGCGCTCACCTCGTCCATCCTGCGCGCGTGGGGCGAGTCGAACGACGCGCTCTGGGCCTGGATGCAGGCCGGCAGCGAAGGCAAGCGCCCCGACTTCCCGTTCGATCCCCGCAAGTACCTCGGCCCCGGCCGCGAGGCGGTCAAGGCGATTGTCGCGCGCAAGATGCAAGCCCTCGGCTCCGCCGGCAAGGCGAAGAGCGTGATGGGATAGGAAAGGATTCTAGACAGGATCAACAGGATTGACAGGATCAGGAGAAATCCTGTCAATCCTGTTGATCCTGTCTACTTCTTGTCCTGGATAGAGGTGCGCCGTGGAGCACGCAGACCTGACAGAGCAGATCATCGGGTGCGCGTATCGTGTGTACAACACGATGGGGTTCGGGTTTCTCGAATCGGTCTACGAGAACGCCCTGCTTGTCGAACTGCGCAAGACGGATCTTGAGGTTGAGCAGCAATCACCGATCACGGTCAAGTACGACGACAAGGTTGTCGGCGACTTCATGGCCGACCTGGTCGTTGAGGGCTGCGTAATCGTCGAGCTCAAGTCCGTACGCCAACTGACCAAAGCGCACGAAGCGCAGCTCGTCAACTACCTTGTGGCGACGGGCAAGCCGGTGGGGTTGCTCATCAACTTCGGCGAGAAAGGAGTCGACGTGCGCCGCAAGGTGAGAGAGCTGCCGGAGGAGTATCGGACGGGATCAGGAAAAGGAAAAGACTCTGGACAGGATCAACAGGATTGACTGGATCAGAAAACATCCTGTCAATCCTGTTGATCCTGTCTAGTTCTCCTCTCCCTTGTCGAACGCGCGGACGAGTTGCGTCGAGTCGGGCATCTCGGCTTTGAACCAGAAACGGATGTAGGTAAGGGCGTCGGTGTGCTCTTTGTCGGTGAGGGCTTCGACGCAGTCGGGCGGGACGATGATGCGGTAGCCGCGCACGAACGCCTCGCCGGCGATGTACTGAATGCAGCAGTTGGTCAGGACGCCGGTGAGGATGAGCGTCTTGATGCCCTTACTGCGCAGATACTCGTCGAGGTTGGTGTTGTAGAAGGCGCTGTAGCTTGTTTTCGGGCTGATGTGGTCGCCGGGCTGGGGGACGAGCTCGTCGATAATCTGCGCGCCCTTGGTGCCGGCCATGGCGTGCGCGTGCCAGGCGACGCGGATCTCGTGGTCGTCGGGCGAGTGGGCGTCGGTGCTGTAGATCACGTGCGCGCCCGCCTTGCGTGCGGCCTCGATGAGCGCCTTGATGTTGGGGATGATGGCCTGGGCCCGCTCGCACTTGAGCGCGCCGGTGATGAAGTCGTTGAGCATGTCGATGACGACAACGGCGGTCTCGCTCGGCTTGATCTTCTCGACGTCCATGGTCTTCTCCCTCCTCACGGGCCGACAACACCGTCGCTCCGCGCGCCGGTTCCGGCACAAACGCTGTCGGCAGTATAGCAAATGGACGGGCGGACCGAAGCCCGCCCGTCCGCTCGTTGTCCGCAAGCCGCGTGTTACGTCGCGCTAGCGATTGCCTGCTCCATCTCGTCGGCGGCCGCCGTCAGGTGGCGCTGGATCGGACGCAAAACGTCATCCGCGTGCCGCGTCTGCCTCTGAAGGTCGCCCATCATCGCGTGGTAGGCGACGCCTCTCTCCCACGTCGTGAAGGGCCGCAGCAGACGGTCGACGGCCTCATAGCGGTCGGCCGCGGCCCGAAGATGGACTGCGTTGTCCGGCGGTAGATCGGACGCCCACTTGCGAAGCGCGCTTGACGCGGCGGCGGCACCTTCGCAGACGCTGGTGGCGCAGTCGCGGGCGCAGCTCCAGCCGCGCGCGCGGTCGGGGTTGGGGGCCGACTCGCTGCACGGGACGCAGAACGGGACGTGGTTGAGCTTGTCGGCCCACGCGTCGACGCCGGCCATGCCGTAGACCATCCCGTCGCTCGGCTCGAATGGAGCACGATCGCCGCGAATGCGGTGAACGGCTCGCTCGATGGCGGCGTACGCGGCCGCGG
>CAZCQN010000191.1:0-5358 GCA_964500825.1 uncultured Verrucomicrobiota bacterium | reverse complement strand
GCGCCGAGGGTGTAGGTGAAGGTGTATTCGGGCGGGCCGCCCATGGTGGTGCCTTCGAGCGGTATGTACTCGGTCGTCTCCTGCTTTGTGACGTTGAGCACGAGGATGACGGTGCCGAGCTCATCTTGCTTGGCGGCTCGCAGCGAGTCGGGCAGGTGTTTGTGGGCCTTGCTCGGCTTGCCGGCGGCCACGTCCCAGATGAGGATCTTCGTGGGGAACTTGACCTGCTTGCTTGCGGCGCCGCGAGCCCGGCACTTGTCGGCAAGCGACTCGGCCTCGTCGGGCACGTCGGGAAACGGCTTGGGCGAGGTGAGATCGGGACGGACGAAGAAGTAGGCGACGGCGACGAGGGCAAAGACCAGGACCATGGCCCACGTTTTCGAGCCGCCGCGGCTGGCCGGAGCTGATCTCATGGGAATGACCCCCGAGCGATTGTGCGTCCTGCTTCTGTCGGGAGGGTAGCAGGCGAACGGCCCTGCGGTCAAATACGACGCGGCGGTGGGGTTGACCGGGGCGTGGTCGGGATGGTATCATTGTGGGCCGCGCGACGGTCGGCCCGGACCACCAAGCCCATTTCGGATACCCAAGACGACAGAGCACGGAACCGCAACGGGCGGGTGCGTTGTTGGGCTTCCGAGGGCGCGGGCGGCTCTTCGCGGACGGGGACAGCACGGCCCTAGAGCCTGAGGGGCCCTAGGGCTGTTTTTTCGCGCAAGGCAGTGGCGTCATGGAACAGAAAGGCCTATGGGAACACGCACGCGAGCTGTGGGCGCTTGTGCGGCCACATCGGCGCCGGTTTCTGTTCGGCGCTCTCGTGATCGCCGGGATCGACGTGCTCGATCTCGTGCCGCCGTATGCGACCGGTCTGTTCATCAACTCGCTCGGGACCGACCGGCTGATCTGGCGTTTTGTGGCGCTGTGCGTGGGGGCGATTCTGGTTTCGACGCTCATCATGGGTGTGCTGCGGTACCTGATGCACGTGCTCTTTCAGAGGCTGGGTCTGCGCGTGACGGTCGACATGCGGCGGGACTTCTATACGCATCTGCAGACGCTCGATCCGAAGTTCTATTCCGAGACCCGGATCGGTGACCTGATGGCGCGGATGACCAATGACCTGCGAGCCGTGCGGCGGGCGCTGGCGATCGGCACGGCGCTCGTGCTGGACATGGTCATTATCGCCGCCGTGGCGCTGCCGTGGATGTTCTACCTGAGCTGGAAGCTCACGGCCTGTTTGCTGCTGAACGTTGCGTTGCTGCCGGTGTTCGTCAAGAAGGTCGGCGACAGGCTCCACACGCGGTACGAGAAGGTGCAGGCGCAGATGGGGGACATTTCTGCGCACGCGCAGGAGAGCATCACGGGCGTGCGCGTGGTCAAGGCGTACGCGCAAGAGGCCAACACCGTCGAGGAGTTCCGGCGCTCGGCCGATGAGTATCGCCAGCGCTACATGTCATTTGCCTGGTGGCACGCGCTGTTTCACCCGACGATCGGGTTCGTATTCGGCATGGGCCTGCTGCTGGTGATTGTCGTCGGGGGTTGGCAAGTCATCCACGGCGAGCTCGAGTTGGGGTTCATAGTTTCGTTCCAGCAATACATGATGATGATCATGTTCCCGATGATGGCGCTCGGTTGGTGTGTCACGCTCGTGCAGCAGGGCTCGGCGTCGCTCAAGCGGATCCAGGAGATGCTGGCCGTCGAGCCCGTGGTGCGCGATACCGCCGAGACGGTGGCGTCGAAGACGTCGATCGATGGCGAGATCGAGTTCCGGGGTTTGAGCTTCGCCTATAAGGGGGCTCGCGTGCTCGAGGACGTCACGCTGCGCGTGCCGCGCGGTTCGACGCTGGCGATCGTCGGCGAGGTCGGCAGCGGCAAATCGACGCTCATCAAGATGCTCGGGCGTCTGGTCGATCCGCCGGACGGCACCGTGTTGATCGACGGGATCGACGTGAAACGCATTCCGCTTTCGACGCTTCGGCGGCACATCGCGTACGTGCCGCAGGAGACGTTTCTGTTCTCGGCTTCGATTCGCGACAACATTGCGTTCGCGCGTCCCGACGCTGCCGACGAGGAGGTGACGCGGGCGGCCGAGATATCGCAACTGAACCGCGACGTCGAGGTGTTCCCGAACGGGTATGAGACGCTTCTGGGCGAGCGCGGCGTGAACCTGAGCGGCGGGCAGAAGCAGCGCGTGGCGATTGCACGGGCGTTGCTGGCCGACCCGCGCGTGTTGATTCTCGACGACGCGCTCTCGGCGGTCGACACGCACACCGAGTACGAGATCCTCGCGCGGTTGAGCAGCTTCATGCGCGAGCGAACGTGTCTGATCGTGGCGCACCGGATCTCGACGCTGAAGATGGCCGACGAGATCATCGTGCTCGAGCGCGGGCGGATTGCCGAGCGCGGCACGCACGCGGCGTTGGTTGTGTTCGACGGGTTGTACGCGAGTATTTACCGCAAGCAGTTACTCGAGGAGCAGCTCGAGGAGAGCTAGGGCACCGGGCCATGGCGGACGCCAGCTACCACATGGAAGACGAGTTGGTGGTGCGGCCCCTCGATGGGCAGCTCATGCGCCGGCTCGTGGGCTATCTGCGGCCGTTCTGGGTTCTCGTGACGGTCCTGACGGTGTTGTCGATCATTGCGACCGCGCTCCACATCTCGCGCGGGGTGTTCCTCAAGTATGCGATCGACGCGGGGATCAAGCCGAGGCATTTCGAGATTGTGTTGTGGACGGTCGAGCTGCTGCTGGCGGCGGAGGTCGTCCGGTGGGGCCTGCGCCTCGTGCTCGACTACTTCACCGTCAAGCTTGGTCAGAACGTGGTCTACAGCCTGCGCGTGCAGGTGTTCGCGAAGATGCACGAGCTGTCGCTGCGCTACTTCGACAAGAACCCGGCCGGCCGATTGATCACGCGGGTAACGAACGACGTCGAGTCGCTGAGCGAGCTGTTCAGCGAGGGGATTGTGACCATCTTCTCGGACGTGTTCCAGATTGCCGGGCTCGTGTGCATCATGATGCTCGCGCACTGGCAACTGGCGCTTGCGTCGTCGGCCGCGGTGCCGCTGTTGATGGTGGCGTCGTTCGTGTTGCGTCCGCGCATCCGGGACGCCTATCGGCTGGTGCGCAAGAAGCTGGCGGCCGTCAACGCGTTCCTGCAGGAGCACTTCCTGGGCATGAGCGTGATCCAGATGTTTCATCAGGAGACGCGCAAGGCGGGCGAGTTCGACCGGGTGCATGCCGGGTTCTACGACGAGAACGACCGGGCGATCAAGGTCCAGGGCTTCATCCGCCCGGTCGTCACCGTGGTGCTGGCCCTTGGAACGGGCATCCTCTTGTCGTTCGCCGCGCGCCGTTTCATGGTCCAGGACCCCAGGTTGAGCACGGGCACGCTGTTTGCCTTTCTGTTCTGGTTTCGCATGTTCCAGATGCCGATTTCCGACATCACGCAGAAGTACCAGTTGATCCAGACGGCGATGGCGTCGTCGGAGCGGATATTCAAGCTGCTCGACGAGGATGACATCATCCCGCAGCGCGAAGAGGCAATCGTTGCGGAGAGGCTCAAGGGGCGGATCGAGTTTCGGAACGTCACGTTTGAATACCTTCCCGGCGAGCCGGTGCTTCGGGACGTCTCGTTCACGATCGAGCCTGGGCAGACGGTCGCGGTTGTCGGCGCGACGGGCGCGGGCAAGACGACGATTGTCAGCCTGCTTTACCGTTTCTACGACGTTGCAGCGGGCCAGGTGCTCATTGACGGGATCGACGTGCGCGACTACGACACGCTGTCGCTGCGGCGCCAGATGGGCCTCGTGCTGCAGGATGTGTTTGTTTTCTCGGGGACGGTGACGCGCAACATCCGTCTCGGCGAGGAGTCGATCCCGATGGAGCGCGTGTGCGAGAGCGCCGAGATGGTGAACGCGCACCGGTTCATCGATGAGCTGCCCGACGGCTACGAGACGATCCAGAGCGAGCGTGGGAGCACGCTGTCGGCGGGCCAGCGCCAGCTCTTGTCGTTTGCGCGCGCGCTCGCGTTCGACCCGGCGGTGCTTGTGCTCGACGAGGCGACGTCGAACGTGGACACGGAGACCGAGCGGCTAATTCAGGATGCGATCGGCACGTTGACGCGCGATCGGACCTCGATCGTCGTGGCGCACCGGCTCTCGACGATTCAGCGGGCCGACAAGATCATCGTGCTGCACAAGGGCGAGGTGTGCGAGATAGGCACGCATCAGGAACTGCTCAGGCAGGGCGGTCTCTACTACCGGCTCTATCAGCTCCAGTACAAGGAGCAGCAGCTCGGCGAGCCGCCGCCGGCCTCGGAGCGGCCGGAGTTGTGAGCAGCCCGCGCTGATTCCTTCTCGACGCGCGTTTCCCTGGTCGTATAATCCGTTTCGGTGCTGCGCCTCGACCAATGTGGCCCCGGTTGCTCATTGAGGCTGGGAGGAGAAGAGCGTGCGCTGGTCCGAGTGCTTCATCCCGACGCACAAAGAGAACCCGGCCGATGCCGAGTGCGCGAGCCACGCGCTGCTCGTGCGCGCGGGCTACGTGCGCCAGCTCGGCGCGGGTCTCTACGTCAAGCTGCCGCTCGCCGTGCGGTCGATGGCCAAGATCGAGCGAATCATTGACGAGGAAATGGTCCGGATCGGCGGGCGGCGATTCCACATGCCGGCGCTGCATCCGGCCGAGCTGTGGGTCGAGTCGGGTCGATGGGACGTGATGGGCGAGATGCTGTTCCGCCTCAAGGACCGCGCGCAGCGCGATCTGTGCCTCGGCCCGACGCACGAGGAGATTTTCGCCGCGACGGCGAGCGCCGAGCTCCGCTCGTACAAGGACCTGCCGCAGATCTGGTACCAGGTGCAGACCAAGTTCCGCGACGAGGCGCGGCCGCGCTCGGGCGTGATCCGCACGCGCGAGTTTCTGATGAAGGACTCGTACTCGTTCGACTTCGACGAGGCGGGCCTCGACGCGAGCTACGCGAAGCACCTCGACGGGTACGAGCGCATCTTTGCGCGCTGCGGGCTCGAGGAGGTGTTCACTGTGCAGGCGTTCTCGGGCGCGATGGGCGGTACGGTCTCGCACGAGTTCATGATCCCGACCGACGCCGGTGAGTCGACGGTCGTGAAGTGCTCGTGCGGCTACGCGGCCAACATCGAGACGGCCGAGGCGCTGCCGAGTGAGTTCGCGGACGAAGAAGGCGCGGCCACGCCCGTCGAGGTGGCGACGCCGGACGCCGGGACGGTCGAGGAGGTGTGCGCGCTGCTCGACGTGCCGCCCGAGCGGGTGATCAAGTCGCTCGTGTACGTGGTCAAGAGCTCGCTCGTGCTGCTGCTCGTGCGCGGCGACGACCAGCTCAACGAGCAGAAGCTTTC
>CAZCQN010000190.1:0-5454 GCA_964500825.1 uncultured Verrucomicrobiota bacterium | reverse complement strand
CCCGCTCGATCAAGGAGCGCGGCGTGATCCAGCCGGTGACCGTGCGGCGCCGCGAGGGCGGCTACGAGCTGATCGCCGGCGAACGCCGCGTCCTGGCCGCCAAGAAGGCCGGCTTCGACACTGTGCCGGCGATGGTGGTGGACGCGAACGACGAGGAGGCGCTCCAGCTCTCGCTCATCGAGAACATCCAGCGCGACGACCTCAACCCGATCGAGCACGCCCGCGCCTACCACGAGATGGCCACGCGGTTCAAGCTCACCCAGGAGCAGGTGGCCCGGCGCGTGGGCAAGGACCGTACGAGCGTCGCCAATTACCTGCGGCTCCTGTCGCTGCCGGAGAAGATTCGCCGGATGATCACCGAGGGAAAGCTCTCGTTCGGCCATGCCCGGGCGCTGGTCGGGGCGGTCACGCAGGCCGAACAGCTCCGGATCGCGCAGCTTGTTGCCGACCGCGGGCTGTCGGTACGCGAGGTCGAGACCCTGGTGGCAAGCGCGCGGCCACGCCCGAAGCCAGGCGTGCGCCGGGCGCCGCGCCCCAAGGACGTCCACGTCGCCGAGCTCGAGGCGAAGCTGAGCCGCGCGCTGGGCACGAAGGTCACCGTGCTCCAGCGCGGCAAGGGCGGCCGGATCGCCATAGACTACTACTCCCTCGATGAGCTCGACGGGATCCTGGCGCGCATCGGGATCGACTAGGTTCTGGACGAGTTGAGGAGCCGGCGACGTTACGCCCCATGCGCAGCCCGAAGCACGGAGCCGGCCTCCTCGGAATCGGGGGGAGGCGTCCCCCGCCGAGATTCCGGCATGCTGAGTCAATCCAAGCTGATGGACCATGACAAGGGATATCTCAAGTACCTGGCGCTGGTGGGCGAGGTCGGTCTCGTGCTGGTTGTCTGTATCGGTGGCGGGCTTCTGGCAGGAGTCTTGCTCGACCGCTGGCTTGGTATCGGGCCGGCATTGACCCTTGTGCTTCTGTTTGCAGGTATTGCAGCAGGATTCATCCAGGTCTACCGGCTGCTTCTCCCGAGGAATACGCAGTGAGCATCCCGGACGACATTAGGTTGTTCAAGCGCTCCGTCGTGGCCTGGACGCTGCGGGCAGCCGCCATACTGCTGCTGGTGGCGGTCGCCATTGGCAGCAGGGAGGTGACGCTCGGCCTCGTCCTCGGGTTGTGCGTCGGTCTCATGAACTTCGAGCTGATGGTCCGCGTCAATGCGGCCGTGCTGCGCAGCGGCAACCGTGGCCGTCGCGTGGCCGTGGTCGGCACGTTCGCGCGGATGGCCCTCATCTTCGCGGGAGCGGCCGCCGTCCACTTCAAGGGCTGGAACCTGATCGCGGCGGCAGCCGGCTGTTTCATCGTCTACCCGGTACTGTGGGGCCACGGGCTGCTGATGGGCCGCCGTTCCGGCGGCGCGCGCGCGGGTGCCGCGCCCGCTGATGCCAAGAGGTGAGATGCGCAAGCGCACGTTCTGGATATTGACCGCGATCGCGTTGCTCCCAGTGCTCCTGGCCGGGGTGGCGCCGAAGCACAAGCCGCAGAAGGACTACGACGCGCTCTCGAGCATCGGCGAGAGTCCGCCGTATATCGACCTGGCCACGGGCGAGGTGCACATCGAGGAAGGCAAGGCCGAGGACGGCGAATCGTCGATGCCGCCGTTCACCGCCGTCTTCTTCTACCGGATCCTCATCACATGGGCCGTGATCGGGCTGCTGCTGCTTTTCGCGCACCGGGCGACGAAGCGCTTCTCGGAGATCCCGTCGCGCCTGCAGGGCGTCGGCGAGCTGGTCGTCGGCCTGTTCGACTCGCTGACGAAGGACACGCTGCGCGAGCGGGCCCGAAAATACTTCCCGCTCATCACGACGTTGTTCATCTTCATCCTGATCTCGAACTGGCTCGGCCTGCTGCCGAAGCTGTGGGCGTACCTGGGCACGTACGTCGGCTCGATTGTGGCGCTCGTCGACCCGAACGTGCACGTGGTCGGCTCGTTCCTCGACTGGGCGATCGAGGTGCCCGACGGCCACTGGCTCGCGTTCACCACGAAGCTGCCCGCGCTCGACGAGCCGACGACCGACCTGAACACCACGCTCGGCTGCGGGCTGATCGTCATGGTGGTGGCGCACGCTGCCGGCATCAAGTACGCCGGGTTCAAGAAGTACTTCCTGAGCACGTACTGCGAGATCGATATCCCGGTGGTGAAGTACTTCCCCGGCGTGATCCTCGGCGTGCTCGGCGAGATCGGCAAGCTCGTGTCGCACTCGTTCCGTCTGTTCGGCAACATCCTGGGCGGGTCGGTCGTGATGCTTGTGGTCGTCACGCTCCTGCTGCGCGTCGTTTACTTCGTGCCGGTCGGGGTGTTCGTGCAGGTGGGCCTGAACCTGTTCCTCGGGCTGTTCGTCGGGGCAGTGCAGGCATTTGTGTTTGCGATGCTCGCGATGGTCTACATCGCAATCAAGATACCGGCTGAGGAATAAGCAGTGGACCTATCGGTCGACAAGATCGTGACGGTTTCGGCGTACGTGGGCGCCGCGCTCTCGATGGGGATCGGCGCGATCGGCACCGGCATCGGGATCGGCATCGGCGGCGGCGAGGCGGCGCGCGCGTCGGCGCGCCAGCCGTCCGGCCACAGCGAGGTGTTCAAGACGATGCTCATCGGCCAGGCGGTGACCGAGACGGCGGCGATCTTCTCGCTCATGGTGGCCATCGTGCTGCTGTTCGTGAAGCTGCCCGGCGGCGGGCTCGCCGGTGCGGCCACGCGGCTCGGGGCGGGGTTTGCCATGGGCTTTGGCGCGCTCGGCCCGGGCATCGGCGCGGGCCTGGCCAACGCCATGGCCTGCAAGGCGGTCGCCCGCCGGCCCGACACGACGGGCGACGTGACAACCATGATGCTCGTGGGCCAGAGCGTGGCCCAGTCGTCGGTGATTTTCGCGCTCATTATCGCCTTGCTTCTCGTGTTCGAGCCGGCAACGTCGTCGGA
The DNA here is from genome assembly GCA_964500825.1 of uncultured Verrucomicrobiota bacterium. Taxonomy (GTDB): domain Bacteria; phylum Auribacterota; class JABMQX01; order JAFGEW01; family JAFGEW01; genus CAYUZG01. Next base: position 2,483 of record CAZCQN010000190.1, on the reverse strand, counting down.
CATCGTCACCGTCTGCAAGCTGCTGGGCGCGGGCATTTGCATGGGCCTCGGCGCCGTGGGGCCCGGCTACGGCTCGGGCATCGCGGCCATGTACGGCGTCTACGGCGTCGCCTGCAACGTGCGGCAGAAGCCGACCATCCTGCGCACGATGCTGCTCGGGCAGGCGGTGTCGCAGTCGACGGCGAGCTACGCGCTCGGCATCGCCATCATGTTGATCTTTGTGATGTGACACCCGGACGCATCACGGGCGGCCGTGCTGAATTGAGACAGAATCGAGAGAACGGATAAAGGAGACAGACAATGCCACCTCTCATCGCGGAAGTCAGCGGCGACATCGTACGGGCGCTGACGCTCCTGGGCGCGGGCATCTGCATGGGCTTCGGCGCGATCGGCCCGGGCATCGGCGAGGGCTACGCCGCCGGCCGGGCGTGCGAGGGCATCTCGCGCAACCCGGAGAAGGGCGACCTGATCACGCGCACGATGCTCATCGGCCAGGCGGTGTCGGAGTCCACGGGCATTTACTCGCTCGTCGTGGCGCTGCTGCTGATGTTCGTGGTGTAGGGCGCCCCGGCGCATTCGGAAAGGAACGACGGAGCCATGATCGCGGTACCGCTCACGCATGTCATCGCGCTCGTGTATCTGAACACCACGATGGCGTTTCAGATCGTCAGCTTCCTGCTGCTCGTGGCGTTTCTGAACAAGAAGCTGTTCCGCCCGATGCTCGCGTATCTCGACAAGCGAGCCGAGGGCATCAAGCAGACGCTCAACGAGGCGCAGGAGCGAAAGACGGCGGCCGAAGCCGACCGCGAGCAGGCCGAGCGCGAGCTGAACGGCGCGCGCCGCGAGTCGTACGAGATCCGCAGCCAGGCGCGCGAGATCGCCGACCGCGAGCGCGAACGCATCCTCGACGGCGCGCGGGCCGACAGCGAGCTCGTCATCGAGAAGACACAGCGCGAGATCGCGCAATCAGTCGAGCTCACGCGCGAATCGCTCCGCGAACGCACGGCCGAGCTGGCGATCGACATCGCGGAAAAGGTCCTGCGCGGCGAGCTGACCGAGGCACAGAAGCGCAAGGCCGCAACGGTATACCTGGACGAGGCAACCAGCCTTTAGCTAGCTGCGGTGAATCGATGGAAACGACCAAGCGGAGTCCCCGCAGGGGACGGCATGTTGTAGCCACAGGCGTAAGCCTGTGGAATGCCGGATCGACGAAGATGAAGCCCCCGCAGGGGGCGGCATGTGGCCCTGCGTCATCAACAGATCACCTCTGTGTGTCATATGTCGCCCCCTGCGGGGGCTCGCGCCTTCTCGACGCCCTTCTCCCACGGGCTGACGCCCGAGGCTACACGATGCCGCCCGCTGCGCGGGCTGGGGACTCTCGTTGGCTGCCTTTGTCCTGTCGCCCCGTGGCGGCGGGCCAGAAGGACGGATAGATATGGCGGATTACGCGCTCACGGCGCGGTACGTACAAGCGCTGCTCAAAGACCTGCCGACCGACCGGTTGGGCCGGGTCCAGGAAGAGGTGTGCGAGGCGGCCGAGCTCTGGCACACAAGCAGCGCGTTCCGGCAGGTGATGGTCAACCCGTTCATCCCGGTCGAGGAGAAGCGCGACGCAATGGACCGGATCACCGCGCGTGCCGACTGGTCCGAGCCGGTGTGCCACTTCCTCGGCGTGCTGGTCATCAATAAGCGGGTGACCCTGCTCGACGAGGTAGCGCCCGTCGTAGCCGATTTCGTTCGAGACCGCCTCGAGCGCGAGGTGGCCATCATCGAGTCACCCACCCCGCTTGCCGACGACGAGGTTGCCAAGCTTGTGCACCGGCTCGGCGAGCAGCTCGGTGTCACGCTCATCCCGCAGCTCGAGGTGAAGCCCGAGCTTATCGGCGGCGTGCGCGTGCGCGTGGGCGACACGATGTACGATGCGACGATCGCGGGGACGCTGCGCTCCCTGCGCCAAGAGTTAACGAAAGGACGAGCCTTGTGAACGCCGTGAAGATTCAACCCGAAGAAGTCACAAACATCCTGGCCGAGCAGATCGAGAAGTACAAGCAGTACCTCGAAGTGAGCGAGGTCGGCCGCGTCATCCTCGTCGGCGACGGGATCGCCCGCGTCTACGGCCTCGACGGCGCGATGGCGGGCGAGCTGATCAAGTTCCCCGGCGACGTCTACGGCATGGTGTTCGACCTGAGCGAGGATAACGTCGGGGCGATTCTGCTCGGGTCCGACATGCACGTGCGCGAGGGCGACGAGGTGCACACGACCGGCCGGATCGTCGAGATCCCCGTCGGCGAGGCGATGCTCGGCCGGGTCATCAACAGCCTCGGCCAGCCGATCGACGGCAAGGGCCCGATCCGCACGGACGAAGCGGCGCCGATCGAAAAGATCGCGCCCGGCGTCGTCAAGCGCCAGCCGGTGTGCGAGCCGCTTCAGACCGGGCTCAAGGCGATCGACTCGATGGTGCCGATCGGCCGCGGCCAGCGCGA